>JAHFGE010000108.1 GCA_023247575.1 Candidatus Omnitrophota bacterium | reverse complement strand
CAACACCGGCAAAAATTTCGCCGCCATCCGCCAAATCTTCCACGCCTTCATCCTCGCCAGCTGGTATAAGAAAAATTTTAGAGAGGCCATTCTGAATAAGGTTTATGCGGATAAGAAGAAAATTAAAGGACTGGAATATAGCAATAGTGTCATTGCGAGCGAAGCGAAGCAATCTCTTAAATCTAAAAAGATTGCTTCGTCCCCGCCGTACAGTTTGGCGGGTCCTCGCAATGACACCAGTGATGTTGAAGCTATCTACCAACAATACCTCGCCGCCTACAAAAAAGGCGTGTTCAATTATATTAAGGAAGACGTCGACACCCCCACCGGCCAACCTATCCCACGTAAATATTTCTCTGGCGGGACACAGCTCAAAGACCGTGCCGTCATCGTCACCGACCGCACACAGTTGAACCCCCAGGAGGTCATGGAATTAAGCAAGGCTGACTATGCCGTTACCGTCAATCTCAAGCCCTTCAACGCCGCCATGTCCAGTCAATCGATCATCGAGACAATTAAGAGCAGTTTTGGGATGCGGAATTTTCTTGAACGTTTTGGAGATAAAGAGACAATAAATGCCTTTTTGGGAATACCGGGGTTAGAAAATCGGTTGGCGAAGCGATTGGAGCAGATCACGTCCCATGGTGATTTTTTGACCAACCCCAAATATGTTTGGAAAATCGAGAAAGGTATGCCGCAAAATTATACTTTCCGGGATTTATATTTGTTTCCAACAGCTGGACAAATCGATCTTTCCCAGGAACTGAGTTCTTTTGCGAGAGCGGCAGTGGTACTTAAAAAAGAACAATATATTCAAAAGGCCATTGATTTGATATTGGTGATTTATTTTATGTCGACTCATCAGTATATTTTTGTTGCATCGGACCTGAACGAGAATAGCCCCATAATGGCGCATTGGTTTGGTGAACGAGGGTGGCTCAGGACATTGTCCCCGGAGGCTGTCGAGGCATGGCCGTATGTTAGGGGTAATCCTTCCAGAATTTTCGATAAATTTCTTATGACAGTGGATTTTTTGATAGAGCTTCTGTTGGAAAATACAGCGAACAATAAACCCATAGATCCACAAACATTAGCCAAAGCGATGAGTCAGAATAAAAAACTAAAAGAGTCGGTCCGGAATTACTTGGTATTGGTCGATAAAATAGAAACGAGATATAACCAATGGCGTCAAAAACAAAGCCAGGGAGATTTTAAAGGTCGCGACGATCTTTTACCGCTACCGATTAAGAGGGATACACAGCGCCAGCAGCGGATTGATTTATTACAACAGGCTTTAAAAATATCCGACGCTGCCATGTCCGCCCAAACCGTGCCGCCTGTACAGGCCATGAGTACCCAGGAAAAGGCAGAACGTTTGGCGGTTGCGGTCCGCAGTCTAGGCCATGGCAATTTTTTTGATCTTAACCCATATTCATATGCAAAAATAAGCATGAACAGGATTGTGGAGCAAAATGAGGTGCCTGCATTACTGGATCCCAGGAACAATCCAGCATTAAATACATTATGTAAAGAGTTCTATGAATTGCTCAGAGAAATGGAGATGGAGAGATATACGGTACGTTTTGACCCCAAATTTCAGAAAAGACTAATGGAAAAAATAAGGCAAGTTTACGCCAGTGTCGTTGCCTTTGTGCGCTATTTCTCCCTTGCGGATAAGCACCTTAATGATAGCGACAAAGAGTGGCTCTCATCTATTATTCATTATACCTTGCGACTGCAAAGTCGGATGGATTTAGCTGACGGCGTATCTTCTCAAAAGACCTTTGCCATCAAAGACACGGAAGATTTAATGACGTTTGTAAAGGGACGATTGGTCATCCCAGAAGACTTGGAGATAGTTCATTTGAGAGGGAACAAATACAGTTTTTATAGCGCTATTAATAATCTTCTCACGAATGGTTACCAGGCGGCAAAACAAAAATATAAAGGTGATGCGTCAAAGATTCAAGCAAGGGCCTTTTTTGAAAGGAAAGATCATCGTCTGATCGTTCGTGTTATCGACAACGGCCCTGGGTTAACGCCAGATCAATTAGGCGATGATCAGTCTACCGGCCGTCAAAAAATTTTCAATTTGGATAATACAACAAAGGTTGGAGGAACTGGCCTGGGGACAACCGAGGCTTGGTATGCCATCAAGGATATGGGAGGAACGATTAAGGCCAGCAATCGTCCCGAAGGCGGTGCTGAGTTTACCATCGAATTGCCAATTTCCGACGCCGCCATGACTACTCACGGCGGTATTGATTTAAAGACCAGGGATTTGAAATTGGACATCCAGAAGCAGGATTCAGGTATACAGATCAATGTTGATCCCGCCATGATCCAAGAATTCCAGTCTTGGGATTTCACCGGCGTGGTTCCCGTCATTATCAAAATCACTCCCATCAACGGTGCCTGGTCGTCCTTCGGTCTACAGCCGCCAGAACAAACGTATTTGCCTTGACAAATAGAGGGCCAGTGGTGTAAATTTGCATTATAAATGCAAAATTGTACTAGTCCTACCTTTAGGCCATTGGATTAAAACTTTTCACCCATGATTTTTTTAAAAAATACTGTCCTTTGTCTACTGTCTGTAGTCCTACTCATTATTTCCTATCCCCAAATCGAATGGTGGCAACTGGCCTGGGTGGCGCTGGTGCCGCTGTGGTGGGTCCTGCATGGTAAAAGCCTGCGCAGCGCTTTTGGCTGGGGCTTTCTGTTTGGCTTCGTATTTTTCTTCGGTACTTTAGGATGGCTCATCTATGTGACTTACCCAGGTACTGTGCTGCTATGCCTTTATCTGGCTTTGTATCCGGCCATTTTTGCCTGTGGGTTTGTTTATTTTCAAAAATTACCTCTTATCCCGCGTGTATTTGTGCTGGCCTCATTATGGACGGTACTGGAATTCCTTCGAGCTAATTTATTTACGGGTTTTGGCTGGTGCACGCTGGGGCATTCGCAGTATAGAAATCTGGTGTTGATTCAAATCGCCGACATCATCGGGCTTTATGGCATTTCATTTTTGGTGATGTTGGTGAATTTGGTGGTATTTGAGACAATAAAATTTGTCGGTAGGGGGCGATTAATAATCGCCCCTACGGATTTAAAGGACATTCGTCGACTACAAATCATTACATTAATCCTCTTGGCTTTTTCCTTTGCTTACGGCCTATGGACCTTTAAGCATTTTCCCTACCTTCCGACGGTGAAAGTAGCGGTGGTGCAGCCTAACATCCCTCAAAATATTAAATGGGACGAACGCTACAAGCCTTCCATTGTGAAGAAAACGTTAGACTTAACCGACATGGTGGCTAAAGACCGTCCTGATATTATCCTGTGGCCGGAAACCTCATTGCCGGGAGTCTTGAGTGAGCAACCGGCTTTCGTCGAGCAAATTCGGCTCAAGGCCATAGATTTTAAAACCCCCATCGTCATGGGAGTTATCGTTTATCAAGGAGGCCGTTATTACAATTCCGCTATCCTGATAGGCAAAGACGGCACCATTCAGGGGCAGTATAAGAAAATTCACCTGGTGCCTTTTGGCGAATTCTTACCGCTGCGGCCGATGTTGGGATGGATCAATCGTTTTATTGGCATGGAAGATTTTACATCGGGAACTGAGTACACCCTTTTTCCTGTTCTTAATCCCGTGCATCAATTCGCCGTGTTGATTTGTTTTGAAGATACTATCAATGATTTATGGCGTAATTTCACTAAGGCCGGCGGTGAATTTTTTATGAATATCACCAACGACGCCTGGTTTATGGACACCAAGGAGCCTTTTTTACATTTGCAGGAAGCCGTACTCGAGTGTGTACAGAATAAACGTTCGCTGGTGAGGGCGGCGAATACAGGAGTCAGCGGCTTTGTAGACCCTTTGGGCCGCATGATCCGTCTGGCCCAGGACAGCAAAGGCAAAAAGACTTTTGTGTCAGCCACAGCCACGGCGGATGTTCCCGTCAACCGTCGGCAAACCTTGTATACAAAATATGCAGATGTTTTTACATCGGTTTGTTTTCTATGTATACTATGGGGAATGGGCTTGAGGAGAGCATATGCCTAAAAAAATTCTCTTAGTTGATGACGATGCTGGCGTACATTTTATTATTACTCCCATTCTAACCAAAGAAGGATATATCGTTATTTCCGCCAAACATGGGGAGCAAGGCCTGCAACTGGCATTGGAACAGCGCCCCGACTTGATTATTTTGGATGTCATTATGCCGGGCATCAAAGGCCGCGACTTGTGTACTAAAATGAAGGGCTATGAGGTTCTAAAGAAAACCCCCATTGTGTTTTTAACCGCCAAGGATTCGGACGACGATATCAAGGCCGAATTAGATGCCGGCGCGGTGACACACTTGACCAAACCCATTGATTCCGCCCAGTTAACAGCTGTTGTCAAAGGTATACTCGGTTGATGAATAAAGATTGGAATAAAAAAATCAAAAGGGCGTTGGCTCGTTTTGCCTTTCATTTCTTTACCGGGCTTTTTAGAATCCTGCCCTATTGGTTCGTGCGTCTTTTGTCCCGCGGTCTTTTGGTGATAGGTTTTTTGGTTTTAAAACGCATGCGCAAACATGCCATGGAAACTCTGAATCTGGCCTTAGGCCAAGAGAGGCCTCAGGTTGAGTTGCAAAAAATCTGCCAACAATGTTTTTATAATTTAGGGCATGGCTTTATAGAGCTGGCATATTTCATCTGGCGTCCGAGCATGATTACTCAAAGGACCTCTTTTCGGGGGCGGTCTCGGGAATATTTAGACGCTGCTTTAAAAGAGGGCAAGGGTGTGATTGCCGTGACCGCCCATTTTGGCAACTTTCCTATGATGTTTTCCTATCTGGCTTTGATGGGGTATCCCACCAATGCCATTATGCGTCCCAGCCGGGATGAAAAGCTGGAAAAACCTTTGCTGGAATTGCGTAACAGCATAGGTTTAAAAACTATCCACACCAATCCGCGTATTGCCTGCGTCAATCAAACCCTGCGTGCCTTACGGGCCAACGAAATTGTTCTCATTCCTTTGGATCAAAACAATGGCAGCAGGGCCGGTGTTTTCGTAGAATTTTTCGGACGGCCGGCAGGGACCGCCTCAGGGCCGGTGGTTTTTGCCATGCGTACAGGCTCGCCCATACTGCCCATTTTTATTGTGCGTACCGGCGAGGATAC
>JAHFGE010000030.1 GCA_023247575.1 Candidatus Omnitrophota bacterium | reverse complement strand
ATGAGAATGCATTGCTGGTCATGATGGCTATTGCGGTTGTCTATTACCTGATCTGGTACTGGATCTTCAGACGTTTTTTCGGAGGGACAATACTGGCTGTTATCGGGATACTTATCAGCATACGCTTGCAGCTATTTCACGAAGAGACATTCCCTTTTGCGTTCACTTATCCTCAAGTAACGCCGCTTCGTTTCTTTTTTGATGCCATTTTATTTGCTCTTTTAGTTTGGCATATCCGACGCCCCGTATTTCTTAGCCTGGTATTGGCTGCCATAGCGTCCGGACTTGCTATTTATAATGCCACAGGAGAAGGGCTCTATTTATTGTCAACTTTTTATATTTTCCTGATAGCTAGGGAAATCTACGCCGTCAGAGTTAAAGATAATTCTTTTCTTCCGCTCAATTTTCGGCAGCGTCTGATATTGATTATTTTGCCTTGGGTTGTGATGTTTCTATGCGTTTGGCTAACGGTTGGCAAGTATGCCTTTGGTCAACAATTTTGGGATCATCAATTGGAATTTATCCGTTTTTATGCTGTGGGACATCAAAGTCAGCCGCTTGTCAATAACTTAGTTCCAGGTTTCGTCCTGGAGGCGTCCATGGCCTTTGTTTTACCGGTCATTTATGCTCTGATTTCTGTGTGGCTTATTGGACTGATGATAGAAAGAAAGGTGGGGCGTCAGGGGCTGGTGGTGTTGGCGGCTATTGTTTACGCTTTGGCTGATTACCACTACCATGCTCAGCTTTCTAATAACACAACCGCCTATTTGCGCATAGGGCCGGTGCTTGCTTTCCTGGCCTGCTTTTGGTTGTCACTGGCCTTAAAACAATGGAATGCTTATCGCCAGCGGCTAATCTTGTTAGCCACCTTGGCAGTTGTCATCGTGTCGATAGTGACCAATCATATTTTTTTGCTTTACCCAAACATTTTTAATTTATCCCGCAATCCCATGACCCATCCAGTGGTGTCTCAAAATCCACCGGGACGATTTAGCTATTTCAACCATCTTTTTATTTCCTATCCGGATGCCTTTAAGTTGCCGGTAAATTCATTGGGTGAGAAAGATGAGATGCTTTTTATAGAAAAAGATTTTAAAGATGACCAGCAGCTTAAAGATTTTTACCGTCAGGAAATTGACTATACCAAGGATGCGGCTCTCATTAATCAGCTGGTGCCAGCAGGGGAACAGGTCCCTCTCATGAGTAGTTTTGAAACCCCAATCCTTATCCAGGCCAAGCGTCGGCCATTTTTCTATACTCTTGATCTGGTGAATTCCAGGCCTCGGCGTATGCGTAATTTTGTCGTCACCCTTATCTATACGGTCAACAATCTTAATCGTGAAATCCAGCGGATGGAGTCGCGCAAGCCCGAATACGTGTTTATGGAAAAGATATTTTTGACGCATGAAGTGCCGCAAGCCTATCTGCATGATTCTCAGGATTTAATTTCATTATTAAATTATATTTTGACTCATTATGAACCTGCCAAGTATGGGGAATATTTGGTGGCGATGAAACGTAAATCATGATAAAGTCCATCTTTCGTACGGCCATTGGCAGAAATTTATATTGGATTTCACTGTTGACCTTAGTGGAATCTCTGCAGGTATTAGTGGTCGTGGTGCTAATTTTTAGTTTTATTCCTATTCCGTGGGCGCCTATTACCAAAGGTGTAGCGCCCCAGTTATTGCGGCTTTTCCAACCTAAAAGGGACATTTCTTTTTATCATTTCTGGGTCGCTATCAACCTGTTAGCCCAAGTTGTCTTCATCTGGTTCTGGCGCAAACGTTGGTATGATTCCCAATTGGCCCAACGATTAAAGCCGCTAGTCATTGTTGATAGCGTCTGGCTTTTTTTACAGGCATTTGCCGCTTTTAAAATAACTCAGTATGGTGATCCCCATTGGGCCAGGGGGATGCTTTATATAACCATTGGTCTATCGCTGTTATCAAGGATATTCTGGTCAGAACTTTGTCATTACTGGCAGCGACGAGAAGAGCTTTTAAAGAGCATTAATCCACTGATAGCGGTTGTTGTTCTCTTGGCATTGGTCGGGATTTTTGGTTTATGGATTTTTGATCCGTTGCAGGGGATAGACAAGCGGATGATTCTGTTGAGTCTTTTATATTACGCGGCGTGTTTTATATTTTTGCGGAGTTGGTTGCAGAGTGATTTGATGGCGGCTGCAGGTGTCCTGGTAATGATTAAATTACAGTTGTTTAATTTAGGAGCGGCTCCCTTGGTGTGGCTTTATCCTGACCGTACACCTTTAGCTCATTGGCCAGATATTATGGTCTTTACTTTGCTGCTTAGTTATCTTCGAAGAATGGTGTGGCTAAGAGTATGGGCCATTACCTACTTGGCCCTCGTCCTGATCATTTATCAAGGATTTCATATTGAATTTCTTAAAAATTCTCAGCCTTTACCCATTTATTTTTGTTTGCATTACCGACATTTCTTCTCCTATGCCATGTCTTTTATCATTCCTTTGCTGTACGTGGCGGTTTTAGTCTGGATTATTGTGAAACGTGTTTTTAAATCCGACGACATTTTACTTATCGCATTAGCTCTTTACGGTCCTGCCTGCTATGCCCGTTTCGCTTGGGTGTCAGACCTTTATGGTTTTTATTGGTCACCGCTGGCCTTGGTAGCTCTGATAAGTTTCGGTATAGATCGATATATGCGGGCGCGGGACTCAAAGCTAATCTTATTACTTTTAAGCTTAGGTGCACTTTTAACCAATGTTATGTTTACCTTTTACCCTAATCTTCTTTCGCATTTTTATCATTGATGAGTAAAAATAAAACCTTACTAGGTATAGCTTTGTTAACGCTTTGCATAGGCGTTCAAGTTTGGATGATAGCCATCCTGCTAACAGCCAAGCTAGCTTTGCCACAGGTGGTTTATTTTATAGTGTTTGTCCTGGGGACTTTGTTGATGGCATTCATACTTCGTTGCTATCAGCCGGCGGTTTCAGCAGGTTTTGTGATCACCGAATTTGTGTTAACGACATTACTGATTTGTGCAGCGGTTCAAACGGTCTTTTATGATTACCGGATTACACTGGCCCAAAGGGCATTGTGGGCCGTCGCTGCTGTATGTGTATTGAATAAATTTACTTGGCCTTGGGTTAGTGCTACCGTCCAAGCCGTTTACAGGCTTTTTGTAGATCCAACCAATCGCGCCATATTAAGAAAAGCACTGCAGTTGTTTGGTCTGGTTTTGATATTCATGGTTATCGATGTTCCTTCTCCCCAACGGTTGTCAGCGCATATGTATCTTGGAGAGCAATTCCATCACCATGATATTTTTGTGCTGGCTCCAGGCTGGGCGGCCTATAAAGGGCATATCATGGATGTTGACCATATTTCGCAATACGGGGTAGGTATGCCGATAGTATTTGCATCGATATGCCGATTAATGGGTGGATTTTCTCATGCGCATGTGTTGCAAATCATTATTTGGGGAAGCCTGATTTATTATACAGCCTTTTTTATTTTCACTGGTCTTTGGCTACGCAGCTGGTTATTGGCGGTTCTTGTATTGTTATTGGGGATGCGGGTGCAAATGTTTCATCCTGGCGTTTACCCATTTGTATTGACGTACCCAAGTGCTACCGTGATGAGATATTTTTTCGATATCTTTTTCTTTTTACTCTTGTGGCGGCATTTAAAGAGTCTTCGACCAGCGTGGCTATTGGCAGCAGGGGTTTTATCAGGATGGGCCTGCTTTTATACAGATTCGACGGGATTGTTTCTTATGGGAACATTCTATTTTTATCTTCTCTTATTATTTGTTCGTCAAGAGACCAGATTAAGGAGTGGGATATTATTTTTGGCCCTGATTTTACCCGTAGCCACCGCAGGGGCATTATTTTATGGTGCCGCTGGCAAAGCCGTACTGACACATCAGTTCTGGAGCAATTGGTTAGAAACTACTGACTATTTTTTAAGCGGCATTGGCACTTACCCTATGAATGAAAGTTTTAAGTATCATATGTTCTGGCCGGGGCTTATAGGATTCGTCATTCCGCTGGTCTATGTGTGGACTATTTTGTGGGTCGGTAGCTTATGGCTGATCCCTCGATTTCACTCGGGATCAACCCTGAGCAAAGTCGAAGGGCTGACCGGCCAGTGCAGCCGCTGGCAAATATTGGCGATAGCTTGGTCGGCTTATGGACTCGGACTAGACCATTACTATATCGCTCGTTCATTGTTGACCAGCTATTATGTGAATGGTTTAGCTCTGATGCTGGTGGCGGGATACTGGATTAAAATGTTGGTGACGCGGCTGTCAGTTAAACAGCGTTATCCGATTTTATTTTCCGGTTTAGCCTTAGCCCTCTATGCCTTAGTGACCAACCATATGTTTATGGCTTACCCTAATCGGCTTAACTTAAGCCATGATCCGCTGGTGGATCCCCTGGTAGCCCAGCCGCTTCCTGCAGACTTATCGAGCTATTTTTTCCACATTTCCCGGAAAGATCCAGAAGAGTTGAAAATGCCGACTAATTCGTTGGAGGAAACCAATGAACAACTGTTTACCGAACGGGATGTCCCCAGCGAGGATGTTTTAACCTGGTACTATCACAAGGATTTTGATTTCAGTCGGGACGCACAGATGATAAGCTCATTGACTAAGCCCAATGAACGTGTGGCTTTGATTAGCGATTTTGAAGTTAAAATTCTTATTCAGGCTGATAAGGCTCCGTTTTTTTATTACTTTCCTTTAATTAGCTCTCGCCCCAAGCATATGCGTACTTTGCCGCTCAATTTTCTACATACCAGTACAAACAAATTTAATCAGACAGCGATTAATCAACTGGCCAAGGATAAACCTCAATATGTGTTTTTAGAGCGCATCTTTCTGGAGGGCCAACCGCCACCGGCTTATCTAGCTAAAGCAGAAAATATGTGGTTCATTGTGCAATATGTTTTGGATCACTATAGGCTTGATCGAACTGGTCAATACCTGGCAGTGATGAAACGAAACAAATAAAATATGTTTTTATCCGTCGTCATCCCTTTTTACAATGAAGACAAAGTTGCTACTGACGTTATCAAGGAACACCTCGGACAGTTACAAATTTTGTCGTCGAGGATTGAGGGTTGGGAATTGGTATGTTTGGATGATGCCAGTATGGATTCGACCTGGCAGATATTGACCGCTGCCGCCGAGGTCAATCCGCGGGTACGGCTGATTCGCAATGAGGTCAATCAAGGTATTGTGGCTTCTTTTGGGCGACTGTTCAGGGAATCCCAAGGCACATATATTTATATGACCGGTGGAGATGGTCAATGGCCGGCGGAAAATTTACTGGCATTGTACCAACAGTGGGAAAAGACCCGCGCCGACTTGATTATTGGGGTACGTCGCAAGCGGCATGTTGTTTACAGTCTGTGGCGGACAATTCTCTCCTATGGATTTAATATGCTCGCGTGGCTCGTGACCGGCATCAATGGCCGCGATGTGAATGGTATTAAGTTGGGTCGTCGGGAGGTTTTTACCGTGCCGGTTAAAAGCCGCAGTTTTTTCGTGGAAATTGAACGCCTTAAAAAGGCTTTAGCCAATGGCTATCGGATAAGCCAGGCTCCCGTGACTTTTCGTCCCCGTGCTCAAGGGAAGGCCAAAGGGGCTAAGCTAGGAAATATTACAGCTACGCTTAAGGATATGATTAAATATGGATATAGGTAATGGGCAATGATAATACTACCACTTAAAAGCAACGCCGGCACGTTGGCATTGCCGGCAGATGGACATGGATTTGCGCCCTTGGGCGGCCATCAGTTGGCGGGTATTCTGGGCTGCCAGGCCGTTCCATATGGAGACGATATTACGGTCTCCGGTTTTATAAGTGGTGTAAGGTTCGATATTACTCCACACCACTCCTTCACAGCATTGCAGGACCTCTCCATTAAAATTAACCTGCATAGCCTTCCATAACCAGTCACAGGACATAGGCAGTGTGGTCGTTGGAAGAGGAGCCTCTTTATCCTCAAGGCCTCCACGGGGATTGCCTTGACGAAAGCTTAACAGAAGCCCAAGTTCATCACAGAACTGGCGAATCAAGGGGATTTGGTGGCGATTATAATTGTAAGTAATCCAGTCGATCATAATCAGAACCGGAGTATTGATTTCCTTTTTAAGTCTAGCCAGCATGCGGATGTTTTCTTTCAGCTTTTCCACATGTCCGTATCGGATTTGAATACTATAAATATCCTGGGTAAATCCACCTAGCTGGATTTTGATTAAATCAATACCCGCTTCTAATATCTCCCGCGCATTTTGTTCATTAAACAGCAGGCCGTTGGTGGCAATCATCGTCATCACTTTGCGCTGGGTGGCAAAACGGATGACTTTTCCCAGTTCCTGGTACAATAACGGTTCGCCGTTGGTATACAATACCGCGATAAGCACATCATCTTTGACTTGATCAATGATTTCCATGGCCATATCCGGCGGCATTTTACCTTTGGAGATGCTCCCCACCATGGGAGTCTCAGGATTAATATTGTAAACCTGCCCCTTTTCGTTGCGGCAAAAGAGGCAGCCTGCGTTGCACTCGTTCCACAGTTCCAAACTTAAAAGAAAAGGAGCTCTTGCTGATTTCTTCGTTTTTAACAAATAAGCGATGGTGCAAACGAAGATATTCCAAAACTTACGAATGGTAATTTTCCTACTTAGAAGACCGGTGAAGAAAAGATTTGCTTTAAGTATTCGGTAGCTATTACGTATGGAGGTTGATTCCATAAGTTGATTCAATAATGTAAAGAGGCCGCATTTTAGTCTGTTCATGCACGGAATTCAAATACAGCCCAAGCATACCGATAGAAAATAATTGAACTCCACCTATGAATAAAATGACAATCATCAGAGCTGTCCATCCTGGAACTGCTACCCCTGTAAGTTTTTGTTCTAGCACATAAATGATGAGGATAAAATCTATAAGAATCGAACAGATACCGCAATAAGAAGCGATTTGCAATGGTACGGAAGAAAAATTGACGATGGAATTAAGGAAATTGCTGACAGCTTTAGGCCCCAAAATAAAGAATTTGCTTTGGCCGGCATAGCGTGAGTGCCGATCATAAGGAATGAATGCCTGTTTAAATCCAACATAAGAGACCAGGCCACGCATATAGGGTTTGTATTCTTTAAGTTTGAGAATTTCATCAACCGCACGGCGGGAAAGGAGTTTGAAGTCTCCGGCCTCAGAGGGCATAGGGACGGAAGAATAGCGGTTAAGGATCGAATAGCCGATTTTAGTTAAAAATAATTTAAAAGCGCTTTCACCCTGGCGCGATCGACGCACCGTATGGACTACATCAACCCTTTGTTCCTGCATGGCCTGAAGCATTTGAGGAATAACTTCAGGAGGATCCTGTAAATCGGTGTCCATATACACCACGGCATCACCCTGGGCAAAGCTAAGGCCTGCCATGACACAAGGGGCCACACCAAAATTTCGGGACATATTGATCATTTTGATATCATTTTTACCTTGGGCAAGCTCTAGCAGGATTTGCAAAGATCGGTCGCTGGAAGCGTCATTCACGAAAATCAATTCCCAATCACCAATAGATTTGTGAGCTTTCTCATTGGATAAAACCGCACGGGTTCTTTGGATTAATTCGGCAAGCACAGCTTCTTCGTTGCGAAAGGAAAACACCACAGATAGCAATCGCAGTTGAGACATGGGTGGTATTCTAAACATTTTGTATAAGAAATGCAAATTTTATTATCTTCCCAGATGAGCTAAAATATTATATTATTTGGCAATGATTTGGGTCATATATTCCATTCTACTGGCTCTGGAAATTTTAATTGTTGCCGCAACGATTTCTAACGCCATCCCTTACAATCTCCATACGCCATATTATGATTCGTTACTTTTAAGATATCGTGAAAGTATTCGACCCGATCGGGATTTTCTCTTATACACCATTTTTATAGGAGCCTGTTTTCTCATTCAGGGGGTGGTTGTATTCATTGGGAAACACCGGCTCTGGGAAAAACATTTTACGGCCAAATTGCGGCCGTTATTGGGGGTTCAAGGTCTTTGGGTGACCGTAGAGGTATTCGCTGCCTTTCATATGATTATGGACCAGCAGCCTTCCGGGGCCAAGAATCTTTTTTATGGCGCTTTGATTTTATCCGCACTAACGAAAATTTTTTGGGGAGAACTATGCCGGGCCTGGCCACTGATGCGGGAGAAGGCAAGCCGTATCCATGCGGGAGCATTGGTACAGCTGTCTACTCCCTTGGGGATGTACGCAGCCAATGCATTAGCTATCCTCTTTATATTTTTAGTGATTTATATTCCTAATCCTGAAGCCGTGGTGGCATGGATGTACATGGGAGAACAGTTTCATCAGTGGGATGGTAATTTTATGGGAGTCAATTATGGTCTTTTATACGGTTTTCTGCCAGATGTCGATATTATATCGACCTATGGATTCGGATTCCCCGTCATGATCGCGGGCTTGATGAAACTCTTTGGAGGTTTTGGTTATGCCAATGCCTTGAGAGGTTTATTTTGGGTGGGGATTGTCTATTACTGTTTGTGGTATTTGTTGCTAAGGCGTTGGCTGGTTAGCGGCATCATGGCTTTTGCGGCCATTATCCTGGGAATGCGTGCGCAGATGTTTGACCCCCTGGAAGCCCCTATTATCTGGCAGCAGGCCCCGGCGTCCGTCTTCAGGTATTGTTTTGATATCCTTTTCTTTTGGACTTTATTTAAACATTTACAGACCTATCGTCGGTCTTTGTTCATATTAGTAGCGGTTATTGTGAGCATAGCCATGTATCACATGATTTCAACAGGGGCTTTATTGCTCGCCGTACTGCTGTTTTATTTAGCTTTCCATATTCTTGTTCCTCATCTGAGAATACGGATGTTTAAATCTCGAAAGAGCCTGTTATTTTATGCAGGGGCTGTTCTGATGGTGCCTGTTCTTATGCTGGGGTGGACGTATTTGACAGTCAAAGGCCATGCTTTGACCAGGGAATTTTGGATGAATGTTAGTGAGTACAATAATGCATTTTATAATCATTTAATGACATTTCCTTTAACAGATAGCCTGAAGCGTAAAGAATTTCTTTTTACCTTAGGGGGGTTGGCCTACCCTTTGCTTTATATGGCCTCAGCCCTCTATGGATGTATACTGGTGTGTTTTAAAAAACAGGATTATAAATTTTTATTTGCGGCGCTGGTTGGCATCTATGGTCTTTGTTTACATTCCTACTATATTTTAGTTGCGACCAAATATCTTGAGGTTGGTTTACCGGGGATTTTTCTTTTATTCTTTTGGTTAGATCATCTCATCGCTGGAAGGTTGCATCCTGGGCAACGAAATATTGTTCGCTGGGTTCTCTTGAGTGTCTCGTTATTGATGCTACTGACCTCCCCTATGTTGAGAGGATATCCTAATTGGCTTAACGTATCCCGTAATCCCGTCGTTGATCCGCGTACAGCCCAAAGAGTAGGAAATAACTCTTATTATTTTAATCAGTTGTATGTGGATGTCCCGGAAGCGATCAAGCTCCCTCTCAATAATTTAGGAGAGCGAGAGGAAGGTCTCAAATATGAAAAAGATTTTAAAACCGACCAGGAGGTAATTGATTTTTATCACAAAGAGACCGATTTTTCGAAAGATGCGGCCCTGATTGATCGATGGACTCCGGCAGGCGCCAGAGTGCCATTGTTAAGCAGTTTCGAACTACTAATACTTCAGCAGGCCCATCGCAAGCCATTTTTTTATTATTTCCCTCTGCTGAACTCCCGACCCATGCGTATGCGCACATGGATGGGAAGCTGCGGTACCATTTTGACTAAAGACAATGTGCTTAAAATAATAAGACAGCTAGAGAGCGCCAATCCGCCTTTTATTTTTATGGAACGCATTTTCTTAACTCCTGAAGTGCCCGCCTGGTATGGTTATCAATTTGAAGATTTTATTGATATCCTTAGATATGTATTGGCCCGATATGAACCCGGTGAAGTGGGCCAGTATCTGGTTGCCATGAAACGTAAGGAATAGATTTGTTGTTAAATAATATGTCCTGTGAATTATCTATTATCCTGCCGGCCTTTAATGAGGCTTTAGTCATTAAAGAAAATCTCAAGACCATCGAACATAAACTTAATGGCCTTAAGTTGGACTATGAAATCATTGTGGTCAATGACGGCTCCTCGGACAATACTTTAGAGAAGCTTTCTGATTGGCCCAACCCCGACGGTACCGTCGGGGCCAACCAGAGGGTAAAAGTTTTTAGCTACCAGCGTAATCAAGGCAAGGGATATGCGATTGGTTATGGCATGCAAAAGGCTAATGGCCAGTACTGCCTTTTTATGGATGTTGATTTATCGACGGACCTTAATGAAATAGAAAAATTTTTAGTGCTCATGCGTCAGGGGCTATCTGATATTGTGATCGGCAATCGCAATATGGGTTCTTTGCAGGAACAGAAGCGGCCCTGGTACAGGGCATTTCTGGGGCAGGGGTTTACCTTATTGTCAGCGCTAATGATTGGCTACGATTGTCAGGACTTTACCTGTGGGTTTAAAATGTTTACCCAGCAGGCCAGCCAAACGGTTTTTTTAAGGCAACGGATTTTTGGTTGGGCCTTCGATACGGAGATTCTTTTGATAGCCAGGCTTCATCATCTGAAAATTTGTCAGATGCCGGTGGTGTGGGAGCATAAAGGGAATTCCAAAGTTCACATAGGCCGGGATATCCTAAATTCTTTTTTTAGTTTATTGAAACTTCGTTACTATGCCTTCAAAGGATATTACAGATAACCTCCCCAACCCCGGAGCCCGCTTGTCCGCCTCGGCGAGCCATCGGCGAGACGGGCCGGCGAGGCAGGGTTGGGGAGGTTTGAAACAATTTGTTCCCTCCAGTGTCTGCCTTCAATGCGAGGGGTGTTGCCGTTTTCAGTTAGCCGAATCTCCCTGGCGTCCCAAAGTGGGGGAACAGGAAGCGCAAGATGGGGTCGACCAAGCGGGTTATCTTAAAACCATTGCACAAAGGGGCCATTACAATTGTGTTTTTTTTAATAAGAAGGATAGCACCTGCGGGATTTATGGCCACAGACCTTTTGAATGTGCTCTTTATCCATTTGTGCTCTCCAAGAGTAAGGAGAGGCTGGAATTGTACGTGCATTTGGCTTGTCCCTATATTCAGGAGCACCATCTAAATCAGGATCTTAAAATTCACACAGATTATTTGAAGGTGTTTTTTGCGCAAACGCAAGTTAAAGATTTCCTTAAACATAACAGCCGTCTTTTGCACGACTATACTCCCTATCGCCAGGAACTGGAGTTTTTATTTACCATCGAGGTCTAGGATGAGAAACATCGATGCTTTACTGGCCAGGAAGGTTTTGTTTGAAAAATATGTGAGCCTTCAAACGCATCAACTTTCTGCCTTCCATTTTTCTTGCCTTTTTCTCTGGCAGGATTTTTTCGATTTCGAATTTGAAGTGATGGAGGAACACCTTTGTATTTATGCTCATCAACCCAGGGGATGCTTTTTATACCTGCCACCCTTAGGCGATTCGTGGGGACTTTCCGTCGTAGAGCGGGCCTTTTCTAAAATGAATAAAATCAATGCCAAAACAGCGCGTATTGAGAATGTAGAACAAGAGCAGATACCGAGAGGGAAGGGGGAGTTTAAAATCTACCCTAAGTCCCAAGAATATGTGTATCGTAGACAAAATTTAATGGAACTCAAAGGGGGTGCTTATAAGAGTCAGAGGCATGATATCAACCATTTTCAAGCCCATCACCAGGCGCTGTTTCGGCCGTATGAAGAACGAGACTTCAATGCTTGTATGGGTCTTTATCAACGCTGGGCCAAAAACCGCCACGCCAAACACGAAGAGCCTGTTTACCGCAGCATGCTGGAAGAGAACAAAAGCGTGCATGAATTAGCTCTTTTCTACCACAAGCCTTTAGGCCTGGTGGGCCGTATCGTCGAGAGTGACCAAAAGGTCATAGCATATTCTTTTGGATATCCCTTGAATTCACAAATTTTTTGCGTATTATTAGAGATTATAGATGTGGGATTTAGGGGTTTGGGGGCGTTTATTTTTAATCGTTTTTGTGCTGATGAAGCTTTAAAGTCTTACGCCCTTATCAATACCATGGATGATTTTGGTTTGCCTTATGTAGCCACCTCAAAGCAGGCGTATCATCCTTTTCTTACGCCGCTTTCACATACATTGACACAAGCATGAAAATAAAAAATACAGAGTTTGTTGTTTTTGATGTAGAAACCACCGGTTTATCGGCCCAGGACGGCGATCGTATTGTTGAAATCGCCGCCATGAAAATCAAAGGCGGTCTCATCACCGACAAATTCTATTCTTTAGTTAATCCTAAACGCCTTCTGCCGCCGGAAGCGACCCGCATTAACAATATTACCCAAGAGATGGTTGCCCAGGCGCCGACGGCCGAAGAGATTTTGCCTCAAATGGTTTCCTTTATTTCCGGGGCCTGTGTGGCAGGCCACAATGTGCGTTTTGATTTAGGGTTCTTGTGCTATGAATTGTCCTTGATAGGGCGCAGACTCCATGATGGCACTCCGGCCATTGACACCCTTAAGATGGCCAAAGATCTCATACCCTATTTGAGTAATTACAGGCTTACTTATCTGGCCCGTTCTCTGGGAGTGCAGGTGGCGGAAACCCATCGAGCCATGGCGGATGTGGAGTTGACGGTGCAGGTGTTTATCCGCATGATTGAGATGGCTGCCGAGCGCAACCTGCTGGATATTTCTAAATTTCTGACTCAGTTTGCCGTCGAAAAACCTTCCTTTAAATTAGTTTCCCTGGCCCAACCTTCGCTGTTTTAATGAGCACGTGACTTGTGGAACAAAGTGAACACAAGTCACTGTGCGAATTAATCCCGAGCTGTTATAATCATGGGCAGCGAGGGATCTTCATGAACATAGTTACTCACACCATACCTTTCAGTGATGACGCTTTTCGTCTGCTGGAAATTTTTAAAGATGAACCTCATGTCTTCTTCCTCGACAGCAGTTTACCCCAGACAGTAGATGGACGTTTTTCTTATTTTGGTTTTGCGCCTTTTCAAATAGCGAAGGCAAAGAATTTTGACCAATTAAGAAAAGCCTTAAAGCCTTATGTGGGTCTAAAAAATTTATCTTCCTTCTCCGCTGGAGCCGTAGGTTATATTGGTTATGAGGGAGACTCATGGTTTGGCCTTTACGACGGAGTCTTATGCCTGGACCATCACCGGCAAATTTTGACCATTAGCTCTACCGGCCTGCCTTACACCAATAAACGTCAGCAAACCCAGGCCGTCCGTCAGAAAATAGATTATATCCTCTATAAATTACAACAACCTTGCCTTAGAGAGGTGCAACGAAAACCATTTCATGGAAAATTTAAGATTAAAAGCAATACCACTCCCAGACAATTTAGGGAAGCGGTTAAAAAAGCTTTGCAACACATCCATGATGGCGATATTTATCAAATCAATTTATCCCATCGATTTGAGGCAGCGATTAAAAATTGGCGACAGTATGCCCATCCTGTTGATATCTATCGTCATTTACGAGCGTTGTCTCCCTCAGCTTTCAGTGCTTATTTAGACGACGGTCACAGGATTATTTTAAGCTC
>JAHFGE010000029.1:10237-13658 GCA_023247575.1 Candidatus Omnitrophota bacterium | reverse complement strand
CGGCCAGAGGGGCCAAGAAGGCTGGCGGAATTACTATTGGGATTTACCTGGTAAAGAAAAAGAAGACGCCAACCCTTACATTGATATTGCGCTTCCCACCTCGATTGGTTACGCACGAAATGTCCTTGTGGCTTGTTGTGCAGATATTATTATTGCCCTCCCTGGGAATAACGGTACCCGATCAGAGATTTGTTACGGCCTTATTTATAGCCGGCCGGTTATTGATATGGGCGATTGGAATATGGAGGGTATGATGGCGGCCAAAGATTTACAAGACCTTGAAGAAAAAATTAAAAAACTTATTAGGAAAATTGTGGAGCAATAAATTGGGCTCATATGGATAAAATCCAAAATACCTATCGTGTTATCAGCAATGAAAGATTGTGTGCGCATTTCTGGCGTTTGACTTTTGATGCTCCGCAACTGGCGCAAGAGGTACAACCCGGCCAATTCGTCCACATCCGTACTGCTGATGGATTGGAGCCCTTGTTCCGTCGGCCTTTTAGTATCTACCGGGCCCAGAGATATGTGGAAATCCTTTATGAGCCTATTGGGCCGGGCACACGCTTGCTGGCCGTTAAACAAAAAGGCGACAGCCTTGATGTGCTAGGGCCATTGGGCACTGGCTTTAAAATGCCACCTGAGAGGACCAAGCAAGTGGTGATGATTGCCGGGGGCATTGGCGTCGCCCCCATGCTTATTTTGACGGATATTTTAAAAAAGAAAAAATATGAGCTGATTTTACTTTATGGTGGCCGCACCCGTGGGCATGTGTACCCCATGAAAGAATTCAAAGATAGCGGCGTCAAAGTCTATATTTCTACCGATGACGGTAGTGTGGGCTCAAAAGGCCGGGTGAGTGTTTTGTTCGATAAGGTGCATTTTAATCCCCTCACAACTTTCATTTATACCTGCGGACCTAATCCTATGATCAAAGGTGTACAGGAATTTGCCGCTAAGCATAACATTGGTGGCCAAGCTTCATGTGAGGAAATCATGGCGTGTGGATTAGGCGCGTGCCTTGGATGCTCGATTGAAACCAAACACGGCTATAGAACAGTTTGCTACGACGGGCCGGCATTTGATTTGGAAGAGGTAATATTTTATTAAAATTCTAATTACTAAACTCTAAATTCTAAACAAATTCACCTCGTGCCGAGCAGATCTAGCAAAGCACTCGGTGCGAGGCAAATGAACCAATGTTCTAATGCTCAAAACGTTTTGAATTTTGGTGATTTGAATTTTGATCATTGTTTAGAGTTTAGGATTTAGGTTTTAGGATTTAATTTTTATGAATCTATCCGTTAAAATTGCCAACGTAACATTTCAAAACCCTGTGACAGTGGCTTCAGGGACATTCGGCCATGCCGAGAAGTATTATAATCTTAAGGAAGTCAGGAAGCTTGGCGCTATTGTTCCCAAGACGGTGACCTTTTATCCACAAGTGGGCAACCCGCCGGTAAGAATTTGGGAAACACCGTCGGGTATGATTAATGCCATCGGTATCGAGAACCCCGGCATCGATGGATTTATTCAAGCCAAATTGCCGAATTTTAAGAAAATTGGCGTGCCTTTAATCATCAGTATCCTGGGGCACAATCCGCAGGAGTTTGTAGGGATCGTTGAGAAACTCAATAATGTCATCCTGAGCGAAGCGAAGGATCTCAAGGAATCTTTAGATTCTTCGGCCTATCGGCCTCAGAATGACCGTATGGGAGGCATTGCCGCCATTGAATTAAATCTTTCTTGCCCTAACCTTCAACATAAAACTTTGGTGGCGCAGGATACTCAAGCTACCCAAGAAATAGTTAAGCAAATTAAAACCATATCTAAGTTCCCTGTCATCGCTAAATTGTCGCCCAATGTAACGGATATCGGTGAAATTGCCCTCGCTGCCGAGGCAGGTGGGGCAGATGCCATCAGCTTAATCAACACGTTTACGGCCATGTCCATTGATATTAAGACCCGTCAAAGCAGAATCGGTAATTTTACCGGCGGCCTTTCCGGTCCGGCCATACGCCCTATTGCCCTGGCGATGGTTCATCAAGTTTATAAATCGGTAAAAATTCCTGTTATCGGTATGGGCGGCATTGCCAATGCCGATGATGCCCTTGAATTTATGATCGCCGGTGCTACCATGGTGGCAGTCGGTACCATGAATTTTGTCAATCCTCGTGCCCCTCTGGACGTATTGGAGGGGATTACCAGTTATATGAAAGAGAATAAAATAGCAGATATTAAAGAAATCATTGGATCGTTAAAAGAATAGATTGTCATCCCCGAATGTTTTTATCGGGGATCCAGAAGTTCTAGATGCCCGATTAATACATTCGGGCATGACATTAAAATACAAACATGACAAAACCTCAGTTAATCGTCGCTTTAGATGTTGAAACCTTTGAACAAACCCGAAAACTTGTCGGCCAGCTGGAAGGGGTTGTGAAGATTTTTAAAATCGGCCCTCAGCTTTTTACGGCTCATGGTCCATTGGTGGTGCGTTATCTGCAGGCCAAGGGCAAAAAGGTTTTTTTGGATTTGAAATTTCACGATATACCTCATACAGTTGCCAGTGCTGTTAAATCTGCTGTACGTTTAAGCGTTCCTGTTGGTCGTGAAAAAAATTTGCTGAGCTTTTTATGTTGACGGTCCACACCAGCGGCGGCCACGAAATGTTGGAAGCAGCGGTTAAAGCGGCAAAGGAACAAGCCAAGAAACTCAAAGTGAAGCCGCCATTGATGGTGGGCGTGACGGTTTTGACAAGCCAAGCCCCGACGCTTCGGTCGGGGTATGCCCCGACGGTACCGTCGGGGCAGGTTAAAGAGGATAAACTACAGGCCCTTGTGCTAGACCGTGCACTGTTGGCTAAACGTGCTGGTCTTGATGGAGTGGTGGCTTCTGTGGAGGAAGTACCTTTGATCCGTCGCTATTGTCCTAAGAATTTTATCATTGTGACCCCTGGAATTCGTCCGGAAGGTTCGCAAGCAGGGGATCAGAAGAGAATCGCAACCCCTAAAATGGCTATCCATAGCGGCAGTAACTATTTGGTGGTCGGCAGGCCTATTGTCCAAGCCGACAATCCCCTTAAAGCAGCTAAAAATATACTCAAAGAAATTTCGTGTTGAATGAATATTTGGACGAGTAGCTCAGCTGGTTAGAGCATTCGGCTTACATCCGAAAGGTCGAGGGTTCAATTCCTTCCTCGTCCATTTTTTGCTTTACAAAAATTTCTAGCTTAAGTAGACTAACTTCTCTTATCGGGGCCGTAGGTAGCCTGCCTCGCAAGTCAGTTTAGAAAGCCACAATTCTGGGGCCGTAGTGTAGCCTGGTTAACATGTCAGCTTGTCACGCTGAAGATCGCGAGTTCAAATCTCGTCGGCCCCGCCATCAAAATCATGAAATGATTTTGATGGCGAGGCTCGCC
>JAHFGE010000029.1:0-10227 GCA_023247575.1 Candidatus Omnitrophota bacterium | reverse complement strand
CGCCATGATTGTTGGCCCAGCCGGGCTCGGCTTGCCAATTGCCTCCGTAGCGCCAAATAGGAGTAAAGTTGGACATGATGTATTGGTAGATCAGCGGGCAGTAGGTCTTACCGAAAATCCCTAAACCGGTTTCACTGGAAGCAATGCGGTTAGATATGAGGACATAGTTGACCTGGTGTTGCTTAAGCTCTTTGATGACGGAAACTTCCTGGACGGAAGGAATTTTGATGTGGTCGAAGAATATTAGCTGGCGAGTTGGGCTTTCGCGTCCGGTGAGGTAATAGTAGATACAGTCATAAGGCATAGCAAAGAAAAGCTCATCTTTCTTCAATGTCTGATTAAGATAAGCCGTTACCGTGTTGACGGTATCCACCCAGGCGCTTTCATTACCGACATAAATTTGTCCTCTGGGCATATTAAGAAATTTGTCAGGGGCGCAGGAGCTTTTGATAGAGGCAAAGGCAATAAGAGTGGCACAGGAAAAAAATACCACCCACATGCCGCCTATGATGTAGCGCAGCCAGCGGGGGGAAAAAGCCATGGCCGTGGAAATCATCAAGAAGCTAAAAAACAAAGTGAAGGGTTGAGACCAAAAGGTACGATACCAGACACCGCTCACAACGAATTCCTGCAGGTTAATCACAAAGAAAGACCAAAGGATGATCTGTACTAACCAGAATTTTCGGCGGCGATCATCAAAAGATTTCGAAAAAGATAAAATGAATCCGGCTATGGTTGATCCATGGATAACCAGACGCGATAGGAATCCTAAAACCACCATAGTGAATAATAAGAGGTTGGGAGCAGACAATAAGCTATCCGGATGGTCAATGACCTGAGGCATAATGTTTTTAAATTGCAGCCACGCATGATAAAAGGTGAGCCACTGCTGTGTAAGATAGTATGGCATTGTTGTAAAAGGGGTCTGGTGGTAAGGCTGGTCGTCACCGAAGTAGGGGAAACACTGACGAATTTCATAGAGGGTTAAACCTTTAAGGAAGAAGATATAAATGCCTGCCCAGATAGCTGGAATGATGAGCAAGCCGCATACATAAAAAATTTTTCTGTCGGTTACAAAGAATTTCTGGCGTTGGGAAGTACTGGTTAAGTCGGTGATAGCCACCGTAAAAAGAGTCATTAGTAAGGCGCTAAGACCAAAATTAATTTTAATAACGCCCATAGCGCCGCTCATAAGCAAAGCCCACCATCCCAGCCGCAAATTGGTTTCATAAATGTACCTTAAAAGCAGCCAGAACACCGCTAAGGTCAAAGCCATAGCGGCAATATGGTTGTAAGTAAAAAAGAAATCTTGCTGTGACAGCAAGAAGAAGCAGGAGGCCAAAAAAGCCCAGGCTGCGGGCATAATGACCGTGGAGGCCAAATAAAAAAAGATGCCACAAAGAGTATTAAGAATAAATTTGCCAAGAAGAATACTAGAAATCTTAAATCCAAAAAGCAAGTAGAAGAGCCCATAGTAATAAGGCATGAGGGGGCCATACACCCACCAAATATCTTTGTAGACCAATTTGCCGTGGAATACTTGTTCAAAGGTACAGAGATCACGACCTAAATCGCCTTGAGCAAGAAGGTCCTGAAAGTGCAAGTGCGGCCAGCCAATGATCATGGCTGCGACAATCGTTAAGAAAAGGAAGATTTTTTTAGAAGGCATTTTTATGGTTCGACTTCGCTCACCACGAGAGCGTGGTTAAAAACTATTTATTAGTTTGTATACCATCGATTACGACATAGTGCTACATAATTCTGTTGTTTTGTTTTATAATGGGCATCATGCCCTTGATGTTAGCCTTGGCCCTGCCCTTTACCTTCTGGCTTTTTTTGATGAGGGATTTTCTTCTTGGGTATATTCCCGTCAATCTCGACACCAATACCATTTATGCTGTAATAAAATTTTATTTTAACAATTTGCTCAACGGTGTGGTGCCTTTATGGGAACCGTTTGTGGTCTTAGGCAGGCCATTCTATGCACTCTCCATCTGCAACTTATTCAATCCCGTCACTCAACTGGTTGGTATTCTCAAACTTTTCGGCATCAACTACTACCAGGGTTTTATGATTTACATGGTGGCCTACTTCTGGATAGGGACAATCGGTTTCTTTTTTTTGGCCAAAGAGATTTTTCAAAGCCGCACTTGGGCTTACGCGGCTTATATCGGTCTTTTATTCTCGAGCCTTGGCTTATCTATGTTTACTCAATTGACTCTGGTTGAAATTTTAGTGCCCACAGTCTGGTTTTTTTATTTTCTGGTTGCCTTTGGCCGTCAGCCTTGCCGTCGCTATTTTTGGGGGCTGATTTTTAGTCTCATGATAGCTGCCAGCTCCTATTTGCCGTTTTATTTTGTCACTGTGGTCTTGGTTTTTGTTTTATGTTTTGTTCTTTTATTTGGGTCACAGGTCAGGAAATTCCTTAGTCGGGGCTTTAGCTTCATTCAAAAACATATTGGTGTGGGGATCGTAGGTTTAGCAGGTCTTGTCATCGCCCTGCTTCCTTTGTTAGTTTATAAAATCATTGATACTCATGGCGATGTGGTAGCGCCAGGACGTCACTGTCAGTATGCTTCCCTGCAAGAATGTTATGAGCGCACTATGGCTAATGAAGGAGGGATGCTTTATAAGGAAATAGCCCAGAGCGGCGGCTTGGGTGAGCGAATGGATATGAGTTATTTCTTCTCGAACCTGGATCAATTAACCTATGGTTCCGACTCACTGTACTTTGTTTCTGTATTTTTCTTTTTGCTGATCGCTCTAGGGATATGGCTTCGTCTTAGCCGTTTGAATGTTTTGCTGGTCGCTATGACTGTGCTGATAGCATTGATTGCTCTTGGTCCGGCCACAGGCGTCCATCACTGGCTTTATCATCATGTGTTCTACTTTCGGTATTTCCGTAATCTATTTTTCTTCGGCGTTTTCTTTTTGCCTTTGTTGATCCTTTTAGGGGTAGCTTTGTTACGCAATTTATTGGCATTTCATCCAACGGATTTTAGCCATAAAAAAATGCTCGTAACGGGCATTCTTTTTTTACATGGCTGTTTTGCTTGGTTTCTTTACCATCAGTCACATATTATTTCTTCTTCATGGCTGACGGTGGCCGTCAGTGCCGGGTTATTTTGCGTCTATTATGCTGGCTTATGGAAAAAAGGAGAGCTGTTTTGGATTGCGCTTTTTAGCCTGCTCATGATTGTCCAGCCCGTTCAAGTCATGGGCTATTACGCAGCGAATGCCAAAGAGTTTCAATACCCTATGCCTTTTGGTCATGTTAAACCGTCTTTTGCATGGGTAAGGCCAGCTGAACCCGTAACCAGCGACGCGCGTCTTTACCAATTTGTTCACTATGAAGATTTTTATTATTTAATGAGTATGACCGATGCGCCGGCCAGAATTGGTTATCCGCAATCAGCGGCACGTTATACGTTCGATTTATCTATGCACAACACAGAAGATACTTTGGCTGAATATGCAAGGCATAAAATCGTGGTCTACGACCATGCTCCTACGATCGATAACACCATTGATCAGACGTATCAGCCCATGGACGGGCCGGGTCAAGGAGTGGAAGTCAACCATTTCGATGTCAACAAGCTCGTTTTAACAACGAAATTCATAACCAAAAAATTTTTAGTTTATAATGACAGCTTTACCAGATATTGGAAAGTATTTGTCAACGGCCAACAGCAAAACTTGGTACGCTCTAATGGAGCCTTTAAAGGTGTTTGGGTTTCTGCCCCGACAGAATCGTTGGCGCCTGTAGGCCAATCCCTAGTCGAATTTCGCTATGATCCGCCCGGGGGACAATGGATTTATATTCTTGTCACAGCAGCCATGTTACTATTTCTCATTTTGACTTTATGCCCTTCATAAAAAATATTTTAGCGCGCAATTTTTGGCTGTGGATTTTAGTGGCCCTGATTTTTTCATGGACCATTAATGAAAAGCTTTGCATGATTGAAAGGGGCAAGTATCTGCTGGGAATTTTTTATAACGGCTTTTTTCAAAATTCACGTGATGGGATGGTCTATAGCGATTATCTGAAATCCCACGGCATCACCCACGAGTTTATTAAAAGTAATATTTAGGGATTGTATGTTCAATATTTTTATTAAAATCCGCCAAATATTTCGTCGTGTGCGCAAGAAAATCATACGACTTTGGCGTTTTAATGCGGCGGTTCCCCGGTTATTGCGTTATAACCCCTATACTGGTTTTATTGGCCGTCAATTATTTCACTATATTCCATTTGTGTTGCCACATGAAAAAAGCTATTACGGATTTATGTATTTGGTGCATGCGGGCGACGGTCTCTTTTTGGATGTGGGGGCCAATGATGGGATTTCCGCCATCGGCTTCAGGCACATCCACAGCGATTACCGCATTTTGTCCATTGAGCCCAACCCCTGCCATGAGCGGTCATTGCGCAGACTCAAAAAACGCCTACCGCGTTTCGATTACCAGATCATAGGGGCAGGCCGCTGCCGGTCCCAGATGACCCTGTATGTACCCATGTACAACGGCGTTCCTATTTATACCGCGGCCTCACTGCAGAAAGAATATGTGCAAAAAATCATGCAGGAACAGCATTTACCTTTAGCCCACGACAAAAATATTGTTATATTTGAATGTAGGGTGGATATTATTTCATTAGATGAGTTACAATTGCGCCCTGATATTATTAAAGTCGATACTGAAGGGTTTGATTACGAAGTCCTTTTAGGGCTTCAACAGACTATAAGTCAATGCCGACCATATATGCTGATTGAATATAACGCAAGCTTACTACATCAGGAAAGAAGGTTTTTTAATACATTGAGGTACCAGTTGTTTCTTTATAAATTTAGAGAAGATCAATTTTATTCAATATCAGAAGTTACTTTAAAGCCTGAGGAGAACATTTTTTGTGTCCCTGAGGAGAAAATAAAAGGATTGCCCATTGTTGATCATCAAAGAGATTGACCAAGCTGATCGATTATTACTACGTAATATCTGTTGGTTAACATGGTTAGCTATTGCCGAAAGCCTACAGTTAACGATTCTAGTTATTGTGGTTTCTCAATTTATTCTTATTAAAACCCCTACCTTTATACAACATTTGTTTCCCGCCAACTTAAATGATGTTCGACCTGAAAGAGGAATCCTTTTTTATCAGATTTTTGTAGCTGTGGCTTTGTTGATCGCAGCAGTCTTAATCGGAATCCGGTATCAGCGCTTAAGGATAGATCAAATCAGTCCTTCATTGAAATCGTTTGTTTTGGTCGTTACTTCGGGATTAGTGTCACAGCTTTTTGCTGCTTTCAAATGGATCACCTCTCCAGCCTTAGCCTGGCCAAAAATATTATTTTATTTCGCTTTGGTAGCGACCATCGGCTGTCAAATTTTTCTTCCAGAATTAAAGGCTGCACTTTCGAAAGCAGTCCAGTTATGGAAAGCTTCCTCTTTTGTTCAAAAACAGGTGATCAAATTAGGGATGGAAATCGTTTTTCTGCTAGGCTTGGGTTTTGCTTTGTTTGGACTAGATATGAACAAGGTATTGGCCAGGGATTTTGCTGTAGATCAGTTCTATCACTTTGATGGTTTTATTATGTCTTCAACGTGGGCATGGCTTCAGGGCTGTGTGCCGAATGTCGATGTCATCAGTCAATACAGCCTATTGTTACCAGTCATCATCGGTTCAATAGCCAAATGGATGGGCGGTTTAAGCTATTTGCACGTTGATGAAATTTTGATGGCAATGACAGGCATTTATTTGCTACTCGCTTATACATTTATGCGATCTTGGCTAAAGAACAGATTGATCGCTGTTTTTGGAATTTTGTTGTTTGTAAAATGGAATTTTTTTCATTGGGGGGTAACTCCCATTATTTGGATGCTACCGGGAGTCATTCCTGTACGTTATATATTTGATGTCGCGGTATTGTGGTTAATCTTTAAAGATCTTAAGACTCCGGCCCTACTCTATCGTGGATCAGCCGCTTTATTATGTGGGTTAGCCATGGCCTACATGGTGGATACGGGCCTTTATTTAACCGCTGCTTTTGGTGCCTATGTCGGTTTAAATATTTTTCTATACTGGTCATCGAAGGACCGCCTAAGGAGACTGATAGAGGCTGCGGTTTTGCTCATTCTGGCCATAGGAATATGGTGGATAGTCTGGTATTCTTTAGTGGGTCCTTGGATTTTTATAAAAACATTCTGGTCTAATGTTACGGAACATATTGCTTTATTCTTAAACGGCTGGGGAGCACTGCCGATTTATGATGGATTAAAAGAACGCAATTTTTTTGCCTTTGTCATGGGATTGGTTATTCCAATAGTTTACGTAGCCACGGCAATGGTGACAGCCAGCATGGTGTTTTTAAAGAAAGCTCATCAAAAATGGCTTCTTACGACGGTTATGGCCTTATATGGATTGCTTATTTATCATTATTTTATCATCCGTTCTGCTGTGAGTAGTTATTATGTAGTTTGTCTACCATTTGTTTTTATTCTCTGTTTTTGGATCAATGAGTTTATTCCTACATTAAAAGGGAAATTACGATTAAGAATTCAAGTAGCTCTTGTGGGGTGGGCTGTCGTAGCGCTTTTTAGCAATCAACTCTTTGTCTATTATCCAAATATTTTTAATTTGGCTGGATATGATTGGAAACCAGAAATACAATTTTATCGACAGGAATTCCAGTTCCAAAAGGATGCTGCTTTGATTCAAAAATTCAGTAAGCCGGGCGAAGCAGCGCCTTTAATTAGTTCCTTTGAAACCCAAATTCTTATCGATGCCAACCGCAAGCCTTTTTTTTATTATTTCCCGTTGATTACGTCGCGCTTTATGTCCGCCCAGTTGATTGGAGGAACCTATGTACATACCAGGGCGCGTATGATTAAAACACTTAATCAATTGGAAACGGCTAAACCAGCTTATGTTTTTGTGGAAAAAAGGCTTTTTAATCACACTCTACCCGAACGGTTTTATCAATATTTTCAAACAGTGTCTTTACTGATGGATTATCTTCATAACCAATATACCAGTTATGAGGAGGGGCAGTATTTAGTGGCCTTGAAGCGCCGATGACATTCACAATTAATTTTTGTTTATTAAGCTGGATTGTGTTAGCCACCGCCATGGAGCTGCTGATGGTTGTCGTTGTCATAGGCCAGCAGTTATTTCCACCGGCATCTCATCTTACGAGCCAAATTTTTCCTGAATTTATTGATACGTTAAAGCCTGAGAACGAAACTTTTTATTATCGGTTTTTTATCCTCTCCGCATTTGCGATGCAGTTAGGCGCTCTGGCTATCTTGCATCGCCGCTTAGAAGAAAAAAGCCTAACCCCGTCATTAAAATTTCGTGCCACCGCAGAAGCGCTGTGGCTTTTCTTTTTGGTCTCCGTCGCTTTTAAAATTATTGTTTATCAACCGCGGTATCAGTTGGCTCTTCATGGATTTGTTTTTTTATTAATAGGATGTTTCTTGCATAAGATATTTTTTCATCGTTGCCAGATTGTCTTGCGTGAAGCACGTAACTTTATTGAAAGGGAAGCCAATGCCTCAGCTCTACGGACACTATTGACGGTAGGAAGTTTCCTGTGGATAGCAGCTATTATCATTATAGTTAATCCCCAGGCAGTAGTGGCGAGATTCTTTATAGGCGAACAGTTCCATCATAATGATAGTTTTATCATGGGGCCAGTGTGGGTGGTCGCCAGCGGTTTAATTCCCAATTGGGATGTGATCAGCCAGTATGGTTTCGGTTTCCCCTATATCATCGAACGCTTGGTCCAATGGCGGGGAGGCGTCTCCTATGAATCGGTTCTATCAGTTATGGTTACCATGACGATGCTTTATTACATAGGCTGGTTTTGGTTATTACGGCGCTGGCTCAATAGTATCGCGCTAGCTTTAGCTGTTTTGACACTGGGGATTAAATGGCAAATGTTTCATCCGGGGGTTTATCCGTTTGTGTTCACCTACGGCAGCACCACACCGGTAAGATTTATCATGGATATTTTCTTCTTTGCCTGTTTGTATCGCCATTTAGTCACTGGCAAACAGTATTGGTTTTGGGTTATTGGCATTATCGCTGGAATACAGGCATGGTACCTGACGTCGGAAGGCGTCTATTTGACGCTGGCATGGTGGTTTTATGCCGGCTGGTTGTTTATCGAATCCGTCCTTGCCAATGGTTGGTTTCAATTAAAACCGTGGCGGTATTTAGTGCTGGCTTTCATGATGCCTTTTGTATCCGCGTTTATTCTTTTTTTTGTCAGTGCTAAGCAAGCCGTTTTTCAGCCCATGTTTTGGGCGAATATGCAGGAGTTCTCACGTTATTTCTTTAGTGGATTCGGTGTCATGCCCATGACGACGAATTTGACTGATCGTGAATTTGGTGCAGCGCTGATGGGTTTTTTGTTCCCCATGGTGTACGTAGCTACAATCATCGTGGCTTCTATTTTAATTTATCAGAAAATTGTTAGTCGAGTCGCTTTAATGGCAGTCATTTTAGCGGTGTATGGGTTGGGATTTTATTATTATTATGTTACCCGCTCAACGCTGACTAGTTATCTAGTCGGTAGTTTGCCGTTTGCGTGGATCATTGGTTTTTGGCTTAAATGTTTAGGTCAGCAATGGTCAAAACAATGGCGCCGGCGGATTTATCTGATTTTATTAACGGGGGCTTGTTATGCGCTTTTGACGACCCATTTGTTTATTGCTTATCCTAATATCCTAAACTGGTCACATAACCCTTGTACCGACCCTCTAGTGGCGATGCCTCTTAAAAATGGCCAACCTTACTTTAATCATTTATTCAGGGATACTCCGCAAGGCTTCAAATTCAACATCAATGTTCTCGGACAAGCCAATGATGGACTACAATCGGAAAAAGATTTTTCCTCAGACGAAGCCCTCATCGAGTTTTATCATCAGGCGTCAGATTTTCATGAAGATGTGGCTTTAATCCAAAAATATTCTTCCCCTGGTCAGAGGGTGCCCTTAGTCTCCAGTTTTGAAATTAGAATACTCATGGATGCTCATCGCAGACCGTATTTTTATTATTTCCCTCTTATTATTTCCAGGCCGATGACCATGCGATCTTTAGCCAAGACCAGTATTTACACGATTGACCAATTGAAAAAAACTACTGATACACTTGAACAGGACCGTCCGCCCTATGTCTTCATGGAAAAAATATTTATGGTTCGACCACTGCCTGATTATTTCTATCAGGAGTATACGTCGTTTTTATTGTTAACGGATTATATATTGAAACACTATGAGCCAATGGAGGGCGCTCAATACCTTGTAGTTTTAAAAAGGAAAGAGAACGTATGAATTTATTTCTCGTATCCCTATTGAGTCTTTGCCTCGGTATTGAACTGCTTTTTGTTTCCATTCTTATTTCCTTATTTTTTCCCCAACACCTTGATCCACTCATTGCACAGTTATTTGACGTTTACCGGCAAAATGTTATTCCGGAAAGAGACGCGTTCTTTTATAGACTATTTATTTTTATAGTTATTTTTATTTTTACACTGTTAATGGTTTTTCGTAAACACTATAGTTCTTCACAGGGGTTAAGAGGATTAAAGCAATTCACTTTCCTGGAAGCCTTTGTGGTTAGCGCTCAGGTTTTCTGTGCATTTAAACTTTTACTTTTCCGTCAGATTGTATTTTTACATACTTATTATTTCTTTTTAGGGTTTAGTATTTTATCCAAGATTTTCTGGCCTGAAATCAGGCGGTGGATTGATCAGATGGACCAGCGTTTAAAAGACGATTTCGGGTGTGTCCGTATAAGCCCATGGATACGCTGGTTATTTATCCCTGTCATTATAGCTATTGTTTGGGTTCCTGATTATCAAGGAGCTGTGGCGCGCATGTTTATTGGGGAGCAATTCCATCACATGGATTACTTTTTGATGCCTCCTGGCTTGGCCCATATTTCGGGGAATATCATAGGCGTTGATAATCTCAGTCGTTATGGAATAGGAGCGCCGGTATTCATCAGTGAAATTGCTCAGCGTCTTTTAGGTGGCTTTACTTATGAGAACGCATTGCTGGTCATGATGGCTATTGCGATTGTCTATTACCTGATCTGGTATTGGACCTTCAGACGTTTTTTCGGAGGGACAATACTGGCTGTTATCGGGATACTTATCAGCATACGCTTGCAGCTATTTCACGAAGAGACATTCCCTTTTGCGTTCACTTATCCTCAAGTAACGC
>JAHFGE010000107.1:2015-5213 GCA_023247575.1 Candidatus Omnitrophota bacterium | reverse complement strand
TGTCATTATCGAACGCCTTGCTCCTTGTCGAGGAAAGACTTTGCATATTCAGGCGGTCATTTTAGTGGAGCGCGATTCCCAAAAAGAGATTGTTATTGGTAAAAAAGGCGCTGTGCTTAAAGAGGCCGGTACGGCGGCCAGAAAAGACCTGGAAGAATTGGTCGACGGTAAAGTTTTTCTGGAGCTGTTTGTTAAAACCCAGAGCCATTGGCGGCAGGACCAGGGGATATTGGAAGAGATGGGATACATCGTGTAGGGGCCCGCCCGTACGAAAAATGTTAAATAATAAAGAAATTATTCAAGGTATCAAATTGCTCAAGGTTGGCATGCAAGGTTTGCCTGACCCTTCAGTAACTTTGGTTGGCAAACAATGGAAAAGCCCTTTTTTGGTGCTGGTTTCTTGTCTGTTGAGCTTGCGTACTCGGGATGAAACGACCTTGCCGGCTTGCCGGCGTTTGTTTGCCAAAGCTTCGACGATAGAAGGAATACTGAAACTATCTGCCTCAGAAATTGAGAAGCTCATTTATCCGGTCGGTTTCTATAAAACCAAAGCCCGCCGCCTTCAAGAAATTTGTCGACAGTTAAAAGACCGTTTTGGCGGCCAGGTTCCCGACGATTTAGAAGATCTTTTAACTTTACCGGGGGTAGGGCGCAAAACGGCCAATTTGGTTTTAACCGAAGGTTTCGCCAAACAGGGCATTTGCGTCGACACCCATGTGCATCGCATTTCCAACCGACTAGGGTATATAAAGACCAGAACTCCTTATGAAACTGAATTTGCTTTAAGAAAAAAATTACCCTTAGCACACTGGATTGAATATAATGCCATTTTGGTGACTTGGGGTCAGAATATCTGTAAGCCCATTTCTCCGTTATGCTCGAGGTGTATTGTTAATAAAATCTGCCAACGCCATGGGGTCACAGTCAGCCGATAATGATAACAACTAAAAGTCTTTATCTGGCGATTATTGTTTTTGTTTGTCTCCTATCTTTCTGGCCCAGCCTATTTAATCAATTCACCAACTGGGACGATGATACTTTTGTTACCGAAAATCCCCGTATCAAAAGTCTTAATCCTCAAAATTTAAAAGTCATTCTCACTGGCCGATTTATAGGTGGCTATCAACCGCTGACTATGGTGTCTTGGGCCGTGGAATACCACTTTTTTAAACTAAATTCCTTTTTTTATCATCTGGATAATTTAATTCTGCATATTTTCAATGTCTGTTTTGTTTTTCTCATTATCAACCTATTAACGAAGAATTTAAACATTTCATTGATAACCGCATTGCTGTTTGCCATTAGCCCATTACGGGTAGAGTCAGTAGGCTGGGTGGCTGAGCGTAAAGATGTCTTGTTTGCCTTTTTCTTTTTGTTATCGATGATGGCGTATCTTCAAAAACGTTTCTGGACCTGTTGGGCTCTGTTTGTGCTTTCTTGTTTAGCCAAACATCAGGCTGTGGTTATGCCATTCATTCTACTTTCATTAGATTACTGGCAAAAGAGACAGGGGAGGTTTTCTTTGTGGCTGGAGAAATGGCCATTTTTTTTAGCTGGCGCCATTCTTTTAAGTATTACTCTAGTGGGAGCCTTACCTTATTACACTAACGTTAATCTTTATGCTCCCGTTGATAAATTCTTTTTATCCTGTGTTGCTTTTATTCTTTATGTAGTTAAAATTTTTATTCCTTATCAATTGGCCTGCCTTTATCCTTATCCAGCCAAGACGAATGGTTTTTTCCCTTGGGAAGTTTATGCTTCACCGGCCGTGATTTTGTTAGCGGCGCTCGTTATATTTAAGTTAAGACATCGCTATCCGGTTGTACTGGTGGGGAGTTTATTTTTTAGTGTGATTATTCTTCTATCCTTGATGACGGTGGCTGTCGGCAGCCCCATGTCCAATGACCGGTACACTTATTTACCGTCGGTAGGGTTATATTGGATCATGGCCTATGTTTTTCAATATTGTTTTCATACTCGATTAAAGACTGTGGTAGTGGTTGCCATGATCGTTTATATTTTTTCCATGGGCTGGCTGACTTTTCGGCGTTGCAAAATTTGGTATAACGGAATTAGTTTGTGGTCTGATATGATTAATCAATATCCCTGGTTTGCATTTAGTTACGATAATCGTGGCACGGCCTATACCCTGCAAGGACAATATGATTTAGCTTTTGAAGATTTTTCTAGGGCCATAGAACTCAATCCTAGTCTTGCCAGCGCCTACAATAATCGTGGGTTTATTTATAGTAAGCAAGGCAAAAGGGATTTGGCTCTACGCGATTTTAACAAAACCATTGAACTAAACCCTAATCTTGCTCAGGCTTATAGCAATCGTGGGATGGTCTATCGTCTTAAAGGTAATCAGGAACAGGCCATCTTAGATTACACCAAGGCTATTGAACTAAAATCTGATTATGCTGAAGCCTACAACAATCGAGGGAATGCTTATAATGTTAAAGACAACTATGACCAAGCTATTTTTGACTATAACAAAGCCATAGAACTAAAACCTGATTATGCTGAAGCCTACAACAACCGAGCATTAATATATTATTTTCAACATGATTATGCTAAAGCTTGGGGTGATGTATATAAAGCGCAGGAGTTGGGGTATAAAGTTAAGCAAAGTTTTTTTGACTTGTTAAAGAAGGCCTTTCCTAGAAGATGAGAACGAATAAAAATCTTTAAGTTATGTTTGGCTTGACATTGAGGGAATTAATACTTGACTAGAGGAGTCAGGGTGTTAAAATTCACCCTCGAAAGTTTCTGTTTTTTTTGATGAAAGTTTCTAAATTTTTGCTACATTTAAAGCGGTGTCTCAAACCTAAAACATGGGAAAAATCATTGGCCTCACATATGATTTAAAGTCGGATTGGATCAAGCATGATGATGATCCGGAGGACGCCGCAGCCGAACTTGACAATTTAGATACCGTCGAGGCTTTGATCGCTGCTTTCGAGAGCGCTGGCCATACGGTGATACCCATAGGTAACGCTCACAAACTTTTGGCCACTATTCGCAGAGGGCTTAAAGTAGATTTGGTGTTCAATATCACCGAAGGCCATCGCGGCCGCAATCGTGAAAGCCAGGTTCCTAGTATTTTAGAGCTGTTTAACGTTCCTTTTTGTGGGGCAGATGCATTGACATTAGGCATAACGTTGGACAAAGCGGTGGCCAAAAAATGCTGGATTGCCG
>JAHFGE010000107.1:0-2005 GCA_023247575.1 Candidatus Omnitrophota bacterium | reverse complement strand
AAGCAACCCTGCGCGATGATTTAAAGAAGCTTAGTACCATTGGCTATCCGCTTATTGTGAAAGCTTCTCAAGAGGGTACGTCAAAGGGGATCATCAAGAATTCTCGTGTTGAAAATTTGAGTCAGTTAAAAAGAGAAGTGGAAAGAATCTGCATACTCTATAAACAGCCAGCCCTTTGTGAGCAATTTATCAAGGGGACAGAATTTACCGTGGCGGTCATCGGCAATGAAGAACCTTTAGCTTTGCCGGTCGTCCAGTATGCCATCAATGGTAGCACCAACCTGGGGAATGAATTTTACACGTATGATCATGTCGTGGCTAAAAGTGTTGAATATCTTTGCCCCGCTCCCATCCCAGCCTCTTTGACGGCCAGGCTTCAAGACGTGGCCCTTGCTGCCTATAAATCCGTCGAGTGTCGCGATTTTGGCCGGGTGGATTTTCGTGTGGATGAAAAGGGGCAGCCTTATGTGCTGGAAATTAATCCCTTGCCTAATTTAGGTTCTTCGGAAGTCTTTTTTATGTGTGCCGAGGCTCTGGGGATGACGTATAACCATCTCATTAACAAAATTCTCGACTATGCTCTAGACCGTTATGAGCTTCTGGAGCCTCAGGAAGCTTTGGCCAAAAGATGAAAGCCAGCACACTTGTCTTCGACAGTGAAACCGCAAGCCGTCCCAACATACCTTTATCTGCACAAGAAGAACGTATTTTAGCTTTGTATCCTGATGCCACTCCCCTCGACTGGGAAGATTGGCGCTGGCAAATCCGTAACCGTATCCGTACTTTGGATGCGATTAAAAAGATTATCAAGTTAACCTCGACGGAAGAACGGGGGGTCATCGGGGCGGGGGATAAATTGACTATGTCCATACCGCCGTATTTTGCCGCTTTGATTGACCCCCATGATCCCGGCTGTCCGATCCGTTTACAATCCGTGCCTCAGGACTATGAATTTGAGACGGCACCGGAAGAGATGCGTGACCCCTGTGGCGAAGATAAAGATTCTGTTGTGCATGGGTTGGTGCATCGCTATCCGGATCGTGTCCTGTTTTTAGTCAATGAAATGTGTGCCATGTATTGTCGTTACTGCACCCGTTCACGCATGGTCGGCGACGGCAACCATACGCTCAATACTTCTACTTATGATGTAGCCCTCAACTATATCCGTGAACATCAAGAGGTCCGTGATGTGCTCATTTCCGGCGGTGACCCCCTCACCTTAGGGGACCGCACGCTCGAATATATTATCTCGTCGGTGAAGGCCATCCCGCATGTCGAATTTGTGCGCATTGGTACCCGCATCCCGGTGACATTGCCCCAGCGCATCACTTCTGAATTGCTGGCCATGTTTAAGAAATATTCACCGATTTGGATGAGTATCCATTTTAACCATGCCAGCGAAGTCACTCCTCGGGTCAAGCATGCCTGCAACATGATTGCCGATAGCGGTATTCCTATGGGATCTCAAACAGTGCTTTTGCGCGGTGTCAACGACAGTCCGGAAGTGATGAAAAAACTTTTTCACGAGCTTTTGAAAATCCGCGTGCGTCCTTATTATATTTACCAATGCGACCCTATTACCGGCAGCCGGCATTTTCGTACCACCGTAGAAACCGGTATTAACATCATGCAAAATTTACGCGGCCATACCACCGGCTATGCTGTGCCGACCTACGTTATCGACGGCCCTGGCGGCGGTGGAAAAATTCCCATTGCTCCCGAATACATTGTCTCCCGAACCGGTGGTCGCTATGTGCTCAAGAATTACGCTGGCGAGCTGTATACCTACGTGGATCCAACGTATTAATGTAGAGAGACGGGACTCGCTTGCTTCCACCAATCCTTAGACTCAAATCTGAGTAAAAGAGGAATAATTATGGCTGGACCTTTTGAGGCGTACTCTTCTTACATTAGTTCTCAAATCAAAAATTTAAAAGATGATCTGCGAAAAAACAGGCGGTCAGGAAATCCGTTTGTGACTATTTCCCGGCAAACCGGAGCTTAT
>JAHFGE010000106.1 GCA_023247575.1 Candidatus Omnitrophota bacterium | reverse complement strand
ACTCAAGGAGCCCGGGTTACGCTCATCGAAGGGCCAGTGACCCATGCATGGTCGAATAAAAACGCCAAGGTTATTAAATACCGGTTTTTCGGCGAGCTGCGAAAAATTTTAAATTTGGAATTAAAGAAAAAGTACGATGTGGTTATTCAGGCGGCCGCAATTTCAGATTTTAAGGTTAAAAACAGGATCAAAGGGAAGATATCATCCATCGTAGGGGCACGGCCCGTCTCGCCGATGGCTCGCCGAGGCGGACATGCCGTGCCCGTACATTTAATACCAACACCAAAAATCATTAATCAAATTAGAAAAATTAATCCGAAAGTTTTTTTGGTGGGGTTTAAATTGCAGAGTTCTTTGAATTTAAAACAGGTTCGTCGTTTGTTTAATGAGAGCGATTGTGATTTAGTGGTCGCCAACAGCCTCAGAGGCGGTTATCACGGTGTTATTGTTAATCCAGATGGTCTGATTTTAGCAAAAGCATCGAATAAAAAAAATTTAGCAAAAGCATTGGTGAAAATAATTTATGAAATACATCATCCTCGTTCCAGATGGCATGGCTGATGAACCCATAGCCACATTAGGTCAGAAAACGCCTTTAGAGGTTGCCAAGACACCCCATATGGATTTTTTAGCACAACAAGGGATATCCGCTTTGGCGCAAACGATTCCTGAAGGCATGTTTCCAGGGTCGGATATTGGCAATTTGTCGCTACTAGGATATGACCCTAAAACAAATTTCTCCGGGCGGGCATCTTTGGAGGCGGCTAGTCTGGGCATTAAGCTTAAAGATGATGAAGTTGCTTTTCGTTGTAATTTAATTACTGAAGAAGGCGGCTTGATGGCCGATTATAGCGCCGGGCACATTTCTAGCGAGGAAGCCAAAGTGCTTATTGAGTATTTAGAACGCATGATTGATTGGCCAGATGTGCGTTTTTACGCTGGTAAAAGCTACCGGCATTTGATGGTGCTTAAGACCATTAACGTTCAACGTATGCGGGAGGTTAAAACAGTACCGCCTCACGATATCCTTAACAAACCATGGAAGAATTATTTGCCCGATGGCCCTCAAAATGACATTCTTCTTAATTTAATGGAAAAGTCCTGTGGGATTTTATCCAACCATCAGGTCAATAAAATCAGAATGGACTTAGGGGAAAAACCGGCTAATATGATTTGGTTGTGGGGTCAGGGAAGTAAGTCCAGACTCCCGTTATTTAAAGAGTGTTACGGTTTAACCGGCTCAGTTATTTCCGCGGTGGATTTGGTCAATGGAATCGGCTTATTGGCAGGACTGGATATTATTACCGTTCCTGGTGCCAATGGCTATTATGATACCAATTATCAAGGGAAAGCCCAGTATGCCTTGGAATCTTTAAAAAAACATGATTTTGTTTATGTGCATGTGGAAGCCACTGATGAAGCTGGGCATAACGGAGACCATCAAGCCAAGATCCAATGTATTGAGCGTTTTGATGATTTGGTCGTAGGGACGGTGAGGGAATATTTGCAGAAAAATCCTCAAACGCGTGTCCTGATATCGCCGGATCATCCTACACCGGTAGCCAAGCGTACCCATACATCCCAACCGGTACCTTTTATTATGGTTGGCCAAGGCATTGAATCTAATAAGGTGAAGGCTTATTCTGAAAAAGAAGCTGGTCGCAAAGGGGTAAGATTTGTCAGCGGTCGAGAAATGATGTATTTTTTTTTGAAATCGTAGGGGCGAACCGTTGGTTCGCCCGTATATAGAAGGGCAGTTATGGAAAAGGAAATCATTGTCCAGAAATTTGGCGGCTCCTCTGTGGCTAATATTGAACGGATCAAAAATGTGGCTCAAAGGGTGGTGGCTTATAAAAATAAGCATACACAGGTGGCGGTCGTTGTTTCTGCTCTGGGGGACACCACCGATGAATTGGAAGCCCTGGCTTTTCAGTTAAGTCCAACGCCTCCCGAGAGGGAAATGGCCATGTTGCTCTCGACGGGAGAACAAATTTCTTGTGCGCTGTTGGCCATGGCCATCAAAGCGTTAGGTTATGAAGCCATTTCTTTTACTGGCCGTCAGGTTGGTATTAAAACCGATAAAATCTATACCAAAGCTAGAATTATAACTATTGATGGCCGACGTATCGCCAAAGCCTTCAAGGAAAATAAAATTGTTATTGTGGCTGGCTATCAGGGGGTGACTCATGACGATGATATCACGACATTAGGCCGCGGCGGCTCGGACCTGACCGCTGTAGCTTTGGCCAAGGCCTTAAAGGCCAAAGTCTGCGAGATTTATACGGATGTCGATGGTATTTATACGGCCGATCCGCGGATCGTTAAAGAGGCGCGTAAGATTAAACAAATTACGTTTGATGAAATGCTGGAAATGGCCTTTTTGGGCGCCCAGGTGATGCAAGCGCGTTCCATTGAAGTGGCCAAACGTTTCAATATCCCTTTACACGTGCGTTCAAGTTTTTCAAAGGAGGAAGGAACCATGATTGTCAAAGAAACTGAAAAAATGGAGGAGATTGCCGTTCGGGGTGTGACCTGCAATAAAAATGAAGCTAAGATTACGATTTGCAGTGTTCCTGATAAACCTGGAATCGCGGCCAAAGTCTTTGGTGAGATTTCTAAATTAGGCATCAATGTCGATACGATTGTGCAGAATGTGCCGCATGATCGGTTATCTGACATTTCTTTTACTGTGCCCAAGGCTGATTTGAACAAAGCGATTAAGGCGACTGAAGCGATCGGTAAAAAAATTGGTGCTGGTGAAGTTTTGGAAGACCGCAATATTGCCCGTGTCTCCTTGGTGGGAAGCGGGATGCGTTTACACAGCGGCATTGCGGCCAAGATGTTTAAAATTCTCGCTGATGAACAAATTAATATCGGGATGATTTCTACTTCCGAAATCAGTATTTCCTGTATTATTCAACAGGATTTGGCCGATAAAGCCATTCAAGCGTTACATAAGGCGTTTAAGTTGGAGCAGATTTGATTTATGAACTCCCCCTTGACCCCCTTTTTAATAAAGAGGGGGAACGGGGGAGTTGAAAGAACAATATATGTCAAAAATAATCATTTACGACACCACCCTGCGCGATGGTTCCCAGACCGAAGGAGTCTCCTATACGGTCGCGGATAAAATTAAAATTACCGCTAAGCTCGATGAATTAGGTATTCACTATATTGAAGGTGGCTGGCCAGGCTCTAATCCTAAGGATAAGGAATATTTTGATCTGATGAAATCGCATAAGCTTAAAAACGCCAGACTGGCGGCTTTTGGTTCTACCCGTCGGGCCGGTATGGAAGCCCGGCAGGATACCAACCTCAATGAATTGATTGCTGCGCAAACCCCGACGATAACCATATTCGGAAAAAGCTGGGACCTGCATGTGAGGGATGTCATCAAAACCACCTTGGATGAAAATTTAAAAATGATTGCGGACTCGATTGTATTTTTAAAGAAACACCAGCGTGAAGTGTTCTACGATGCCGAGCATTTCTTCGACGGATATAAGAACAACCCCGCCTATGCTTTAAAAACGATTCTGGCCGCGCAGCAGGCAAAAGCCGATTGTATCATTTTATGCGATACCAACGGTGGGACTCTGCCCGATGAAATGAGTAAGATCGTTAAGGAAGTTAAAAAGAAAATTAAAATACCCCTAGGTATCCATACGCACAATGATCAGGATTTGGCGGTAGCCAATTCTTTGGCCGCCATTCAGGCTGGTTGCGTGCAGGTGCAGGGAACATTTAATGGTTTAGGGGAAAGATGCGGTAATGCTGATTTGTGCACGATCATTGCCATTTTAGAAACAAAAATGAGCAAGAAATCCATCCCTGAAAGCAAGATCAGAAATCTTATGGATGCCTCCTATTATATCAGTGAAGTCAGTAATTATACGCTGTCGAATAACCATCCCTTTGTGGGACACTCGGCTTTTGCCCACAAGGGAGGGGTTCATATCGATGCCATGCTTAAAAACCCAAAAGCCTATGAGCATGTTAAGCCAGAGATCATCGGTAATCATCGTCGGTTATTGACCTCCGAATTGGCTGGCAAAATGCCTATTGTGCTGAAAGCGCAGAAAATGAATATTCCCTTGGATAAACATTCGCCCCAGGCCAAAGCCATGATGCAGGAACTTCAGCACAAGGAACATCAGGGGTATCAGTTCGAGGGGGCAGATGCTTCTTTCGAATTGTTCGTCAAACGCCATTTGAAAATGTATCAGCCTTTTTTCCATTTGGATGGTTTTAAAGTTTACTCGGAAAAAAAGCCGGATGGCACTGTGACAGCAGGCGCCAGCGTGCATTTAAAAGTCAACAACCATGATGAAATGGCTTCCGTGGAAGGTCATGGCCCCGTGGAAGTGTTGGATAAAGCCTTGCGCTGTGCTTTGAGTAAGTTTTATCCCAACTTGGAACGTATGCATTTGGTCGACTACAAGGTGCGTGTGCTTGATACCAAAGAGGGGACAGCGGCCCGCGTGCGCGTTTTGATTGAATCGCAAGACGAAGGGGATTCCTGGACCACGGTGGGCGTGCACGAGAACATCATCGAGGCCAGCTGGGAGGCTTTGGTGGACGGCATTGAATATAAATTGTTGAAGGATAAGAAATAACAGTATGTCATGACATATTTTCATTATGATCGAATTATCCTCGAAATACAATCCCCAACAAACCGAAGAGAAATGGTTGAACATCTGGAAAGACAAAAATATTTTCCACAGCCGTGTCAATCCGGATAAGAAACCATTTACGATCGTCATTCCTCCGCCTAATGTCACCGGCATTTTGCACATGGGCCATGCCTTGAATAATACTCTGCAAGATATTTTAATCCGCTATAAACGCATGAATGGTTTTGAGACTCTGTGGATGCCGGGGACGGATCATGCCGGAATCGCCACCCAGAATGTCCTTGAGAAAGAGTTAGCCAAAGAGGGAAAAAAGCGGCAGGAGATTGGCCGCGAAGAATTTCTTAAAAGGCTGTGGGCCTGGAAGCAGGAATATGGGGATACGATTATTCATCAGTTGGAAAAATTAGGATCTTCCTGCGATTGGCAGCGCACTCGTTTTACCATGGATGACCAGTACAGCGAAGCGGTTAAAGAAGCGTTTATCCATCTTTATAACAAAAAATTAATTTATCGAGGAGAGTACATCATTAACTGGTGTCCTCGCTGTCAGACCGCTCTTTCCGATGAAGAAGCCGAGCATCAGTAGAACAATGGCAAGCTTTACTATATTCGCTATCCTTTTACAAATA
>JAHFGE010000028.1 GCA_023247575.1 Candidatus Omnitrophota bacterium | reverse complement strand
AAAAAATTAGTTGCCGCAACTCCTAAAGAAAAGGAAGTGTTGGCGTTCATTGAAAGATGTGCCAATAAAAGTAAAAGCCTGCGCATGTCCGGCGATCAACGCAAAGAGGGCATTGCCATCGGCCGTTATGCCATTAATCCTGTCAACCAAGAGAGCATTCCTATTTTTATCGGTGATTATGTACTGATGGAATACGGCACCGGCGCTATTATGGCGGTACCGACGCACGATCAGCGTGATTTTGAATTCGCACAAGCTCATCAATTGCCGATGAGAATTGTTATCCAAAATCCCAAAGAACCTTTTAAATTAAAGGATATGACCGAGGCCTATGAAGACGAGGGGGTTTTGGTTAATTCCAAGCCATTTAATGGCCTGGCCAATGAAGAAGCTAAGAAAAAGATCGCTGAATGGATGTCCAAAGAACATATGGGTAAAATCACGGTGCACTGGCGCCTGCGCGATTGGCTGATTTCCCGTCAGCGGTATTGGGGAACGCCTATCCCCATCGTGTATTGTGAATCCTGCGGAGTGGTGCCGGTGCCTTATGATCAATTGCCGGTGATGTTGCCTAAAAATGTAGAGATCACCGGCCAGGGAGGAAGTCCTTTAAACCGTGTGGAAGGATTTGTGAATGTGGCCTGTCCCAAATGTTTTAAAAATGCTCGTCGGGAAACCGACACCATGGCAACTTTCTTTGATTCATCCTGGTATTTCTTAAGATTTTGTTCGGCGCATAACGATAGGGAAATATTCACCAAGCAAGAAGCCAAATACTGGATGCCGGTGGATCAGTATATCGGCGGTATCGAGCACGCCATCTTGCATTTGCTTTACTCGCGCTTTTTTACCAAATTTTTTAAGGATTTAGGCCTGATTAATTTCCATGAGCCATTTACGCGTTTGTTGACTCAAGGCATGGTGCTCAAAGACGGGGAAGTGATGTCCAAATCCCGCGGCAATACCGTCGATCCCGATGAAGTCATTTCTCAATATGGCGCCGACACCTTGCGGCTGTTTATTCTTTTTGCGGCACCGCCGGAAGATCAATTGGAATGGAATGACAGCGGGTTAGAAGGCGCCTGGCGATTTTTAAACCGCGTGTATCAGATGGTGGAGAAACGGTATGATAAAAATTTGCCATTCGGGGATGACAGCGACCGAAATCTCGAACGCGCCCGCAATCTAGCGATTAAGCAAGTCACCCAATCTTTCGAAGAAGGTTTTAAATTCAATACCGCCATCAGCCAATTGATGATTCTGGCTAATGCCATCGATCGATACAAAAATAACGACGCCCACACAAACCATGCCATCGAAACCCTCGTGTTATTGTTGTCGCCCTTTGCTCCTCACGTTTGCGAAGAGCTTTGGCAAATGATGGGCAAAAATGATTCGACCGTTAGTAAAGTCGCCTGGCCAAGTTTCGACGAGTCTAGCCTCAAGCAAGATACCATCACTTATGCCGTGCAAATTAACGGCAAAATCCGCGGTCAATTCACCGCCCCCGTCTGTGCCACCCAGGACCAGTTGCGCCAGCTTGCCTTAAGCGAGGCCAATGTCGCCCGCTACCTGCAAGGCGCCGTCATCAAGAAATTCATCGTGGTCCCTAATAAACTGATTAGTATTGTGACGGGTCGGGATGTTTCCGACCCGTCATCCTGACCCCGACGTCTTGTCCCGCCAACGGACAGTCGGGGGAAGGATCTTAAGCCCCCTCCTGGCATTTTCGATAAATTCCGTATATACTTTCACTATGGGTCTAAATATAAGTAATTTTAAACGGCCTTTGGCCGTGGGGGTTATTTTTGCATTTTTGACTAATGTTTGTGTTTTGCCGCCGGCATACGCACAATTACATTTGCCGCCACCCGGCCAGATGGTGCCTTTAAGCCCTGCCTTTAGCCCGGCGGTGCTAAAAGGCATACAAATAGACCCCAAAGATCCTTTCCGGTTTCATTTTTTTGTGGATAGGGGGGATGAAATCCCCAGTGTCCATGACGACGCTTTGCGTCGTCAATCCGCCAAATTAATTAAATATTTTTTGGCCTCTTTGACCATCCCCGAAGCTGACCTGTGGGTCAACCTCTCGCCTTATGAAAAGGATCATATCGTGCCCAAAGAATTCGGCCAGACCGAAATGGGCCGTGATTTATTAGCCCAGGATTACCTGCTTAAACAGGTCACCGCCTCTTTGATTTATCCGGAAGGGGAAATAGGCAAGAAGTTCTGGGATAAGGTCTACAGGCAAGCGAAGACTCAATACGGTACTATTAATATCCCGATTAATACCTTCAACAAAGTCTGGATCGTTCCTGACAAGGCGGTAGTGTATGAAGGAGAAGGTCCCTCGGCTTCGCCTCGGGACGACGGCCAAAAATCGGTCGTCGCGTTTGTATTGGAGAATCATTTGAAGGTCATGCTGGAGGAGGACTACTTAGCGCTAAACAAAAGGGGACAGTTGAATTCAACTGTCCCCATTAGTTCATCTGTTAATGCCCTCGCCTCTCAAATCGTCCGCTCCATCATCATCCCCGCCTTAACCAAGGAAGTCAACGAAGGCAAGAACTTTGCCCAATTGCGCCAGGTCTTCTATTCGCTTATTCTTGCTACCTGGTACAAGAAGAAAATTAAAGACAGCATTTTAGCGAAGGTGTATGCAGATAGAAAGAAAGTCGCTGGGGTGGGGTACACAAACTCTGTCATGCCCGAACGTATTAATCGGGCATCTAGTGGTTTAGCAAGTCCTAGGTTCCCGATTAAAGCATTCGGGAACGACAAAGCAGGGGATGACACGAAAGACGACGTTGAAGCCATCTATCAACGCTACCTTGCCGCCTTCAAAAAAGGTGTCTTTAATTACATCAAAGAAGAACCTGATCCACTAACCAATCAAACCATTCCCCGAAAATACTTCTCCGGCGGCGTCATTGGATCAGCCTTACCCTGGGCTATTGTTTATCAAACACAAATCGACCGTGCACAACTTGCCAGTTTGGATAAATCCCATTTAATAGATGTCTTGACGGATGTAGGGTTAAAACAAGATTTGGCAATGAGCCCAGCGGATCGGGCGATGAATACCTTTTCTGTTGAATTTGATGGTGCCGAGAAGGTCGGACGATTAACCGACTTGTGGGAAAGCCTTCGTCCAGCAATTCAAAGCATACGGCAATATTCTGACAAGTTTGATCAGAAGACTAGACATACGATCCGAAATTTATTTGTCCAGGATTATACTGCGTTCAGTTTTTGGTTGGCATCGGTAGCCCAGAATGGCGGTATGAGTGAAGAGGATTATCGTATTGGTAAGCAAGTTATGGCACAGTTTATAAGGCGTGCTGATTTATTTTCGGATTTTTCCAGGCGGGAAGAACTTGTAACACAGGGCAAGAATCTTGTTGGAAATGAGATGCCTTCGGGTGTTCCAAAGGACACAGTTATGGAGTGGAGGATGGCGCGTGACGGTCTTTTTACGGATGAATTTGCTGGTGTTGTCAAAGAGTTGAAGGCGGCGTTAGATTTGGAAAATCTTCGCTCCGCGCTTAATAAAGGCGTGACTGAACTAGGAGTGAATCTTGGATTTGGAAAAAATAGGGACAGCGCCCGATTATCAGCCCCGTATAAACTGTTACAAAGCAGCGGTTCTACGGGACAAGCGGATCGGGCGATGAATGGCCAAGAGCCGGGGGCAAGGACGCATGATTCTGAGAATACTACAAGACCCATAGAATCCTTACCGGGCATTCTTGTTGATCAGACCACAGGACGTATTAAATTGGTTGGTCCAGAGCCGATTGTAAAACTGAATTTTATACTGTTTGCCGAAAGGCACGGGGAAACAAAGGCCAATTCCGAAAATAGACTGCAAGGTAGCGGTGCTGATGATAAGGTTTTAAACAAATTAACTCCTCACGGACAAGAACAGGCAGAAGCAGGTGCTAATTTATTGTTCAATGAACCCAAAATTCAAGATACCATTAAAAGAAAAGAGTCAATCGTCGTTATTACCAGCGAATTATTCCGTTCTAAAGATACCGCAAGCCCATTTGTGAGGCTTGTAGAACAGGCGGGTGGTAAAGTTGAATATGCCTCAGAGGCAATTATCAAAGGTGCCGATGAAATTAACTTTGGCAGTGGTGAGAATAAGAACGAAGTGGATATGGTCAAGACCGAATTGGCGCTGATTCAAAGATATAGAAATAGTTTAGATGCAACCGTAAAATTCGAACAGGGTGAAAGCTTTATTGATTTATCGATTCGTGTGTATCAATGGCTGCAGGAGTTAAATAGACTATACGCAGGTAGAACAGTTGTTTTGTTTGGTCATGGAACACATTTAAGCGCCGTAAAGATTTTATTAGGCGATCAGCAGATGGTTGATGAAACCGGCTATATCAACTGGCGAAAAAATATGTTTCCTAATGCCAAACCAGTGAGGCTAAATGATCATGCAATGGCGGGCAAGATAACAAGGGACAGCGCCCGATTATCAGCCCCGTATAAACCGCTACAAAGCAGCGGTTCTACGGGACAAGCGGATCGGGCGATGAATGGCCAAGCGCCAGCGGATGGGGCGATGGCTGCTACAAATTTTAAAGCAGCGGATTTTGTGAATAAAGGTTATTTCATTTATACAGTTCCAGACCGCCCTAAGCAGAAATTCCTATTTAGACTTATTCGTGGTAAGGTTTCTTCTCATCCCAAAAGTTACTTTCCAAGCGGGACCAGTAGCAACGATATTCAGAGTCTTGAGGGTATCAAGGTAGAGATTTATGATATTAGTTCTAATAATGCTGTTTATGTGGGAAGAAGTTGTAGACTCCTAGTTGATATGCCTGGGCAAAGGAGGTATGAGGTTGAAGCTGAATACAGTTTTTTTAAATTTTCTGATCAAGATTCTTTGGATCAGAAGTTTTTAAATAGTGTTAAAAATGTTTACTCTGGAAATTTCAAACAAGCTCTTGAAGATGCGGCGCAAGATCGGCTTAAACAACGTATCAAGTATATTAATGGGATGCCAGAAGCACTTCGTGTAAGCGAAGATTATCAAAATGTAGGCCGTCTTGAGTCAGGATCGCTTGGGTATTCCGGTATAGGGAGTTCTTTGACCAGGATAAACAATGCTGTAGGGAGGCTCCTAAAGGCATCTGATTATGTTTTTGAAAGTGCGGCACCTGTATTCTTTCAAAAACAGGGTGCCCGTATTGTAATTCCAGCAGAAACAGCTGAGGATAATCCAGTTATGGCATTTAATTTAAGTAGTGAAGGGGTATCTTCGATTGTGATCAACTGGCGAAAACAATTAAGCCGTGAAGAGGCGCTTGATATAGCACGAAAAAGATTTTTAACTCACGAAACTTCTTTTGCAAGATCGTTGGCTGGAACGCATGGTTATAATATGTCGATTGCACAGTCAACAGCGGTTGGTTTTATAGATACCTGGCTCAATGCTGTAGATGATTGGATGCCAGGATTGTCTGAAACTTTGAATATTAAACAGCCGGTTTCAAGTCCTACATTCAAATCAAATCTGAAGCAGATCATGCAGGAAATCATGACGGATGATTTAGCGCCGTTTATTGCATTGAGTGGTACCAATAAGTACATGGGAAATGGAATTAGGCAGAATGAAAATGCTTTAAGACTTATTAGAAAATGGTTGAAAGTATTTTTTATTGCCCTGCCAAATGCAGAAAGTATGTCGGACTCACGCGTCCTTGGCAGCTATGTTCGTCAACGGCTTTCGGAAGACAGCGTCCAATCTTCGGAGAAAGCATCAGCGGATCGGGCGATGAATGGCCAATTGTCTCGAAAAGGCGGGATTGATTTGAACCCGGCGCAGATGAATATGCAGTCCTTCGGCGCGGCCGGACATTCATCCGGCCTTGCTCAGGATTCGTCTGACTTTAACATCAACCCCGCCCAAATCACTGGTGCCACCTTTACCATTCGCCAGATGACGCCCGTCACCAATTTCCCTTTAATTCTGGGTATAGCCGAATCAAATCAAAATATTAATATCGCAGACGCGGCCTCGACCTATCATTGACTGTTCAATTCAATCATGCTATACTTAATTCAGAGTGAATCAGAATTACTGACTACTGCTGATTATGTTAAATGCAAGGAGGATTTTAATGATAACCACATTACCTAAATCTGTTAAGCTTTGGGGACGCGGCCAGCTTACCATTCCTAAAGAAGTACGCGAGGCTTTGAAACTGGACGATGAAACCCAACTGAGTGTATTTGTCGTTGGGCAATGTCTTATGTTAACTCGAAAGCGTTTAACGCGTGCTTCGTTGGCCAAAGAAGTTGAGAAAAGCATGATTAAAAAAGGGCTTAGCCTGAAGAATTTACTGGATGATCTAAAGGCCGAGCGCCAGCGCTATCTCCGGGAGAAATATGCCGGATAATCAGTGGAAAGTTTTTCTTGATACGAATGTTCTGATCGCCGGTTTGGCCTCCAGTCAAGGGGCCTCAGGGGTGATTCTGGATCTTGGGGAAGCAGAAGAAATCCGCATCGTTATTAGCCAGTATGTCCTTATAGAAGCCGACCGTATTTTTTTATCCAAATTCCCACACCTTATTGACCGATTTCGGGTGTTTATTAAGAACCTGGCGCCATTATTAATTGATGATCCAAAACCTCAAGTTGTCCATGAAGCTAATAAGGTTATTGAACTTGGTGATGCGCCTATCCTGGCGGCCGTTAAATCTGGAAGTGTTGACTATCTGGTCACCTTGGATACAAAACATTTTAAAACAGATAAAGTACGGGAGTATGTTTCAATTCCAATTGTCACTCCTGGAGAATTTCTCGAAGCTTTTCGAGCATATTGGGAACAGGCCGGGTCACCATGACGCCGGTGACAGACTTGCCTGTTATTTTAGGACTTTCGGAAATTCCTCCATTTTCGTAATTTAAAAGCTCGAGCTTGTTAAAAATTCTACGTTGGTATATACTTTGTTATCAGATATATGCGTTTATCACAACTAGAAAGGGAAGCTTTAAAAACTGCCCTTGATGGGTTTGAGGGAGAGGTGTATCTTTTTGGATCTCGACTTGATCCCAATAAACGAGGTGGAGACATAGACATTTTGCTTAAACCAGCTCGAAGAGCAGATCGTTTTGAATTAAAAAGCAAGGTTGCTTTAAAATTTGAACGAGCTTTGGAACAAAGTTTGGACGTAGTCGTTTATGATGACAGCAATCCCTTTTGTCAGGAGATCCATAAACATGCCCAGCCCATTGACATTAAACGCTTATAATGATTGGAAATCTTCCTGTCATTTGCTCAGTGAATCATTGAGCCATTACAAACCTTATGACTGCAAAGTAAAATACACAGAGCAACAATTAGAATTTTATGATTCCCTGTCTTTTCGTTTTACCAAGGCCATAGAAACAGCATTTTATTTCTTTCGTGCTTTAGAATTAGAGTTAACTGGAAGTTCAAGTCAATATTTACGTGATCAGCTTTTAAAAATGGAAAAGTTAGAAATTGTGGATAATATCGACCAATGGATGGGGGCCAGAAAGCTACGGAATAAAATTACTCATTCCTACGACCCTGATGAGCTTGAAAAAATTTATGCCAGTCTTGTTCCATATGCCCGTGAAATTGTCGAAGCATGTGACCGTGCGCAAAAACATCTCGAATTACATTAGTATTAATGATGTTCCCGTCCAATTAAACTCTTGGCTCATCGTTTTGGCAATGTTATACTAATCTCAAATGAAATTCTACGCCGACCTGCACGTCCATTCCAAATATTCCCGTGCCACAGCTAAAGACCTCGACTTAGAACACCTCTACCTGTGGGCGCAATATAAGGGCATTCACCTCGTGGGGACGGGCGATGATGTCCACCCCGTTTGGATGAAAGAACTCCAGGAGAAACTCGAGCCTGCCCAGGAAGGATTATTTAAGCTTAAAGACAAATATGCCAAACCCATGGATACCTATGTGCCCAAGGCTTGCCGGGCGCCGGTGCGGTTCATGCTTACCGTCGAGATTTCCAATATTTATAAACGCATGGATAAGGTGCGCAAGGTTCACAATTTGATTTGGTCGCCGAGTTTTGAGGCGGCCCAAAAAGTACAGGCTAAATTAGGCGCTATCGGCAATATTAAAAGTGACGGAAGGCCGATTCTAGGACTGGATTCCCGTGATCTTTTGGAAATCGTTTTAGAGGCGGATCCACAAAATATTTTTGTGCCGGCCCATATCTGGACGCCGTGGTTTTCAGCCCTGGGTTCCATGGGAGGGTTCGACCGCATGGAAGATTGCTTTGCCGATTTAACCAAGCATGTTTATGCCGTCGAGACAGGTTTGTCATCAGATCCTCTGATGAATTGGCGGTTGAAACAATTGGACCCGTTTATTTTGGTGTCTAATTCCGACGCACATTCGCCATCCAAGTTAGGACGTGAGGCCAACATTTTTGACACAGAATTTTCCTATTCGGCCATTTATAAGGCTCTGGCCGACACAAAAGATAAAGGATTGGTCGGCACCATAGAATTTTTCCCACAGGAGGGAAAGTATCATTATGACGGCCATCGGCTTTGCCAGGTGCGCTGGCATCCCCGGCAAACAAAAGAGAATAATGGGTTGTGTACAGGATGCGGCAAACCGGTTACCGTTGGTGTGATGGCCCGAGTGGAAGAATTGGCTGATCGTCCTGAAGATGAAAAAAGCAAACGCCATCGACCTTACTGGAATACGGTGCCTTTACCGGAGGTGATTGGCGAAGCTAAGGAGGTAGGCCCTGCCAGCAAAGCGGTGCAAGAGGCTTACATGAATATGCTCACTCAAATCGGGAATGAATTCTATATTCTGCTGGATGCCCCTCTGGATCAAATTCGCCGCAGCGCCGGTGAGGTGACTGCCGAAGGCATCGCCCGCATGCGTAAAGGCGAGGTCAAAATTGCCGCCGGATACGACGGAGAGTACGGCACCGTTGAAATTTTCAAACACGGCGAACGCGAAAAGATCGAAAAACAATTAGCGTTGTTTTAGATGAACAACCCCAGACCTTCAGATTTAAATGAAGCCCAGTGGCAGGCGGTTTGCCATGAAGGTTCCCACCTTATGATCGTCGCCGGCCCTGGCACCGGCAAGACGCATACCTTAACCCACCGGATCGTTCGTATATTAGGGGGACACGTACCGAATTCAAAAAACGAATTCGGAACATGTCCCCATCTCCTTGCCATCACCTTCACCAACAAGGCAGCGCAGGAAATGCGTAAGCGCCTGGAAGCTAAAGTACCGCAATTATGGAAACATGTGACCGTGGGAACGTTTCATCGGTTTGCTTTAAGCCTTTTGCGAGAATTTAGCGAACACACCCCTTTACCCAACAATTTCCAGATTGCTTTACCGGAAGATATTCAAGGGTTTCTTGAAGAGATATTTCCTCACAAAACCTCTGCCCAACGCAAGGAAACAGTGGAGGAAATCTCTCTGCTTAAATCGACCCAGCTGGTGATTGATGCCAATGAGGATTACCAGCGTTATCATCGTTTCCTGCATAGCAGGGGACTGATTGATTTTGACGACATTTTGCGCGAAACATTATTGCTTTTAGAAAATGAAGATGTTGCTGCTGTGATACGGCAGAGGTATCCGTACATTTTTGTCGATGAATATCAAGACATTAATATTGTGCAGAATGCGTTGTTAAAATGTTTGGTTGGCGGCCTTGGCCAACCCATGTACGGGCGAACCGACGGTTCGCCCCTACTAACCGCCATCGGCGATCCCAACCAATCCATTTATGGCTTTCGCGGAAGTCAGGTGAAATTATTTCATCGTTTTCAGGAGGATTTCCCTGGCACCACGGTAATGCAATTAAATGAAAATTACCGTTCGACGGTGAATTTGTTGACGGCATCGACACAGATTATTAGTGTAGGGGCGTATTGCAATACGCCCCTACATGCCGAAATGATTGACGAAGGACGCCTGGTGATTCACGAAGCCGCCACCGACCGGGCTGAAGCCGAGTACATCGCTCACCAAATCGAATTGCTGGTCGGCGGGGTGAGCATGTTTTCGCAGGATTCCAACCGTGTGGAAACCTATCGCCAGGCTCATCGCAGTTTTGGGGACATGGCCATTTTGTATCGCCTCAATGCCCAAAAGAATGTCGTCATGGAAGCATTGGAACATTTAGGCATTCCTTACGCTGTATCGGCTAAGGGAAAAATTAAAGGTGTAGAGACGCAAAATTTTGCGTCTCTACAACAAGACCAGAAAGATGAAATTTTCTTACAGCAATTTGAAGAAACTATTGATTATAACGTCGAGAAGGTGTCGCTTTTGACCTTACATGCCGCCAAAGGCTTGGAGTTTCCCGTGGTTTTTATCGTCGGTTGTGAAGCCAAATTACTGCCGTTGGATTTCAATGATATGAAAGGTGACCCCCAGGAAGAACGCCGGCTGTTTTATGTCGGTATGACACGTGCCAAAGAGCATTTGTATTTAACCCGGGCTGGACGCCGACAATTATTTGGTCAAACTTTCTTTAATCCACCATCTATGTTTTTAGCTGATATCGAAGAAGACCTTAAAGCGTATGAGAATTCTAAGTTACGCCGACGGCTGTCTAAAAGTAAGGAGGCCGAGAAACAGCAGTTGAAATTATTTTAAGACTTTATTAGAATATCTTTGTGTGTAGCCGTTCCCCAACGGCTAATGTAGGGGCGATTATTAATCGCCCCTACGGTAATAAATTCCCCATTAAAATCATTTCCCATGTTTTATTTAACTCCTCAGGAAAAGTGTGTGGTCGTAAGCCTGTGTGTCATTATTTTCTGCGGCACATTAGTTAATATTGGCCTGCAAAAGAATTTACGTTTGTTTAACTGGCTGCACAGTGCTCAAAAGGGTTCCTTGACAACGGCCATCAATATCAATCGGGCCAGTGTGGATGATTTACTTAGAGTCCCCGGCATTGGCCCTAAAACCGCGGAATATATTATTGTATATCGTCACACCCACGGGCCTTTTACCGATTTTGATCCGCTGCGGGGGGCCAGAGGCATGTCCCCTCAACGTTATGAACGGATTATTAAATACCTTAAGATATAACCGTTGCACGCACCGACCATGTTTCTATTTAAGTATAGCCATGGGGCTGGGCATTTGGCTTGGCCACTATAACTTTTGGAGTTGGCCCTTATGGAGTATTTTAAGTGGTATTTTTATTATGGCAGGCATCTTAAGGAACAAATTTTCTATTCTTGCCTTATACCTGGCCATACTTTGTCTGGGAGCGCTTAGTTATCAGAATATTTATCTCTGGCCTTCCGATAATATCGGATTTCTTACCTTTAAAGAGCACAAGCGAGTAAGGGCTGTGGAAGGAACGATTGAATCGGATGTGTATTCCAGGCCCACCACGTTTGGAATAAAGCAAACATTCGAATTTCAAGTCGATAGGATCAACATCAATGACCAATGGCGAAAGACAGCCGGAAAGATACTTGTTAATTTCTATGGTTCGGCTTCGCTCACCACAGGTGGTTCGACGGGCTCACCACTAGGTCAACCTATGGAACTCAGGTATGGGGATCATCTCATTCTCGAGGGGACTTTATTTAAAGCCTTTCATAGCCCCCTGGACCGGTTTTCCTATCAGCAGTACCTGGAAGATCATAGTCTTTGGTTTATTTTAAGTGTAGGTAAAAAAAGAATGGTTCAAATACTTTCACGAGATGGCGGTCGCTGGGCGATAGCAGTGGCTATTAAAATCAGACACAGATTTAAAAGTGTTCTGGCGACCTATTTAGAACCTCAGGAGACCAGCATGATACAAGCCATGGCTTTAGGCGATCGTTCTTTCTTAACCAAAGATATGTATGCGCTCTTTAGCAAGACCGGCACCTCTCATATTTTGGCTATTAGCGGCATGAATATGGCCCTTATTAGTACCATGGTTTTATTCATCCTTAAAGTTTTGCGTGTGGCGCGGGCAGGACAGTTTATTTTGACTACCATCTTTTTATTTGCCTATGCACTGTTGGCGGGGTGGACAGCATCAGTGGTGCGTTCCGTTTTAATGGCGGCTGTTTTTTTGAGCAGTTTTTGTTTGGAGTTTGACGTGGATACGGCCAATTCTTTGGGGCTGGCTGCGCTGGTTCTGTTTTTACTTAATCCTTTAAATCTTTTTGATATCGGTTTTCAACTTTCCTTTATTTGTGTCACTATCATTATCCATTTACACCCTTTAGTTCAGCCAACCATTCAACATATCAAGGCAAGGGTTTTAAAATATTTACTTTACGCTATGTGTGTGTCACTGGTTGCCTGGGTGGGTATTACCGGGATCATCGCCTATGAATATGATATTGTTTCACCGGTAGCGGTTATTGCCAACATTTTCGTGGTGCCTTTGGCCGATTTAGTGATTGCTTTAAGTTTAGGGTTAGTGGTCATCGGACTTTTTTGTCCACCTCTGGCCGCGGCTTTTGCCGGTGCACTGAAAGTCGTATTTAATTTCACCTTGCTTCTAACCTCTTGGTTTGCGCAAGTTCCCGGAGGGTATTTCTATATTCATCATGTAAAACCCTGGCATGTCTGTGTTTATTATTTGATTTTGATCATGGCCATGATTTTTTGGTCCCGTAAAAATAGGGACTTGACCCCTCGACAAGTTCACCTTGTGCCGAGCAGTTCGATAAAGGCACTCGGTGCGAGGCAGGGTCAACCGGGCAGTCAAAAAATTAGGGTTAAATGAGTTCTTTTTTACTTTGACTTAACATGGTTAAGTGATTAAATTTAAAACGTATGTTAAGTCTGATACTGGTTTTTTTATGCCTTTTTGTTCCCCTGCTTCAGGCGTCTGCCGAGGGGCCGATTAAAGATGGTTTTTACAATGAATACGATAAAGCCGGCCACCTTACCCGCACCCTGGAGTATCAATATGGCCAACTCAATGGACGCTTCCGCACCTATTATCCCGACGGTAGAATACAAGGCACAGGGCGATACCTCAATGGCCGCCTGGACGATGAAGCTTTAGGATTCTGGCCCAGCGGTGTTGTTAAAATAAAATCTTTTTACCATGAAGGTAAACTTCATGGCCCCGCCACCCTCTATTATGCTAACGGTAAGGTTCAGGCTGAAGCTTCCTACATTAACGGAGTCCAGGATGGTCTTACCAAAGAGTACGATGAATTAGGCCGGCCAACCTGGGAAAGGAATTTCGTCGCCGGTAAAGAAACAGGTGTTGCCAAAGAGTTTTATCCCAATGGTCAGGTCCTGCGGGAATATGATTATAAAGATGGACGCCAGATTGGTTTTATTCGCGAATATTATGAGGACGGCCAGCTCAAAGGCATCTATCAAGCACTCAATGGTATCAAACAAGGATTCGGCAAAGAGTATTATTCCAATGGCCACGTCATGCGTGAAGGCCCCATGGAAAATAATACATTCGAAGGCATTGTCAAAATGTATTATAAAGATGGCTCTTTTCGAGGCCAGGCCAATTTTAAAAAGGGTTTAATGAATGATGAGGCCTGGCGGGAATTCTATCCCACCGGTGAGTTAAAAGTTCTTGTGAAAGTTGTCGATGGTAAAAAACAAGGGGTGGCCAAGGAATATTATCCTAGCGGGATCTTAAAAAACCAGGGCACATTTAAAGATAATTTACGACAGGGCCTTTTCCAATATTTCAATGATAAAGGGCAATTAATGGCGGAAAGCGAATTTTTGCATGATGTGCGTCTCAAATATCGAGAATATACCCCCGATGGCAAGGTCAGTATGGAGCAGGTCTTTTTTCTTCAAGGTCAATAGGACAAAGAGATACAGCTTAGTCGAAAGCATGTTACGTAGTTTTTAAAAGTGCACTTTTTATGAATTAAAAGTGCACTGGTAATATCAGGTCAGTTTTAACTTGCTGAGTGTCTAAAAGTTTATCTTTGTGCCAGAATCTGACCTCCGAT
>JAHFGE010000027.1 GCA_023247575.1 Candidatus Omnitrophota bacterium | reverse complement strand
CCCTTAGCTGCTGCTGAAGTTTTTTTAAATAGAATCCTTCATAGATAGAGTTAAGGCTAAAAGCCAATAACAATGCTGCCAATGCTACGGCAGCAACGATAGAGAATCGTACCATGGCCAAGTGCATTTTTTGCTTATGCTGAGCCTCTTTGATCTCAGGAGGAATTAAATTAATTCCACCGGACAAATTTCCTAAACCTAAACCAAGACCTCCGGTAATGGAGGGGTTACCAGCTAAAAAAGCGCTGGGCCACTTGAAAGCCTTGACCACAGGTACATCTTTTATGGTGCGCATATAATCGACTGGTACGGCACATCCTTTGGACAAATAATCATGGAAATCCCCCATCGCCTCCATGCAAGAGAGCAAAATCAGCCGACTGACCGCAGGGCCCATGGCTTGCCTTTCATAATTTTTGACAGTCCAATCGATCTGTTTTAAAAATTCCTCATACTGTTTGGCCTCCACCTGCTCTATGCCCATGAAAACAGGACGTGAAGTCCACAGGCGCCGGGAATCACAAATACAGATTTCGCTGTTCTGCTGGCCAATATCCAATAGCACAGCCACATCGGTGAGGTTAGAACAATGACTTTGATACCAGTGAAAAATTCCCATCGAACTAACCGTAATTCTAGGTAAAGCCGCTTTGGCCGCCTGCCCCGCCATTGGCGGAGCCTGCAGAATTCTTGCCAGCCGCAATGCCGTCTCCCGAGGAGAAACAAACACTAAAACCCTACTATATCCCTGGGCGTCTGTATCTAAAACAGTAAAATCCACCACCACATCTTCACGGGCATAGGGAATCTGGCTGGCTAGTTGCAGGTCCAGCATCTGCTTAAGTTCAGTCGTATTTTGTGACGGGAGTTTAAAATATTTCAAAATCACTTGGCTGCGAGGAATAACGGCAATCGTTTCGCTATTTCTTAAGTTTAGCCTATGTTCTTTGTCTAATTGAATTAACTTTTTGGCGATGGCACCTTCGAAAAATCCCTTGATGTCGGCTATCAGGTAATGAGCCAGGACAGCCTCGTCATTACGCCAAATCGTCTGCATCAATTGGATTTGGGCTTCTGTCATTTCCACAATTGTCCGTGTTTTCTGACGCATTTATGACCTTTGCCAGGACTGAATGGCCCATCCTGCGATGGTTTGCCCCACCACCGCTTCTATAACGACGCGAGTATGCGAGTTTTCATCAATGCCGACCGAACGAATCCAATAAGATTCTGCTTTTTCTGTATTCAACGACTGCCATGGCTTCTCAAAGGAAGCATCATTGGCGGATTGCCCGTTATCCCGTTGGTTTTCAATATCCCGCATAGCAGCTGACACATCCGCCTCCGTCTTACCGTTATTCATCGCCCATAGCTTTAATACCGCATACACCACAGGTTCGGGGGCCGTATTAAAATTAATTTTCAAATCACTCTGCTGTTGGGGGAATACGGTGAGGTAATCTTTAATCTTGCTGTAAATTTCCGGTGTCATGGCCTTGACCATCATTAATTCTTGCGGCGCATCAAAGGGTCTGTTCTTTTTAACCCGCCAGTCCACTACAGCAGAGGCAATGCTATCAGCCAAAACTTTATCGACACCCCGATCTTGCATTAAAAAACTAAGCACAGAGGAATTAGTCCCATTGAGAGAATTAACATTAATCCGCCGGCTTTCATCAGCCAAACCATAATATTTGATTTTTTTGTCAGCCCTATAATCATCACTCATATAACTAATTTCCACATGTTCCCCTTCCCCCACTTTAACGCCTTGAAAATAATCCTGCGCTGTTTTTCCCTGCGGGATCTTAATGCCGCTGGCATAAAGGGTATCTTTGTCCATCGGTAACTTATCTAAAAAATATAAACAATAATTGATACCTGCCCGGCTAGCGGCATAAGCCCTGGCCTTACCTATGCCATACTGCATTAATGATACCTCGATAGCATTCTGGCGGCTCAAACTCAAAGCCAGTAACGATAAAATGGCCAAAATCCATAGTACAGATATCAAGATTATACCAGAATCACGCTTGTTATTTTTCATTGTTACCAATTTCCTAGCGGCAGATAAATTTCCCGCGTTAAAACGACGCCTTCTTTAGGGTTAGCGGGATCAAATAACGTTAAAGTAACCCTTACGGCCACCGGTAACCCTAGCTGCTGCCATTGGTCCTGCCATTGCAATTGTTGAGGCCCCGACGCTTCGGTCGGGGCTGGCCCCGACGCTTCGGTCGGGGCTGGCCCCGACGGTACCGTCGGGGCTGGCCCTCCCTGATCTTTGAAGGATGCATAGGCAAACCTTAACCCCGACGGTACCATCGGGACAAGTCCCGTGCTAATAATTTCTTCCTGCCAAGCGGGATTAGATTGATTCAAAAATTCTGTCAGAGGCATTTGCTGGCGCATAAGAAAATCCGTCGGAGTTTTGGCGAACTTATCCGGCTTCGGCCGGCCAGTCCCGCCATACAGTTTGGCGGGGCCAGTCCCGACGGTACCGTCGGGGCCAGCATAATAATGCACCCTGTCAATTCCCTGAGCAGTAGGCAATAGAAATGTCAACTTATTGCTTTGGCCAATAAAAGCTGTTTGAGTGGAGTATTTAGAATAGGGGTCTGAGAACCCCGAGAAATCATACTTGATGGCGTTGGATAACTCGCGTTCCAATAGATCAAAGGCCATGTAAGCCTCCTGATAGGTTTCATGAATATATTTGGCTTTCGCTTCCACTTTAATACCATTGGTGAACATGCCATATAAACTTAATGCCACGATAGAAAAAATTATTAGAGCCAGCAGCAGTTCAACTAAGGTAAAAGCCCTGCAGGGGTTAATAACCGCCGTAATATGTGGTTTTGGTTTTCTGTTCGACATTTCCAAGATTTAAATATGTACTCAATTTCACTTCCCGCTGCCTGGGGCCGGATGGCCAATCAACAGCGATATCGATCTGCTTAAGCCCTTGATATAGCGGCTGGCCATTCACGTCTTTAATGGCGGTCTTATAATGAAACCGCCCAAACGGCTCAGGACAAGGCTTGTCGACTATTCCTAAGTCGCTCATATCTTTCAAGGATGTTGCCTCAAGACGATTCTGCAGCAAGACCAGCGCTTTGATGTAATCCTGATGCAGGACACTGGCGCGCAGGGTGGATGCAAAAGACTGCATGATCAAGGTGAGACTGACCGCAATAATGGCAACCGCTGCCAGTGCTTCAACCAGTATGGATCCGCGGTCATTGTTCGAATACAAGCACATGTTTACGCTGCTCCATCGAGGAAAGGGTGATTTGTCCAGTTTTATTCTTTAAATAGATACGTACTTTGTCCATGGTGCCGTCAGGATAAAAATTGACGCTGCTGACCTGCAAAGAAAGCGAAACACTCTTAGGTAAAACAACTGGCCGTCCTAAGCGATGGTTAATGGAGTAAAATTTCCCCGCCTTACCCTGCTCATCAATATCGGCCTGCTGTAATTGATACTGTCTTTTGTCTGCACTAAATGTAATACACATTAGCGTTCCTTCTATCGTCGAGCGTACCTGCGCATAACGCATCAGGTGAGCTAGATCATCCGCACTTTTTTTTAACTGCATGGCCTCAAACGTACCGGAATAATTGGCCACCGCCGTGCCCAACACAATTGCCATCAAAACCAGTACTAACAATAGCTCAATTGAGGTAAAGGCGTGCTTCATTATTTTTCTGATTCCCAATTTGTAATGTTGTTCTTACCCTCCACCCCATCGGGACCAAGGGAAGAAAGATCATAACCGTCTGTGTTATGCGCACCAGGATACACATAAACGTAATCCCGATTCCAGGGGTCTTTGGGCAGCTTCTTTTTTTTTAAATACGGGCCGCTCCATTTGGAAGGTACCGGACTAACAGTTGGTGCAGACAATAAAGCGGCCAGTCCTTGTTCCGTCGTCGGATAAGTGCTGTTGTCTAATTTATACAAATCCAGTACTGTGGCCATATTGGAATCAATGTCCGTCCTGGCGGCTGTGATTCTGGCCTGTTCACTTCTGCCGGCAATGTTGGGAACCACCATAGCGACTAAAATACCGATAATAATAACGACCAGCATAATTTCGATTAATGTAAAGGCTTTTAAACGCATAATATCCTCCGAACGTTAATTAACAATCATATTCATTTTAAACATCGGCAAAAGCATCGCCACCACCATAAAACCAACCACCCCGACAATAACCACCAGCATCAGCGGTCCTAAAATGGTAACAAAAGTTTCCGATAATTGTGATGTTTCGCGCTCACACAAAAGGGCAAATTTATACAATCCGCGTTCAAGCTTGCCGCTTTCTTCTCCCACACTAATGAGGTTGACCGCCACCTCTGGAAAAATGGCACTCCCTTTAAATGCCTGGGTCAGGCTGCTGCCGGAGCGTACCCGCTCCGCAATCTTCTTGGTCTGCTGGCGCAGAATGCTATTTTCAACCACCGCCGCACTGGATTCCAGGGCCAGGGGGATGGCCACCCCACTTTCTAAAAGAGTCCCCAAGGTACGGGCAAAACGAGCCATTTCAGCTCGACGGATAAAATCCCCCAAAAGCGTCACGGATAACACTCGCTCATCCAGCCATTGCCGTCCTTGAGCAGAATAAAAAAATTTTCTCAACCAAAAAAAACCACCCATGGCGGCTATCAGTATCAACCACCAAAAATGCGCAAAAAAAGAACTTATGGCCAGCACGATCTTCGTGGGCCAGGGAAGATCCGCACCAAAATCTTCAAACAGTACTGTCAGCCGCGGCAGGACAAAGGTCAACATCACAAAAATAGTCAATATTCCAACCGCCAGAATAATCATTGGATAGAGCATGGCGGATTTAACCCTGGTACGTATTTGCTCTTCTTTTTCAATAAACTGGGCCAAACGATCCAGAATTTCCGGCAGATGCCCCGATGTTTCGCCTGATTTGACCATATTGATATATAAACCGCTAAAGATATGACTACACTGACTCATCGCGGAAGATAAGCTGGATCCTTCTTGAATGTCATGGGTCATCTGTACAATCACGCTTCTAAACAAAGGATGTGTTTTTTGATGCGAGAGTAACTCCAAAGCGCGTAACAGTGGAATCCCAGCATCGAGCAAATCATACATTTGCCGGGTAAATATTCCCAGAGCATTTAACGGTATCTTGGTAGTCCACATAAGTTTTAACCAGGCAAAGCGTCCTAAAGGGTGTCTCCCTTGTACTGTTGATGGTAAAGTACTTTGATCTTGGTGGGGTTTAACTTCCAAAGGAGTTTGGCCGGATTTAATAATGCTGGCAACGGCGGCCTCAGCAGAGTCGGCATCAATAACGCCATGCACAACATCTTTAGGTCCGCTCTTAGCCCTATAGGCATATTGAGTCATGTTGTTGCGCTCCCTTACTGGTCTTCCCTGGTAACGCGCAGGACTTCAGAAGGAGAAGTAATTCCCTCTAAAATTTTTTCCCACCCATACTGTTGCAAAGTCTTCATGCCGGCAGCAATAGCCTTTTTCTTAATCTCCCCTGCTGTTGCACGTGAAGTTACCAGCGCTCGTATCTCGTCGGTCATCATTAAAAATTCACATATGGCCTGACGGCCGATGTAGCCTGTCATACGGCAATGTTTACAACCTAAAGGCTCATAAACAACCCCTTGTGCATTTTGCGCCGATGGCCCAAAGACATCCATCATTTCTGCAGTAATTTTACCAGGTACCTTGCATTGCGGGCACAAAAGGCGCACCAGCCGCTGGGCAATAAAACATTCGACCGAGGAAGCAATTAAGTACGGTTCGATACCCATATCCAAAAGCCGGGTTATTCCGCTGGCTGCATCATTAGTATGCAGGGTCGAGAAAACCAGATGACCAGTCAAAGCCACCTGAATGGTAATCTGGGCTGTTTCAGAATCACGCACTTCCCCCACCATGATGATATTCGGATCACAGCGCAACACCGAACGCAGGATATGCGCAAACGTCAATCCAATCTGGCTGTGCGTCTGTATTTGAGTCACCCCGCGCAATTGGTATTCAATGGGGTCTTCGATCGTGACAATTTTGATACCATCTTTGTTCAGGGCAGAAAGACAGGTGTATGAAGTCGTAGTTTTTCCGCTGCCAGTAGGGCCCGTTATAAAAATAATCCCATGCGGTTTTTTTAAAAGCATATCCAGATATTGCCGCTGTTTGCCAATAAATCCTAATTCCTCAAAGCTATAGAGTCTAACGGCGTTTAAAATACGGATAACCACGCTCTCGCCAAAAGCCGATGGCAAGATGGCAATGCGCAAATCCAAATCTTCATTGCCGGCCCTCACCTTAAATCGTCCATCATGCGGCAGGCGTTTTTCGGCAATGTTCAAATTGGAAAGAATCTTGATACGGGAAATCAGCATATCATGGAAAAAACGAATATTTTCCGGCACCTGGGCATCATACAGAATTCCATCGATACGATAACGAATGCGTAACTCCTCAGCAAACGGCTCGATATGAATATCGGTGGCGTGGTCCTTATAGGCCTGCACCAATATCTGATTTAAAAACTGGCTGATGGACGCCTCGGCACCAGCCTCATCAATGGTTTGTATCTCCTGGGCAGGCTCGGGCCCCACATCCGTCATCATTTTTTCAATAGTCTCTGCGCCCAATCCGTAATATTCCCGGATGGCTTCCAGGATTTCTTTTTCGCTGGCTAATACCAAATCAATCGGGGTCTTCGCAATCACGGACAGGTCATCAAAAACAGCTACATTAAAAGGGTTATGGGTGGCCACCGTCAAAATGCCATTTTCAAATTTTATAGGGAAGACTTTATAATGGTTGGCTGCTTTAGCCGGCAGGCGGTTAATGACCTGCGGATCGACAGAAATATCTTTTAACCGGATAAGCTTAACGTTGATTTGATCGGCCACCACGCTAAGCACATCCTGCTCTTCTTTGACAAAACCCAAACGCACTAAAATCAACCCTAAAGGTTCATTGGTCTTTGTTTGCTGGGCCAGCGCCTGATGCAATTGTTCTTGGGTTACAAGGCCCTTGTCAACCAACAATTGTCCCAGCAGTGCCGGTTTATGTAAACGCATGGAATTCCCTCTTAGCGCACACTTTAAGGAACAGGAACAATAGATTTGTCCTTGGGAAGCGGATTGAAATAAGTTTCATTGGCTTTAGTACCGGTCAGCTCTTCGGCAGGGGCCTCAATATCACCATTGATAATATGGGGAGTCAAAAAAATGACGATTTCCTGTTTGGTGGAAATACGTGCTTCATTGCGAAAAGCCTTGCCAAAAAGCGGAATATCTCCCAAAAATGGAATCTTGCTTTTATTGTTGGTAGCCACATCTTTCATGAGTCCTCCGATCATGATCGTTACACCGTCTTTGACGCGTATGACAGTGTCCACTTCCGAAGTTTGTCTGATGGGGATCACATTTTTCTGACTTGTCGTGATGCTTTTATCGGCGGATGAAACTTCCGGATGAATTTTCATCGTAATATACCCATCGTTATGGATCGTGGGGGTCACCGTGAGTTTGATCCCTACATCCACCATGGTGACCGATTCCGCTGTCTGCGCTGTTGTGGCAGACTGTGTGGTGGTATCGGTCACATAGGGGATAGAAGAACCTATGAGAATTTTGGCTTCTTGATTATTGACAACGGCAATTTGAGGATTGGATAATGTCTTGGTGTTATTCAGGCTGGCCAGCAGATTAAGGATAAGAGAATAACGTTCCCGATTCAGAGTCCCCACCGCCGCAATGCTTTGAGGGGTTATGGCCGCTGGTAGATTAAGACTATTCGCAGTAAAATTATTGGAAAGATTATCGGAAAGCGTGACCACCTCATGATTAAATTTAGGGATAAGAATTTCCCAATCGACCCCCATTTGATATTGATCGGTTAAATCAATTTCCACAATACGCGCTTCAATAAGCACCTCTTTCTCTTTATGGTCTAAAGCGGCAATGACGGTTGCTATTTCCTTGATTTTAGGAGCAATATCGGTGACCACCAGTTTATTTCCCCGAGCATCAAATTCGGCGTGACCGATATCTTTGCTGAGCATCGGGGTAATGGTCTTTAGCATATCCTCGGCCTTGGCATAGCTTAATTCAAACACCTGGGTTTGGCGCGGTACATCCAGCTGATGCACCAGGTTTTCCACTTCAATCAGCTTGAGAGAAGTATCCTGCACAAATACTTTGTTAGAGCCTGCATCAAACTGAACGCTTCCCAATTTCGGTGTCAACATCTCCTTGATCCGCGTGGCTATGAGGTCAGCCTGTACATATTTGAACGGGAATACTTTTGTTTCGGTTGGTATATCGATGAGCGCAATAAATTCTTCCATATCTTTAAGCCTGGCCGGTAAATCCTCAATAAGAATGGTGTTCGACTGCTCATCAGCCATCACCTTGCCAGCGGTACTCTTGAATTGTGTCAACAGGGCAACAGCGTCGGCGGCCTTGATACCTTTAAGGGCAATGATTTTGTGCTCAGTGGCCTGCCCGAATTTAAACCCATAAAGGCGCTCGAAATCTGCCTCCGGCATGACCTGAATAATGCCGCGCTCCTCCACAAAGGCCAGGTCATTGGCTTGCAGAATAATATGCAGGACGTCATGCACCTCGACATTTTTAAGATAGATCGTCACCCGACCCTGAACATTCTTACCCGCGATGATGTTCAACCCCGTCTTGGCGGCAAGGAGTTTAAACACATCATTAACATCCATATCCCGCAGATCCAGAACATCAAGCACTAATGATGTTTTCTGTTCTTGAGCTGCAGGTGATACTGGCTGATCCTGCTTAGAAGATCCCTCTTCTTGAGCCAAGCCAACCCCACACAGAATTGTTATTACCGCTATAGCCAAGCATATTTTTTGACGATATATTTTGAAATGCATGCTATTTGTTCTCCTTCAACGGAATAACTACCGACTCACCCTTATAACTCAAAATAACTTGATGGGCTTGCACTTTTTGAATACTGATACCGTCTGTTTCTTTCCCCTGCTGGATAAATAATGTCTGATGAGAGATTGTATTCTCGATAATCACTTCAGAAGGGTTTCCCACCACAATGCCAACCACTTTCAAATCACCCGGCAAAGCCCCCGGGGCGGCCGTTAAGGTACTAAGATCCGTGGAGACTGTGGAAGAACTAAACAAATCCCGTCTGTTGATTTTACTGGCATAATTTTCATAAGAAGGCAAGGATGGCAAAACAGACGCGCTGATAGTAGACTCTGCGGTGGATTCCACAGTCTGTGTATCGGGACTAATCGGTAGGTGGTGATGATTTGTTGTTGAAAAATAAAGGATGTAAAGACAGGCCCCGCCAAGCACCCCTAAGAACATTCGCTCAAGAATAACCAGCCAATGAAGAGAAATAGACATAGATTATTTATAATTATATAAATAGAAAAGAAGGAAAGGAAGGGAATTCAAAAAAATTTGTATTTATAATTTCTTTAAGCGTGCGGATAACTCTTGGTACACTTGATCATCACGACGGATGCCGACCTTGATGACCAAGACGAGGATTTCATCCTTCACAATACGATAAATAACACGATAATCACCTGCGCGCAGGCGCCATAGCCCTTTAAACTCTCCTGTTAAAGGCTTACCGTAGCCCTGAGGGTCGAGCGAAAGTTTTTTGTGCAGGGCCTTGAGAATCATTTCCTTGTTTGTCCGCGAGAGATCTTCGAAGTCCTCAGTCAGAACTAATTTATGAATATGGATCTTCCAGAGGGTCATTGGCGGCGAATAATTTTTAACGCGGCTTCAATATCCATATAATCCGATCCTTTGGAGCCGCGTTCCCTGGCTTTGGCCAAATGAGCCAACGCGAAATCTTCCAGAAGCTCCAGCCGTTTTTCTAATTGCTCATATTGACCGGCATCAATGAGTACCGCTACAGGTTTATGGCGTTTTTCAATAATCACCGTATGCCGATGACTCATAGCAAGGATTTCATCCATTTTTGTACGCATTTCGGAAACGCCAACAAGAGTGGTGTCTTTTTGAACAGTCATCATAGGTTTCATCCTCCTACATCAGGGATAACATCTGTCTATTGAATTGTCAAATCAATTGACTAATGACTTTGAGATTGACTTATTGTCCTAGGTTATAGCACAGTTATGCTCTATTTTGGGTCAAAGATCTTTAGAAGCTCGTCTGCGCAGTATATTTTACCCCACTCTTTATCCGTGGTTTCCGTTAATATCTTCATTGACTGCAGTTTTTCCACAGCAGCTTTAGCTGTGTGAAACGAAGTCTTAAGCGACCGAGCTGCTTTGGGTATGCTTATATAGGGATTTCTTGAGATCAAATCAAGCAATTTAAATACATACATAGAAGGCCTCTTTTGCTCAACCCGTTTCCTATAATCATCCAATAAAGCAAGCACAGATCCTGAGTTATCAATGGCATCCCGGGATTCATCCGCTACCGCCTTTAAGAAGAACTTAATCCACCCGGCCCAGTCTCCTTTTTGGCTTACGCCAAGCAATCTTTCATAATACTGACTGCGATTTCTTTCAAAATAAGCGCTAAGGTACAACAATGGATATTTCAGGTACTGCCTTTCGCATAGAAAAAGTATGGTCAATAATCTACCTATTCTTCCATTTCCGTCTAAGAATGGATGTATGGACTCAAACTGATAGTGTGTAACTGCGCACTGAATAAGCCCATCAAGGACGCCTCTGTTGTGGATAAACTTCTCAAGATCACCTAATGCCTCTTTCATTTCCTCCACAGGAGGCGGTATATAAGCAGCATCGTTAAGCGTACAACCCCCAGGACCAATCCAATTCTGGCTTCTGCGAAATTCACCAGGAGTTAAATGTTGCCCCCTTACCCCTTTCATAAGAATAGCGTGTATTTCTTTGATTAAACGCAGAGATAGAGGCAGGGATTCCAGCCGTTTAATGCCGTAATCAATGGCCTTCACATAATTATATACTTCTAAAATATCTGTTCTGCCGGCTTCTTTCTTCTGCTGTTCTTTGCGGGCGGCTTCAAAATAGAACAGCTCTGAGAGAGAAGTCTGCGTGCCTTCTATCCTTGAACTTAAAACTGCTTCTTTCCTTACGTATGGAATAATCAAAAGGGCGGGATTTGGCATCTGCGTCCCTATTCCGTTTAGATTTCCCAAATTGCGATTTGCCTCTGATAACAATTGCACGAGGGCTTCATCATAACTTACCTTGGGAGGCAAAGGATTAGGCACAAAAACAGAGTATCCTTTTTGCGTATTGATTATTTTTCCTGCGGGCTATTCTTAAAGGCTTTGATGTCCATATTTCTTCCTGATCTTAAGCAATAGAAGTTAACTTCAATTATACAAATCACAATTGAAGAAATCAAGCATTTTATTCAATTGTGTCATCTACGAATTAAAAGTGCACTGTTTTTAAAGGAATTTACAAAGTTTCCGGGAAGTTTCCGAAGGTTTCCGGGAAGGTTTCCGGGGACACGGAAGTTTCCGGAATAAAGTTTCCGGGGACAGAGTTTCCGGGGACACGTACTAATTTCTAGGCCTTCCCTGCTTTCTTGGTGCCAAATCAACTCCTAATTTCTTCGCTAACTGCTCCATAAACTCTTTGCCCCCAAGAGGCCTCCCGGTCGCTCCATGCCGCCGCATCAATTTTAAATCTTCTTTGTCCTCATCTCCCGCCAAATAACCCACCCAATCCTTAATCTCCCCCTGCAGATAAAATCTTGTTAAAACATCTCCATTTTCTCCATCGATATGCGCCCCAGCACTTGACCATTTATAATCACCTGCCTTTTCAACCAGTTTCGCACGAACAGGATTCCGTTCTACATACCGCACTGCCGCATATACATATTCGTCATCCAACACAAAACTGCCGAACCTCCCCTGCCATAAATATCCACGCCACCCTTCCCGAAAATGAATCATCCGTGTGTACCGTTTATGTGCTTCCCCTATCGCCTTTGCCAACGACTCCCTTTGTTCAGGAACAACAATCAAATGTACATGATTATCCATCAAGCAATATGCCCATATCTTTAACCCGTATACCTCTGACTGATCCTTCAACAACCTCAAATATTCCAACCGATCATGATCACTAAAAAATACTTGCTGCCGACGATTACCCCTCTGGACAATATGATGTGGATAACCTTCTGCGACAACTCTCGCTGTTCGAGCCATTCGTCCACCTTTTTTAATCCGGCCTTTCCTTTGTGCCATTTAACGGGAGAATTAAATGACGCTATATTTTATTATTAAATTTTTATAATCGTCTGACAAAAATTAGTACGTGTCCCCGGAATTATCCCCGGAACTATTTCCCCGGAACTATTTTGTTCCTCTTACTTGCCTGTCAGATAGACTATATCTTGAGCTTTGTTCTCTTTATCGTAAGTTACTTTTACAGCCATATCTTTACCATTACAAATGGCTTCAGCCGGGGTACCAACAATCTCCCATAACCCCAGTGAGAAAAAATCAGCTGTTCCGTGCCCTAACATTCTGAGGGCTTTATTCCCCGTGCCATAACCTTGTTTAAATTTGTATATGTCTACGGCATTGCCTTGTTCATCAGTTTGGGTTGCAGCAGGTGATCCTAGTTCTGACACGATTTTATCTCTTGAAACACCAGCTTTTAGAAAACTTAAATCTTTATAATCCGGTTGATGTGCGGCCATAAATACGGAGCATCCTGAAAACGAGAGACAGGTAAAAATAAGCAAGCTGCAAGCAATTAATACTTTCATTATGTTATCCTTTCTTGGATGATTCATTAACCACAATAATTAGTACGTGTCCCCGGAATTTAGCCTTTTTTATGCTTTAAATTTTCAAAATCGATTTTTCTAACTTCAGAAGAAAGGTGAGCAACAATGTCTTCTATTAATTCTGTCGAATATTCAAAAAAGGGGATTTCAACCTTGCTATACCCCTTTTCTTTCCGTGCGTAAATTTCTATCCATCCACTGTGATGAACCGAATACTTGATGTGCGCTAGCGTAATATCATTCCATTTAGCGTATTGAGAACCTACCAGGTTACATATTACTTTGTTGTAATGGCGGATCCCTTCCTCATCGATAAAAACCTCTGCCTGTGCTGTCACAATAAAACAAATACTTATGAAAAGAAAAGGAAATCCAATGATTAAAAAATCCTGAGTATGTTCTGGTATAAGTAGGCATAGTAAAATAAACATTACTAAACAAAGGAAGCATAAAAATAAAGCCGTTTTTTTAAACTCGTCTTTTATACGATATTTTTTTATATTTTTTTGCATTTAAATCACTTCCCAATTTTGAGATAATGACAAAGAAGTAAGATTAAAACAATAATAAACCAAAAAAGCATGATGTTATACCATGCCCGATTTAAAATAATCCTTCTCGTTAATTCAGAATCACTTAATTGTAAATAATCTTTTCTTTTTTCAAAATCTCTTATCGCTTTTCTAGCTTCAAAGGTCGTTTCATAAATATATCCTGGCCGACCAAGCCTATTCCAAACATCGGTGTGCTGAGTTTTTAAATAATTTAAATATTTTCCTCCCATATAACTACTAATAAAAGATGAAACGCCCCAAATAAGAATACTTATATTAAGTAAAACATCCACCATATGAATTCCCCTATTAATCACATTTATTGATTCAAAATAAGTCGTTGTGTATAATCACCTTCGCCTTCCATTATTCCTCCATAAGTACCCGTTATAACTGCATCCATTTCTTTAGATACTACTCCTGTAACCATCCCCCCATATAATGACCCGAACGCTCCTCCTAAAGACGAACCAATAATAGCCCCATAGCTAATATGGGAATACGCTGCCCCTGTTACTATATTTCCCACAACTTGACCTAACCCACTTTGTAATGCTGCTAAACCCATAGAACCCAATAAACTAGTGGTTGGAATTAAACTAGACACTCCCCCCAAAATTGCCCCAAACGAAG
>JAHFGE010000105.1 GCA_023247575.1 Candidatus Omnitrophota bacterium | reverse complement strand
AAATCCATGTATGAATATGAATTCCATTGGTAATGGGATCAATACGCTGGGCAAAATCAGGAAACTGCAACCGCATAATTTCCCCATGCTTTTGGGATACAGCATTGGTATGGCGACAATGATTCAAACAAATATAGGTTAAATTCACGTTATCGGAATGAGAGTTTTCCTGGCCAAACTTTTTAGCGGTCTCCACATACTCTTGGGGAAAAAGATTCTCAATATCATGAATGCTGAAACGATCATGTCCAGCAGCTACCGGTGTATGACAGGTATAGACAAATTTCTTTTTCTCTTCTTCCATCTGTGATTTATCTTTGAGGCTGACGTATTTTTCCGCCAAAGCAAAAGCGGCATGGCCTTCATTGAGATGATAACAGTTAACTTGTAAGTCTAATGCCGCTAAAGCTTTCATACCACCGATCCCAAGAATGGAACGCTGAAAAATACGCCAAGAGACATGGTCACTGCGATAAAGCTGGTCGGTCAATTGTCTGAAATGTTCGCTGTTGTCCGGTAAGTTGGAATCCAGCAAAATTAAAGGAACCACATGTGTTTGATCATAACTGTAAACATAATATTTCCATAGTCGCAAAATCAAATCGCCTTGCTTGGTAGGCATCATGACCTTGCTTTTAAGAGGAACGAGCCCCGGATAGGTGGTAGGGTCCCAAGAAAGCTCTTCCGGCACTTGTCCATACTTATACCAAAAATTTTGTTTAAAATATCCTTTATTCCAAAGAACACCTAAAGCCACAACGGAAAGTCCCAAATCAGATGCACTTTTAACGGTATCGCCTGCCAAAACCCCTAATCCGCCGCTATAAATGGGAATATCTAACATTCTATTGATATGGATTCTAAATACATAATCGGAAAGCCAGTAATTGGAAAAAACTTCATGTCTAAAAAATGTATTTTTATCACTGATGGGCTTACTTGGTTTAAACGAATTATAAATACTGGGAGCGAGCCCATATTCCATGGAAAAATAAGCCACCGATTTTTCTTTAGGATTACTGAGTCTAGTTTCGGCCTCTAAAAGCGGCGTTATAGGAAAACCGAAATAACTGGCGGGTGTGATGTCTTGAGAGTAATCGGTTTGAAAGTTTTCTATATTGGCAACAAATTCTTCGTAGGTCATGAGAATCCTGAAAAGTTGTCATAAAAGATAAAGCACCGGAAACAAAAAAATAAGCCAAAGCAAATCAACAAAATGCCAGTAAATACCAGCAATCTCCACTCGATGGCTAAAATGAGATAAGTCTTCTTTAAACATCTTACAACCAGGCCCCCATAGATAGCTGTTGACAATAAGTCCCCCCATAATGTGCATGGCATGTATACCCGTCATCGTAAAATAAAGCGCTAAAAAGGTATTGGTGGAAGGAAATCTATGGTGTATAAATTCCAGCTTATATTCAATGCTTTTCACCACCAAAAACCCTAAGCCGCACAGCAACGCAATCCCCATCCATTTTTTAAATTTAGCTAAATTACCCTCTTTAGTCGAAGCCCAGGCAAAGACCACAGCAATACTAGAAAAAACAAGAATAAAAGTATTTAAAGTGGCCAAAGGGATATTAAGGTCACTAGCCCCTGAGGGCCATTGGCTGGCTGAAGTACGCAATAAAATATAGGAAGAAAACAGTGCCCCAAAAAGCATAATTTCGGAAGCTAAAAAGAGCCAAATGCCTAAAGTGGCATTATTAAAGCCGGTGTCCGGTCTTTCTTCGACGATATAAGGAATTTCCATAATATATCTTTCTTAGTTTGTCGTTCCCGAATGTTTTAATCGGGAACCTAGTTCTTGCTAAATCTGGATCCCCGATAAATACATTCGGGGATGACAATTGAAATCATTTTTCAAACTGCGGGCTAAAATCCTTCGGCGCCCCTGGGACACTATATTCATAAGGCCCACGATAAACTTCCACCGGATGCACAAAATTACCGTGTCCAGGAGGCGTGGGTGTGGCCCATTCTAAAGTGGTGGCATCCCAAGGATTGTCACTTGTCACCCGTTTACCCTTAAACATACTCCAGAACAAATTCACGATAAAAAAAATCTGCGCTGCTGCCATGATAAAGGCAGCAATGGACATCACTTGATTCAAATAAAGCACAGGCTGGGCATGCGCATAACTGGCCCCCCCGTCGTATAAACGCCTGGAAACACCGGCCAGGCCCTGGATGAGCATAGGAAAGAAAATTAAATTCATGCACACCAAAGACGGCCAAAAATGCAAATGACCCAAAAATTCATTCATTTTACGCCCCGTAATTTTAGGAAACCAATAGTAGACACCTGCGAAAAGCGCGAAAATCGTTCCAGGGGCTACCACATAATGGAAATGGCCAATCACATAATACGTATCATGCAGATGAATATCCGGGGAGGCTAATCCCAAAGGAAGTCCCGTGAGTCCACCGATACCAAACATAGGCAAGAAGGCCAGGGCAAACAGCATAGGCACATTAAAGCGAATGGATCCTCCCCATAATGAAATAAAAAGACAGGTTAAAATAATGACGGATGGGATGGAAATCATCATGGTGGTAATCTGGAAAAATGAACTGATGGCTGTGCCCATGTTAGTTAGATACATGTGGTGGGCCCAAACAATAAATGATAAAAACCCAAGGACTATAATGGAGTAAACCATGCTTTTTAAACCCCAGATCGGTTTACGAATATTGTTAGCAATGATCTCAGTAACAATACCCATGGCCGGTAAAATCAACACATAGACTTCTGGGTGAGCCAAAAACCAAAACAAATGCTGCCACAAAAGCACGCTTCCCCCGCCGGTATAAGGCATGTGCTGGCCTGAGACAATTAACCCCGCCGGCATAAAAAAGCTGGTATGAAAAACCCGATCCATCAATTGCATGACAGCGGCAGCTTCCAGAGGTGGAAACGCTAAAAGCAATAAGAATGCTGTCACCAGCTGTGCCCAGACAAAAAACGGTAAACGCATCCAGGTCATGCCGGAAGCACGTAATTGAAAAATGGTAACAATAAAGTTCACAGCACCTAACAAGGAAGAGGTGATCAAAAATACCATCCCGATAATCCAGGCGGTCTGGCCAATAGGGGCAATCACAGAAAGCGGCGGATAGGACGTCCAGCCTGAACTGGCCGATCCTCCGGGCAAAAAGAAACTGGCCAGCATAACAACGCCGCCGGTAAAATAGCTCCAGTAGCTGGCCATATTTAATTTAGGAAAAGCCATGTCCGGCGCCCCGATTTGTAAAGGCACGATGTAATTGCCAAAAGCACCGACGACCAAAGGCACAATGCCTAGAAACACCATGATGGTGCCGTGCATGGCACCAAGCTGATTATAAAACTCCGGCAACATGACCCCGCCTGGCATGTGGTCTTCGCCAAACCAACTGCCAATACCTGGCAGCGGCTGGCCCGGGTAAGCTAATTGCCAGCGCATGAGAAGCATCATACAGAAACCCAACAGCAAAAAAATCCATGCCGTAATGCCATATTGCAAGCCAATGATTTTATGATCAGTAGAAAAAATATACCTGCGCCAGAAAGGCAGGTCGTGATGATCGTGAGCGTGTAGCATAAACTCCTCGTAAATTAATTTTTAGTCGGCGCAGAAAAGGAGAAATCCGTTGTGGCTGTACCACCCTCAGTAACGGTCACCGTAGCTGTTTTTGTACCTAATTTTTCGTGCCAGGCTTCGATTTCATAGGTGCCGGCAGGAAGATTTTTAATTTCAAATTTACCATCAGCTTTCGTCACTGTAAAAAAGGGATTGGACATGACCGCCATCCAGGAGGTCATCCAAGGATGGACATCACATTTAACCGGAAACATGAATTCAGCCTTTTCAAAAGTTTTTTCCAGTTCCGTACGAAATTTTGGCATAGCCAAATTCATTTCATCGTTGACTTTAGACATAATATGTACATTGTGCAAAGTGCCATCGGGGTTAAGGAATTTGACTTTCTGGCCAACCATGACACCAACCACATGGGGATCATAGTTGCATCCTTTTTGATCAATGACCACTGTCTCCGCCGGGGCCGGATAGTCATTTTTGGTCAAGCCGCTTTTAACATACACAAACACATTGCCCATGGTATTGTCATCGCCCAACACCAATGTTTGCGGATAAACTGCATCTTTGTAGGCAGCCGAACAAATAGGGTCAGCATCCATATTAATGGCCTTAAAATTAGGCGCTTTCCCATCAAATTTTACCGTTCCTGTAATGCTACCAGCAGCCAAAGCACTGCTGCAAAGACCAGCGCTGAAAACTAATCCTACTACGAGAGAAACAAGTTTAGAGTATGACATAACCACATCCTTTTTTTAAAAAGTTAATCCTTCAATTACACTCACCTCGTGCCGAGTATCCTCATAAAAGCACTCGGTGCGAGGCAGGATTAACCCTGAGCGAAGTCGAAGGGTTAAGAAGATACAAATTACTACAGCCTCAACTGCTTGTCAAGGTTCCCTGCCTAATCAAAGGAAAATGGTCAAACCTCCTCATATTGTTTTTTGAGGTCGGAAACGACTTTAGGATCAGCCAAAGTGGTTATATCCCCCAGGGCTCGGCCTTCGGCCACATCGCGCAAAAGACGGCGCATGATTTTTCCCGAACGGGTTTTGGGAACATCGGCCGTAAAAATGATTTGTTTGGGTCTGGCCAAGGAACCAATTTTACCTGCCACATGTTCTTTTAAGGTTTCCTCGGCCTGGGTCGAAGGTTGACGGCCCTCTTTGAGAATAACAAAAGCTACTATGGCCTGACCTTTGATTTCATCACTCACTCCAACAACGGCCGCTTCAGCGACCATAGGATGGTCCACCAGCGCGCTTTCAACTTCCGCGGTAGAAATGTTATGGCCAGCCACCAGCATAATATCATCCACCCGTCCTAAAAACCAAAAATAGCCGTCCTTATCGCGCTTGGTACCATCGCCAGCAAAATAGTTTTCGCCATTCCACTTCCCCCAATACGTTTGCTTATACCGCTCGGGGTCACCCCATATACCTCGCAGCATCGACGGCCATGGACTGGTGATACTTAAAAACCCCCCGCCTTCTTTAATAATATCACCGTCTTCATTGAGGATTTCCGCATCAATGCCAGGAAGAGGCTTTGTGGCAGAACCCGGTTTCATGGTCGTTAGGCCTGGTAAGGAAGTAATCATAATGGCGCCGGTTTCCGTCTGCCACCAGGTATCCACAATAGGACAGCGATGATGGCCAATGGTTTCGTAATACCACACCCAGGCTTGCGGATTAATAGGCTCACCCACACTACCCAATAAACGTAACGACGACAAATCGCAACCTTGTGGCCACTGCGTACCCCATTTCATAAACGCACGAATAGCGGTGGGCGCCGTATAAAGAATAGTGACTTT
>JAHFGE010000026.1 GCA_023247575.1 Candidatus Omnitrophota bacterium | reverse complement strand
CCTGTGATTGTCGATCCTAAAGTGGAAGATTTAAAGTTTTACGGCCAGGCCTCCTGCATTACTCCCAATAAAAAAGAAGCCGAAGCCGCGTTGAAATCTGTTTCACCAGAGGATCGTCGTACTTTTGGTATTGTTTCGACAAGCTTGGATCAAAGAAAAGATATTGAAATCAATGGCCAGGGACTTTTAAATTATCTGGGGATTGATTCGCTTTTGATTACCTTAGGCGAGCATGGCATGTATTTATTTGAGCACAATAAATTCCCCTTTCCCATTGCCACCCGGGTGCGGGAAGTTTTCGATGTTTCTGGAGCCGGCGATACGGTTATTTCCGTATTTGCTTTAAGTTTGACAGCTGGCGCCAATCGTCGCCAGGCCGCCGACATTGCCAATTATGCGGCAGGGGTCGTGGTTGGTAAAATGGGAGCGGTAGCTATTGAACTGGATGAGCTTAAGGAAGCGGTGAACAGAACATGACAGCCATCGGTATCATCCCAGCTCGGTTTGCTTCCACTCGGTTTCCAGCCAAAGTTTTAGCTAAAATTGGCGGCAAACCCATGATTGAACATGTCTGGGAGAGAGCCATGCAATGCCAGCAACTGGATGATGTGGTTATTGCTTGCGATCATGCGGATGTTTTTAAAACAGCTTCCCGATTTGGGGCCAAGGCGATGATGACTAATCCTAATCATCTTTCTGGTTCAAATCGGGTGGCAGAGGCTGTCAAAGATTTGGAATTCGACATTGTCGTTAATATTCAAGGGGATGAACCTTTTGCTGATCCCCCCACTATTGATAGTCTCACCATGCTTTTAAAAAACGATGCTCAATGTCAGATGGGAACGGTCGTTAAGGAAATCACTGATGAAAAAGATTTCCAAAATCCCAATGTGGTCAAATGTGTCATCGATATAAAGGGCTATGCTTTATATTTTTCCCGATCGCCGATTCCTTTCAATCGTAATGCCAATAAGCCTGCGGAGCTTAAGCAATACAGGCATTTAGGACTTTATGCCTATCGCAAGGACTTTTTATTGCAATATAAAGATTGGCCTAAGTCCATGTTGGAGGTAGCCGAACAGTTAGAACAATTAAGGGTATTGGAAAAAGGTTACCGTATTAAAACCGTCGTGACAACAGCAGACTCCATGGCCGTCGATACCCCTGATGATTTAAAAAAGGCAGAACAATGGTTCGCGCAGTTAAGCTAAATAATATTGTTTTTGGGAACAATCGTCCGTTTGTTTTGATTGCGGGGCCATGTGTGATTGAATCTAAAGCTAGTGTTTTAGGCATTGCCCGCACTATTCAAAAAATTACCAGCAAACTTAAGATTCCTTTTGTATTTAAGGCCAGTTACGATAAAGCTAACCGTACCTCTATTCATTCATTTCGGGGGCCGGGAATATCCGAGGGGTTAAAAATTTTGCGGGAGATTAAACAGGAATTAAATATACCGATTCTTTCAGATGTGCACTGCGCTCATGATATGGACATTGCTGCCGAGGTTTTGGATATTATTCAAATCCCAGCCTTTTTATGTCGCCAGACAGATTTGATTTTAGCCGCTGCCAGGACAGGAAAAATCGTTAATGTTAAAAAAGGGCAATTTTTAGCGCCTTGGGATGTGGCCAGTATCATTAAGAAAATGGAGGAAGCTGGCAACCGTAATTTGTTATTAACCGAACGAGGTTCTTCTTTTGGTTACAATAATCTGGTCAGCGATTTTCGTTCCTTGGCTGTCATGCGACAAACAGGATATCCGGTGATTTTCGATGCCTCTCACAGCGTACAGCAGCCGGGTGGCTTAGGGCATGCTAGCGGTGGGAATAACGAATACATCCCTTTATTGGCCAGGTGTGCCGTTGCCGCAGGTGTCGACGGTATTTTTTTAGAAACCCATCCTTATCCTTTCAAAGCGCTTTCAGACGGGCCTAATATGTTGGCGTTGAATAAATTGGAGGGGTTGTTAAAGGATTTGGTTGCGATTGATAGGATTATAAAAAATGCTCAAACGCGCTAAAGAAGTTCTGACCATAGAAGCTGATGCTCTTCGGCAACTGATTAGCCAGCTTGACCGTAATTTTGAAGCGGCGGTGGGAACCATTGCTAAATGCAGCGGTCGAGTGGTGGTCTGTGGCATGGGCAAAACTGGAATCATTGGCCGCAAAATTGCTTCTACCTTTTCTTCCACGGGAACCCCCAGCCTTTTTTTACACAGCAGTGAAGCGGTCCATGGGGACCTGGGGCAGGTGACCAAGCAAGATGTGATGATTGTTATTTCTCAAAGTGGAGAAACGGAAGAAACGGTGCGGGTTTTGCCGTTGATTAAAAAAATTGGGGCAAAGATTGTTGCCATGACCGGCAACGTTAAATCAACCTTGGCTAAACACAGTGATATTGTGCTCAATACCCATGTGGCCAGGGAAGGCTGCCCGTTAGGGGTGGCTCCTATGGCTTCCACCACAACCATATTAGCCTTAGGCGATGCTTTAGCAGCGTGTTTAATGGATCGCAAAAAATTTAAGAAAGAAGATTTTGCCTTTAATCATCCCGGTGGCAGTTTGGGCCGCAGGCTGTTGTTAAAAGCCGAGGACATTATGCGTCAAGATTTGGCATTAGCCAAGGTTAAACAGACCACAACGGTCAAGGAAGTACTTTTAAGCATTACCAAAGCCAGATCAGGATGCGCCTGTGTTGTCGATAGCCGGGGGCATTTGGCCGGTATTTTCACTGATGGAGACTTACGCAGGCACCTCAAAGAGGATTCTCAAATATTGGCTAGGCCTGTCCAAGAGGTCATGACCCGAAGGCCAATGGTCATTAGTAAAGATAAATTGGCCGCGGATGCTTTCGGTATTTTGAAAACTAAACGCATTGACGAATTGCCCGTGGTTGACAAGAGCCGTAAATTGGTAGGACTGGTCGATGTCCAAGATTTATTGAAAGCAGGGTTAGTTTAATGTGGCAGGAGCGATTGGAGAAAATTAAAGTGTTAATGCTGGATGTCGATGGTGTTTTAACCGATGGCGGCATTATCATGGATGCCAACGGCATTGAAACCAAACGTTTTGACGTGCAGGACGGTTTTGGTTTGGTGTTCTGGAGAACATGCGGCTTTAGAAGCGCTATTATTTCTTCCCGCCAGTCAGCTGTTGTTGGTCATCGGGCCAATGATTTACAAATTGATAAAGTTGTGGTGGGGGTGTATCCTAAAATCAGTACTTATGAATCGCTCTTGAAGGAATGGAATATTAAAGATGAAGAAGTCTGTTTTGTAGGTGATGACGTAGCGGATTTGAAAATTCTAAAGCGGGTAGGCTTTGCCGTTGCCGTAGCTAACGCTGTTCTTGAAGTCAAATCCGTCGCCCATTATGTCAGCACCAAAAAAGGCGGAGAAGGTGCGGTGCGAGAAATCATCGAATTAATTCTTAAAGCTCAAGGGAAATGGAATCCTGAATTATATGGATTGTAGGAAAAATAACATGAGTAGAATTTTATTTGTGAGTCTATTTTTGATGGTATCGACCCTGGCTAAGGCGGAGAGTATCTCTGCCAATACTGTTACGACTAATAGTACTGGTAGTAGCGATGGTGTGCAACAGCAATTGCAAGGGTTTAATCTTAATGGCTACAGTAATAATGGCCAGAAGACTTGGGAAGTCAATGGAGATAAGGCTGATATTTTTGATGATAAAATTAAAATTACCAATGTGGATGCCAATTTTTATGGGAAGGAGAACGCCAATCTAAAGTCAGATACAGGCACCATTAATAAAGTCAGCGGGCAGATACATCTTCAGAATAACGTGGTTATTACGGCAGAAAGAGGGACCAAAATGACGACGGATACTCTGGATTGGGATCGTAATAAAGATTTGGTCACTACCCGAGATCCTGTTAAAATAACTGATTCTCAAGGGGTGATTACGGGTAAAGGTCTCACTGCTCATCCTAATTTAAAACAGGCCTCGATTAATAAAAATGTGAAAGCGGTTATTAATACGCTTCAGCCTGCGGTTGCACCCAATGCACAAAAAGTGACCATTACCTGTGATGGCCCCATGCAAATGGATCAACTGCATTTTCATGCTACTTTTATTGATAATGTTGTGGCTGTGGAAGAATCTACCGGCCGTACTTTATACGCCGATAAGATGGATGTATGGTTTGATGATAAGAATAAAAAAATTAAGAAGGTTATTTGCAAAGGCAACGTCAGAGCTATCCAAGGTAATAATGCCAGCTATGCTGATGAAATGGTTTATACTGGTGATGATCAGAAATTAGTGATGACAGGTCGTCCTAAGATTGTTTTTGACACCGGCAGCGGCAAGGGCAGCGGCATGTTCCAACAAATGGGGAAATAAATGCGTTTACTCGAAGTACGCAATCTAGTTAAAATTTACGGTGGACGTCGGGTGGTTGATGGATTGACCATTTCGGTAGGCCGATCGGAAATTGTCGGTTTGCTGGGGCCTAACGGCGCCGGTAAAACGACCTCTTTTTACATGGCCCTTGGTATTATTGCGCCCGATGAAGGACAGATTATTTTTGACCAGGAAGATATTACCAGGAAACCCATTCATGAACGATGCCGTCTGGGGATGGGATACTTGGCCCAGGAGTCGTCCATTTTTAGAAAATTAACCGTGGAACAAAACATTATGGCTATTTTAGAGACATTGCCTATAGGGCCAACGGAACGTAAGCGTCGCCTAGAGTCTTTATTGGAAGAACTTAATATTTCCTATTTAGCTAAGTCTAAAGCCTATACACTTTCAGGGGGAGAACGCCGCCGGCTGGAAATTACCAGGGCCCTGGTTACCAATCCATCGTTTTTACTGTTGGATGAACCTTTCTCGGGGATTGACCCCATTGTGGTTGCTGAGGCTCAAGAGATCATTAAGGATTTAAAAAAACGTGGGCTAGGTATTTTATTGACCGATCATAATGTGCGAGAAACCTTATCGATTACTGACCGGGCCTATTTGGTGACGGACGGTCGTATTTTAATTGCTGGGACAGCCCAGGATCTTATTAATGACCAAAAAGCGAGGAAGATTTATCTGGGCGAAAAATTTAGTATGTAGGGCCCTTCCATACGGAGAAATGCAATGAAAGTCGAAGTTAAAAAAATAGATACTTTAAGGCGGGAATTAAAATTTGAAATCCCCCAGGAGCGGGTCTCTCAAACCATGGATGAGGTTTATAATGAAATTGGCAAATACGCCAAGATCAAGGGATTTCGTTCAGGAAAAGTTCCGCGCCATATTTTAACGGCTTCTCACGGTAAGTTGGCTCAAGAAGAGACCATTAAAAAATTAATCCCGCAAGTTTACCATGAGGGAATCGGAGAACATAAGCTCAATCCCATTGATTTACCGGAAATTTCCGAAGTGGACCTTAAAGATGGCGTTCTCAGGTTTAAAGCCGTCTTAGATGTCCAACCTGAAGTCAAAATTGAGAAATATAAAGGTATCGGGGTTCAACCGAAAACCAATAAGGTCACCGAAGAGGATATGAATCGAACCTTGAAATTTTTTAAGAAGGGCCAAGGTGAAAAAGAAGTGGCCATCGATGATACTTTTGCCAAGGGCATGGGATTTCCTTCTCTGCAGGAATTCAAAGAGGCTTTGACCAGACAACTGCAAATAGATAAGGATCGCCAAAGCCGTTTAGAAATAGAAAATCAAATTGTTGAAGAGCTTTTAAAAAATGCTAAATTAACAGTTCCTCAATCTCTGGTGAAACGTCAATTGGCTTACCGTACCCAAGAGACACTCAAACATTTTAAGAACCACCAGTTATCTGAGGAAGAGCTTAAAAAGAAGGAAGAGGAAATTCGCAAGGAATTAGAACCTATCGTGGAACGCGATGTCAAAATTTATTTGATTCTCGAAGAGATCGCTAAACTGGAAAACATAGAAGTTAAAGAAAATGAGAACATGGCTGTCAAGGTCATGGAGCTCTTGTTGAAGGAAGCTAAATGGGAGGAGGCCAAATAATGGAAAAATCACAAATTTTAGTGCCCATGGTTGTTGAAAAAACTACTTACGGGGAACGTGCTTTTGATATTTATTCACGACTTTTGAAAGAACGCATTATCTTTTTAGGAACAGCTATTGATGACAATGTGGCTAATCTGGTTATTGCCCAAATGCTTTACTTGCAGTCCGAAGATAAGGAGAAAGACATAAGTATTTATATTAATTCTCCCGGAGGTTCGGTTACTGCTGGTTTGGCTATTTATGATACTATGCAGTATGTGGAGCCTGATATTGTCACCATTTGTATTGGCCAAGCCACCAGCATGGGGGCTGTGTTATTGGCAGCTGGTGAAAAAGGTAAACGGTATGCATTACCGAATACGCGTATCATGATTCATCAGCCCTGGGGGGGAGTACAGGGGACAGCCTCTGATATTTCCATTCAGGCACAAGAAATTTTACGCATGAAGGAGGAGTTGAATAAAATCCTCACTAAGCATACAGGTCAGAGTATAGAGAAAGTGAAGAAAGACACTGACCGCGATTATTTCATGTCGGCTCAAGAGTCTAAAGATTACGGATTAGTGGATAGTGTTATTACTCATTTGGGAGAAACGAAATAGAAAGAAGGAACTATGAAGCGTAACTTGTTGTTGACACCCGGACCTACTCAAGTACCGCCACAGCTTTGTGCGGCTCTGGGCAAGCCTATCATTCATCACCGCACTCCTCAATTTCAGGACAACATCAAGCAGGCGGTGGAAGGTCTGAAGGAAGTTTATCAAACTAAAAATGACGTTTACATTTTGACTTCTTCGGGTTCTGGCGCCATGGAGGCAGCGGTTGTCAATTTGATTTCTGAAGGGGACACCGTTATTGCCGTTGATGGTGGCAAATTTGGCGAACGTTGGGTGGAGCTGTGCGAGACTTATAAAGCCAAAACCGTTGTTTATAAAGTCGAATGGGGCAAGGCACCTACCGCCCAAGAAATTAAAAGGCTTTTGGCCCAGAACCCACAAACAAAAGCTGTTTTTGTTACGCTGGCCGAAACATCAACGGGAGTTACTCCTAATGTGAAAGCTATCGGTGAGGTTGTTAAAGATACCAAAGCGGTTTTGGTCGTGGATGCTGTATCAGGTTTAGCGGTGCAGGAAATTAAGACCGATGAGTGGTATTGTGATGTGGTGGTGGCGGCATCTCATAAAGGTTTAATGCTTTCACCCGGATTGGCTTTTGTGAGCGCCTCTGCTAAAGCCATTGGATTCATGAATCAGGCCACTACTCCTCGATACTATTTCGATTTAAGGGAATGCAAAAAAGCCATGGAAAAAGTTGATACTCCATTTACTCCTGCGATAGGCATTCTTATCGCCTTGGTGGATAGTCTGGCCATGATTAAAAAAGACGGCTTACAAAATATGTTTACCCGTTATGCTCTTTTAGCTAAAGCCACTCGGGCTGGATGCCGGGCAATCGGCTTGAGCCTATTTCCAGATGAAAGCTGTGCCACCAATGTATTGACGGCTGTCAATGTTCCCTCTGGTATTGACGGAGAAAAATTAACCAAAACCATGCGAGATGCCTATGGCATTACCTTTGCCGGAGGTCAGGATAAGCTTAAGGGTAAAGTTATCCGTATGGCTCATATGGGCGCTTTGGATGAATATGATATTTTGACGGGCTTAGCTTGTTTGGAGAAGGTGTTACATCAAATGGGTCATCAATTTGAATTGGGAGCTGCGCTTGCTGCGGCGCAAAAGGTTTTGAATCAAAAATAAATAAAGGGAAAATATGTTTAAAATTCTCATTAGCGATAAGTTAGAAAAGGAAGGCCTTGATATTTTAACAGCAGATAAAAATTTTCAGGTGGACTGTAAATTTGGGATTCCAGTCGGTGAACTTAAAAACATTATCAAAGACTACGATGCCTTGATTGTTCGCTCCGGGACCCAAGTGACTGTTGAAATTATAGAAGCCGCCGATAAATTAAAAGTTATTGGTCGAGCGGGAGTGGGATTAGACAATGTGGATTTATCTGCGGCCACCAAAAAGGGTGTCGTGGCTATGAATACCCCTGCTGGTAATACCACATCGACGGCAGAACATACGATGAGTCTTATCTTGGCGCTATCCCGTAATATTCCTCAAGCGGTGGCTTCCCTTAAAAGCGGTAAATGGGAGCGCTCTAAATTCATTGGTGTTGAGCTTCATGGTAAAATCCTAGGAATTATCGGTTTAGGCCGCATCGGTAGCACGGTGGCCAAAATGGCTCAGGCCTTTGGTATGACAACAGTTGGCCATGATCCTTATTTATCTGTAGAGATTGCAGCCAAAAACGGTATTAAATTAATCGCGCTGGAGGAAATCTACAGAACAGCAGATTATATTACTGTCCATATTCCTAAAACCGATGAAACAACCGGTATGGTTTCAGATAAACAAATCGCTTTAATGAAAAAATCTGTGCGTTTAATTAATTGTGCACGGGGAGGGATCATCGATGAGCGGGCTCTCATAAAGGCTTTGCAGGAAAAACGTATCGCGGGAGTAGCTATAGATGTTTACGATGTAGAGCCTCCGGATTTTAATTCACCCTTATTAAAACTAGACAATTGTATAACAACACCCCATTTAGGAGCTTCGACTTCCGAAGCCCAGGTCAATGTAGCGGTGGAAATTGCCCATGCCGTCAAGGATGCTTTATCTGGACGGGGAATTCGCAATGCGGCAAACTTTCCTTCCCTTTCCGCGGAAGCCTATAAAGCCATTGAACCTTATTTAGATTTAGGGGAGAGAATGGGAAAGTTTGCTGGCCAACTTGTCCAAGGGGCCATGAAGGAAGTCAAAATTACTTATAGCGGTGCCGTTGCTAAAGAAAAAGTAACAGCCGTGAGCATGGCACTAGCTAAGGGTTTATTAACACCTATTTTAGGCGATACGGTTAACAACATTAATGCCATGAATATGATGAAAGAGCGCGGTGTTAACTTTCAAGAAATTGTTTCTTCGCAAGAGGGAGAATATGTTAATGCCATAGCCTTAGATATAGTGACGGATAAAGATCCCTTTTCTTTGCTGGGAACTTTGTCTAGCAATAAACAACCTCGTATTGCTAAGGTCAACAACGTGTATGTAGAAGCCGTTCCTTCGGGACACATGTTGTTTATCAATAATAATGATAAACCAGGAATTGTCGGTGCTATCGGCACCATTTTAGCTCAGGCCCATATTAATATTGCGGGCATTACTTTGGGACGTGAAAATCATCAAGGGATAGCTGTCAGTGTAGTCAACGTAGATAACGAAATTCCTGAGAGCGTTATATCGAGTTTGCGCCAAACGAAGAACATTCTTTTTGTCAAAGCCATCAAAGTTTAAAGCCTATGTTTAATACCATGTGGTGGGTTCCTCTGGCGGCAGGCATAGAGGACGGGGTTAATCCTTGTGCATTAATGACCGCAGCAGTGACGTTGTGGGGCTTATTATGGCTTAAGAGATGTGGTTTTAAAAAAAGGTGGTTTTTCCTTTTTATTTCCATCCTATTTCTAACATCATTTGTTTTAAATTGCGGTTTAGATGTTTGGACATGGAATAAATATTTCCAGATAGTGGTGCGGTGGTTCTATATCGTATTAGCCGTAGGTGTGGGATACAAAGGTATTAAATTTTTATATCAATGGTTTTTACTGATAAGAGGAAGGGGGGTTACAGATGAGAGCTCTTCCCAAGTTAAATTATCACCTTTAGCATTGGGGCTTATCATTTGTTTGGCGGCAGGGTTTTTAAGTATATTGGCAACTGTTTGGACTACAAACTACTACATCACTGTCTTTAGTATTTATATGAAATTGCCTGGAGAATTTATGACCATGGCATTTTTTATTGGACTATACACACTGGTAAGTTTGTGGGTTGTTTATGTGGTAGCAGGAACAGTTTTTTTAAATACCGTCAATGCAAGGTTATTTAAGATCATTGCGGCGGCTATTTTGCTGTCTGCTGCATTAGGCATTGTCGATTTATTTTTATGACTCCTCATTTTTTGTAAAAATAGGTTATGAAATTGAAAGGTAAACTATGAATTTTGTTGTTGTAGGAGCACAATGGGGAGATGAGGGTAAGGGAAAACTCATTGATATTCTCGCTGAGAATGTGGATATTGCCGTTCGCTATCAAGGCGGCAACAATGCTGGTCATACCGTTATCGTGGGGAAGAAAGAATATGTTTTTCATTTGATCCCTTCGGCCATTTTAAGGCCGTCTAAGACATGTGTGATTGGAAATGGCGTTGTCATTGATCCTAAAGCATTGCTGGAAGAAATGAATGGGCTTAAAAATCGCGGACTTCTCATGATCAATCGCCAACTTAAAATTTCTTGCCATGCGCATGTGGTGATGCCTTACCATAGAATCATGGATCAATTAAGGGAAACCAAGCGTAACCAAAAAATAGGCACAACCGGCCGCGGTATTGGACCTTGCTATTCGGATAAAATTGGACGTATGGGGATCCGTATCATTGATTTACTCAACCCTCAGGTGTTCAAAGCTAAACTTCAGGACAATCTTAACGAGAAAAACGATATTTTCAAAAAAGTTTATGGCCATCAACGCTATGATTTCAGAAAGATTTATGAAGAATATTTAAATTATGGCCACAGGCTTAAACCCTATATTTGCGACACAGCATTATTTTTAAATGAAGCCATTGATCGGAATAAAAAAGTATTGTTTGAAGGAGCCCAAGGAACGTTTCTTGACGTAGATTTTGGGACCTATCCCTTTGTGACTTCTTCTAATGCGACCATTGGAGGGGTTTGCGCTGGTAGCGGTGTTCCTCCTATTAAAATTGGCAAAGTCATTGCTGCTGTAAAGGCCTATACCACCCGCGTAGGGGAAGGACCTTTCCCAACGGAATTTGACCAAAAGATGAATAATTTGATTCAATGCAGGGGTCAAGAGTTTGGTGCTACAACTGGCCGACCACGCCGCTGCGGTTGGTTTGATAGTGTTTTAGTTCGCTATGCGGCCATTATTAATGGGGTTTGCGAATTGGCTATGATGAAGTTGGATGTTTTAGATGGACTGAAGACTTTAAAAATAGCGGTGGGTTATCAATATAAGGGAAAAATTTATAGAAATTTTCCCCATGACTTGGAAGTGCTTTCAAAAACTGGTGTTATCTATGAAACAATGCCAGGATGGCAAGAGAGCACCCGCCAGGTACGCCAGTACAGCCAACTTCCCCTTAATGCCCGTCGTTATATTAAACGTGTGGAAAAACTTGTGGGGGTTAGGGTTAAATATATTTCCGTTGGTTCTAAGCGGAATGAAATCATTGTACGTTAATCCTTGAAATTGAAGGATTGATTACTTGACTTTAGCGGAACCCTGTGCTAATTTGAAACAAACTTTATTAATTATTTTTTTAAGGAGGACAGAATGCGTGCTTCTAAAGTTAGATTTGTGAGTTTGATTTTAGTTTCTGTAGCCATCATAGGATTATCAGGCTGCACCATTATTTTCCAAAAAGGGCGGCGCACGGATATTGAAAAGATTTCCAAGCTTAAAAGTAATTTAAATGAACTTGAGCGCGCTAAAGCGGAGTTGGAAAAACGCCTGCAAGATGAAATTGGCAATAAACAAGTTAAAGTGGAAATGCAGGAGAAGGGACTGGTGATTACTTTTGTGGCGGAAGTTTTGTTTGATTCTGGCAAAGCCAAATTGCGTTCGGAATCTCTTCCTAAATTGAATAAAGTAGCAGAGGTGTTAAATACAACTGTCGCAGATCTCAGTATTGGTATTGAAGGACATACGGACAATCAGCCAATCAAAAAGTCTGGCTGGAAATCGAATTGGGAATTATCAACAGCCCGTGCGTTAAGTGTTTTACATCACTTAAGTGAACAACATGTTGATGAGCCTCGTATGTCAGCCGTTGGCTATGGTGAATATAGGCCAGTGGCTACCAATGATACCAGAGAAGGACGACAAAAGAACCGTCGGGTAGAGATTGTTATCTTACCTAAAACAGAAAGAGCACAAGCTGCTGAAACTCCTGAAGAAATTTCTAAATAGGATAAGTGATGAAGAAAGATATCCTTTTAGTTGTATTAGTTTTGGTTTCAGTTGGTTTGGTGGTGGCATTGGTAGGAATTTTTGAAAAGAATTCTAAGGTTAGTAAGAGTTTGGAAGAGGAGCGTTACAATCGCATGGTAGTGGAAGAAAGTCTTCAAAAAAGTGCAGCCAAGGTGGCCACTTTGGAAGCTCAATTAAAAGTAGCTAATGATAAAATGGTTAAAGTCCAGGAGTTTATTGATCAGGAAAAAACAGTGAACGCCGATTTACAAAAGCAGTATGAAGAACTTAGTAAGACCAGGGCTAATTTGGAAGCCAAGTTAAAAAATACAGTGGAAGAGAAAGCCTCTGCTTCGGTACAATCCGCTGCCAGTAGCAACCCGACAGTAATGTCAAAAGCGGCACAGTAATTATAATTTTTTACGGACGCTTAAGCGATTAATGATTGGGGGATGTAAATCCCCCATTTTATTTATGAGCATATCAAAACTACCACAGCATGTTGCCATTATTATGGATGGCAATGGTCGCTGGGCCAAGGCTCAACATTTAAACCGTTCTCAGGGGCATCTTGAAGGAATTAAAAGAGTTGAAGAGATTGTCTCTGAAGCCTGCCGTATAGGCATTAAGGTGTTGACTTTGTATGCCTTTTCTACGGAAAACTGGAGACGTCCCCAGGAAGAAGTGTCTTGGCTTATGCGCACACTTATTTCCGTTTTGGGACAAAAGGCTCAGGAGCTTCATGAGCATGGTATCAAAATTCAATTTATCGGTCGACGTCAAGGAATTCCACTTGCTGTTTTAGAGGCTATCGATCAAACTATGGTCTTGACAGAGCACAACAAGACGATGACACTTAATATCGCCTTTAATTATGGCGCTCGAGCTGAGATTGTCGATGCTGTCAAAAGTATTGGTCAGGATATTATGGAAGGCAAAACAAAGATTAATGATATTGATGAAGAAAAATTAGAATTGTATCTGTATACTAAAGATCAATCTGAGGTAGATTTGCTTATACGGACATCCGGTGAACAGCGAATCAGTAATTTTTTGCTTTGGCAGATTTCTTACGCGGAACTTTATTTTACTTCTAAATATTGGCCGGAATTTACCATCCAGGAGTTCCATAAAGTCTTGGAGGAGTTTGCCAGTCGGGAGCGCCGTTATGGAAGAGTAAATACTGTTGTGTAAAGGAAAAATGTATGTCCCGTCAGCGATTTTTTTCAGCCATTTTTATGAGTGCAGTAACGTTTCTGGCAGTTGTTAATAATTATCTTTTCATTGCCGTTATTTGTTTTTTGACAGCTGGTGGCCTTTATGAATTTTTTTACATGGTTAAGAAAAAAGATATTCCCATTTACAGTTATATGGGCATTCTCATAGGTCTTTTGATTCCCATTTCCATTTTTACACGTTTTGAATTAACTAAAAATTGGGAACTCTTGTTTAGTGTTATTGGTTTTCTATTAATTTTATTTATGCAGTTTGCCAGACAGGATAATCGTAATGCCATTTTAGGCTTGTCCACCACATTGTTTGGCGTGCTTTATGTATCCTGGTTTTTTAGCTTTCTAGTCAAAATCCGCTTATTGCTTCCAGGAATAGAGGGCGTAAAACTGTTAGGGTTTATTCTTTTGGTCACCAAATCAGGTGATATAGGGGCCCTTTTAATAGGCACTTCTATAGGTAAACATCCCTTATTGCCTAAAGTCAGTCCTCATAAATCAGTGGAAGGAACCGCGGGCAGTATTATCGTTAGCGGTCTAGTGGCGGTGGCCGTACGTTCATTTCTACCATTAGAAATTGATTTTCCACTTTGGCAAATTGTTCTCATAGGAATGTTTTTTGGAGCTTTGGGACAATTGGGCGATTTATCTGAATCTTTAATTAAGCGTGATTGCGGAGTTAAAGACTCAGGCAAGCTTTTGCCAGGCTTGGGGGGAGTTTTAGACATGATTGATAGTTTATTGTTCTCTGCACCTGCCTTTTATTTGTATATGAATTCAACGCTTCGAACAGTACAATAATTATGATCATGCCGCGTCGTTTGGCTATTTTAGGTTCAACAGGTTCCATTGGAGTTAATACTTTAAAGGTTGTTGATTGGCATCCTAAGCGTTTTAAAGTAGTCGCCCTCAGTGCCTATAATAATATTGAGTTATTAAAAGCGCAGATAAAAAAATATAAGCCGAGTTATGTTGCTGCTAAAATAAAAGATTTAGCGCACATAAAAGAAGAGTTCCGTTCTTTGAAATTGAAACTTTTTGATGTTGAAAAAGAAGTGGCTTTCTTAGCTGGGTTAAGCCAGGTGGATATCGTTGTT
>JAHFGE010000025.1 GCA_023247575.1 Candidatus Omnitrophota bacterium | reverse complement strand
ACCTTGTTTTCATAACTTTGGCTGTTTTGCCAGAGTTCCATTTGAGCCAGGACCTGGTTGGTAAAGGAATTGCTCATGACAAAGGAAGGATGCCCCATGGCACAACCTAAATTCACCAGACGTCCTTCAGCCAAAATGATAATTTTCTTGCCATCAGGATAGGTGTATTCATCCACCTGAGGTTTAATCTGGGCTTTTTTAATGTCTTTACGATTATTCAAATAGGCAATATTAATTTCAGCATCAAAATGGCCGATATTGCAAACAATGGCCCCGCTTTTCATCATATCCAGATGTTTTCCCGTGATGACGTCAATGCAACCGGTGGCGGTGACAAAAATATCACCCATTTTGGCGGCTTCATCCATCGGGGTAACTTGATAACCTTCCATGGCCGCCTGCAAAGCACAGATGGGATCAATTTCAGTCACAACCACACGGCCGCCTAACCCTTTAAATGACTGTACGCAACCCTTGCCGACATCCCCATAACCGGCGACCACGCAAACTTTACCAGCAATCATGCAGTCCGTGGCCCGTTTGATGCCATCAATCAATGACTCGCGACATCCATAGAGATTGTCAAACTTAGACTTGGTCACCGCATCATTGACATTCATGGCCGGAACTTTCAGTTTGCCGTTTTGCATCATTTCATAAAGACGATGCACCCCGGTGGTGGTTTCTTCAGAAAGACCGCGGATATTTTTGAGTAACTGAGGATATTTATTATGCACCATGGAGGTTAAATCTCCTCCATCGTCTAAAAGCATGTTGGGACCTGCCCCATCCGGCCATACAAGAGTTTGCTCGATACACCAATCATATTCCTTCAAGGTCTCGCCTTTCCAGGCAAAGACCGCAATACCAGCAATGGCAATCGCGGCAGCCGCATGGTCCTGGGTGGAGAAAATATTGCACGAAGACCAGCGTACCTGGGCCCCCAAATGGATGAGCGTCTCAATGAGGACGGCGGTCTCAATGGTCATGTGAATGCAACCGGCGATGCGCGCGCCTTTTAAAGGTTTCTGGCCACCAAATTCTTTGCGCAGGGCCATCAAGCCCGGCATCTCGGTTTGGGCAATCTGAATCTCTTTATGGCCCCACTCAGCCAGAGACAGATCCTTAACCTTGTAATCAGACTTGGGCATAATTTTTTGCGAGGCTTTGAGTGTTGCTGTGGCCATTTTTCTTTGCATCCTTCCTTAAGACCTCGGCCTTGTCGAGTTTTTCCCAGGTAAATTCCGGGCGACCAAAATGGCCATACGAGGCGGTTTTCTGATACACGGGTTTGAGTAAATCCAGAGTCTGAATAATACCGCGCGGCGATAAATCAAAATGCCGGCGCACTAATCCCACCAATTGCTGTTCGGACATTTCGCCTGTGCCAAAAGTATCCACCATAAGGCTAACTGGTTGAGGATAGCCAATGGCATAGCTAATTTGCAATAAACATTTCTTGGCCAGACCGGCGGCCACAATATTTTTGGTAATGTAACGGGCCATGTAAGCCGCGGAACGATCCACTTTGCTGGGATCCTTGCCTGAGAAAGCACCACCGCCGTGAGGGACTACACCTCCATAAGTATCGACAATAATCTTGCGGCCAGTCACCCCTGTGTCAGACTGTGGTCCGCCCACCAAAAATTTACCGGTTTCATTAACCAGAAATTTAGTTTTCTTATCGATCATCTTTTCTACAATGGGATAGGCAATGGTTTCAATGATCTCCTTACGGGCTTTTTCCGTAATGCGTTTGCCTGTTTTATCCAAAATTTCATCAGTATGCTGGCAGGCTAAAACAACCGTATCCACCCGCAAAGGTTTATCATCTTCATATTCAATGGTCACCTGGGATTTGCAATCAGGCCCCAAATAATTCAAAATGCCTTTTTTACGTACCTCTTCAATACGTTGAACCAGACGATGCGCCAAGGTAATGGCCAATGGCATCAATTCCAGTGTTTCATCACAGGCATAACCGAACATGATACCCTGATCACCCGCGCCCCCGCTATCGACACCCTGGGCAATGTCAGGGGACTGCTTGTTAATGGCATTAAGGATAGAACAGGTATTGGCATCAAAACCATATTTGGGATGATTGTAACCAATATCCAGAAGTACCTGGCGCACCAATTTCTGTACGTCAACATAGGTGGTTGTGGTAATTTCCCCCCCTACAATCACCAGTCCCATGGAGCAATAGGTCTCGCAGGCTACACGACCTTTAGGATCATCTTTCAGGACCGCATCCAATACCGCATCCGAAATCTGATCACAGACCTTATCGGGATGACCAGCGCCTACCGATTCTGAAGTAAATAGATAACGTCCTTTCACAAACTACCGCCTTTCGATGAGTCCCGATGTAATCGGGACGAATCGATCCCGAGGCTTTTGCCGAGGGATCTCCATTATTAACTAAATCCCTCGCTTAGGAAATAATTTCTCAGTTCGGGATAAATTCGCACTTATGACTTACGTCACTGCGTTCCGTAAGTCATGTGCTCATTTAAAGTATTCCTGCGCCTCATTAAGAGCTTCAATGCTTCCGATATCATACCATTTTCCGTTAAATTGAAAACCATAAACATTTTTCTTCTGGGAAAGCCATTGGATATAACTTCCCGCCGCATCCAGCGCTTGAGATTGACCTAAATATTCAGACAAATAACCCAAAGTGCTCTTAGGAAAATAATATAAACACATCGTAATAAGGCTGGATTTGGGTTTGGCCGGCTTTTCTTCGAAAGAGATAACTTTGCCGTTGGCATCCAAGGCAATCACACCAAATTTAACAGCAGCTTTCCTGTCATGAATGTCATAAGCACCGATGGTAACGGCAGGAGCATGCTTTAAGGCAAAACGCATAAAATCCGCCAAATTTTGGTCAAAAAGGTTATCGCCCCCGATAATGAGCCAGTCATGTAGCTGTTGTTCTGACTTCCAAACAAAATGAATATCTCCTACCGATCCTAAGCGCTCCTCGGGAGTATGAGTACCATCATTAACGACACGGATTTTCAGGTCCCTATGTCCTGCCTGCCAGCAGGCAGGTGTTTGAGCCCATTCTTGAAATAGTGCAAAAAATCTGTTATTGGTAATAACCACCATTTCAGTTAAAGAGGGAATACTTTGAAGATTTAAGATAATATACTCAATCAGCGGCTTACCATTGATAAGAATGAGTGGTTTAGGCGTGTCTTTAATGACATCAGCTAAACGTGTGCCATAACCAGCAGCTAAAATCATGGCTTTCATTGGACCCCTAACTTCTGCATCTGTAACAATACAAATTCCTGGATTTCCTGACCAGTCGTCAGTTGCATGGCCTCCTGACAAATGCTTTGGATATCACTGAAACGCAAAGAACGAACCATTTTTTTAATCGCCAAAATGCTGGAAGACGACATACTTAGTTCGTCGACTCTCAAGCCGATGAGCAATAAAGCCATAGTCGGATCAGAAGCCATTTCCCCGCAAACCCCTACCTGAATGCCTTCGCTATGGGCGGCATCGACGGTTTTTTGAATCATCCGCAATATGGCCGGATGAGCAGGATCATATAAATGAGCAGTTTTTTCGTTGACACGCTCCACGGCTAAAGTATATTGAATCAAATCATTGGTGCCGATACTAAAAAAATCTGACTCTTTAGCTAATACTTCCGCCGTCATCACTGCCGAAGGGACTTCCATCATAACCCCCACCTTAATCTTGGAATCAAAAGGGATTTTCTCTTGGTGTAAATTGTTTTTAACTTCATTTAAAATTGCATTGGCCCGACGCAGTTCCCCAATACCTGAAATCATTGGATACATGAGCTGCACCCGACCATGCGCCGAAGCACGTAAAATAGCCCTTAATTGAGTTTTAAAAATAAACGGCGACATTTCTTTGGGTATCTGCACACTCGATATAAATTTGTCCCCACCGAGGTCTAAAGTGCGGATAGTAACAGGATAAGGACTAACCACTTCTACCGCTTGTCTATAAGCTTGGTACTGCTCTTCTTCCGTCGGTAAGTCTAGCCGATTCATGTATAAAAATTCTGTGCGATAAAGCCCTACTCCTTCGGCTCCAAATTTTTTAACGGAAGGTACTTCATTGGCCAGCCCAATATTCATTAATAAAGCTATTTTTTTGCCGTCTATGGTCTGTGCCGGCAAGCCTTTTAACTCCTCCAAACGCCTTAAAGAAGCGCGAATTTGACTGTGCTCTTTACTATAGAACTCTTTGGTGTGCTGGGTAGGGTGAATAATCACCAGTCCTTTTTGGCCATCAATGATTAAATAATCATCATTAGTAATTCTTAAAGTAGAATCTTTTAAACCTACAACGGCCGGTACCCCCAATGATTTGGCAATAATAGCCGTGTGAGATGTTGGCCCACCGATATCCGTAACAAAGGCTATAATTTTTTTATTATAAAGGCTTACAGCATCCGATGGGGAAAGGTTATGGGCTACGATCACCAAATCATCCTGGAGATTATCCAAATCATGAAGCTTGCTTTCATCCATAAGATGTTTCAACACTCGTTGGGCGATATCATTGAGATCCCCAGCTCTTTCTCTTAAGTACTCATCTTTAATCTTTGAAAAAGACTGAGCGTGTTGTTTAATAACCTTTAAAAAAATATACTCCGCAGCATTCTTATTTTGGCGAATGCCTTGATCCACTTGTTCAAAAAGCGCCGGATCATCCAAGACTAAAAGGTATGCGTCAAAAATTTGTGCCTGCTTTTCCCCCAAGTCCTGCTTAATTTTTTCTTTCAAGAAATAAATTTCATGACGGGTATCATTAACAGCTTGTTCGAAACGGGCAATTTCAGAGTCCACTTCATGCTCCAAGATCACACGCTCAGGGACAATGAATTCCCCTTTATCCAAAATAAAAGCCGGGCCATAAGCAATACCGGAAGATGCTGGAATACCTTTTAAAACGATCTCATTCATGAATTCAACTCTTCTTCCTGTTGACCAAAAAATTCTTCAAAGGCCTGAAGGGCCTTTTGGACCTGAGAGAGATCTTCGCCTTGGACAATAAGTTTTAATACTGTGCCGTATTGAGCACCCAGCGTCAAAAGCGCCATAATAGATTTCCCATTAATCTGCTCCTGCTCCTTTTGAATAGTTACTGAAACATTAAGTTTATCCACCAATTGCACAAACAAAGCCGCTGGCCTAGCATGGAGACCTTGTTTGTTAGCAACAGTAACCTCTTTTTCTACTTTAAACACGCCCCCTACCTCTTAATAACCCTCTTACGTTTACGTTCAATCAATTTGATTAACGCTTGAGTTAATTTTTGGGAATCATGGCGCACATAATCTTTAACCCCTAAAAGGTCCGTGGCTACGACTTTATAACCTGCTGCTTTTATTTGCTCGATATCAGGAGCCACTGGATATGAATTCTCCAGCCGATAACGGGCTAGTGCATTTTCCGGAACCATAGCATCATTGACCATACAGGCATCTACAATGCGGGGATGGGAATGCTCCACTAAAACACGAATGTGATCATAGGCCGTAAAACCATCTGTTTCTCCGGACTGGGTCATGACATTACACACATAAATTTTATAAGCCGGAGATTTGATAATAGTCTCTGGTACTCTTTTGATAATCAAATTAGGAATGATGCTGGTATAAAGACTTCCCGGCCCCAAAACAATGATATCGGCGCCAGCAATGGCCGTTAAGGCCTCAGCGGTTGGCTGTGCGTCTTGGTCGGTTAAATATAAGCGTTTAATAGACAGATTAACTCTGGGAATTTTGGCTTCCCCTTGAGTACGAGAACCATCAACATATTCAGCCACCAGATGGACATTGTGTACCGTGGAGGGAATCACTTTCCCACGAATAGCTAAAACTTTACTGCATTCTTCAACAGCCTTTTTAAAATCTCCCTGGGTAATCTGCACCATAGCGGTTAAAAACAAATTACCAAAATTATGACCTTTGAGCTGTGAGTCCTGCGCAAAGCGGTATTGAAAGAGCTCCCCCATCAATGCCGGTGCATCAGCCAGAGCTACCAGACAGTTGCGTATATCGCCAGGAGCCAAAATATTAAACTCTTCACGTAGTCGGCCAGAAGATCCTCCAGAGTCTGCTACGGTCACGATGGCCGTCAGATTAGCCGTATATTCTTTAAGACCCAAAAGCAGATTCGACAGGCCATGCCCGCCACCAATAGCCACTATTTTAGGTCCCCGTTCTAAATACCGGCGCTGATATAAAATATCCACAATATCCCGTTCACGTTCTGGCAAAAATAATGTCAATAATGACACGATGATTTTGCCCATTCCCAAAATAATAAACACTACCCCACAGAGGATAATAATAGTAGCGAAAGTGCGGACGAAAGAATAAGGAGAAACAAAAAAAGCCGCTCCAATGCCGACAACTAAAATACCAAATAATGAAATCAGCATCCAACGTTTAACTTTAATACCGGGATACAGCCACTTGGAAAAGTTGTTGGCCATATTGATTATTAACTAATTCGAACATCCTCCCGCGAGATTAAATCCAATATTTCTTTAGGCGTTTTGGTGTTTTTTAGAGTTTCGCGGAAGAACTTATCTTTTAATAGACGAGAAATCCTGGCAAGAGCTTTTAAATGCGGACCAGCGGAATCAATGGGAGCCACGAGCAAAAAGAAAATATGGACAGGCTCTCCATCAAGAGAATCAAAATTTATTCCCTTTTTACTGATAGCCAACGCAGCGACTAGCTTATCGGTGCTTTCGGACTTGCCATGAGGAATGGCGATTCCTTGCCCAATGGCCGTTGAACCTAAAGCCTCCCGTGCCATCAGTATATCGATTATTTTGTTTTTATTTTTTTTATCAATCGCCCCAGCGTCTACCAGCAGATCAACCATCTCCTCAATAACTTCCGCTTTATTAGCCGCTTTTAAATCCGTTGATACCGCATTCCTACATAAAAAATCTGTAACTTTCATGAGACCTCCAAAATTTTTTTATGGTGCAAAAAATTTTAAGCGGCGGATGGGATTCGAACCCACGGCATCCACCTTGGCAAGGTGGCATTCTACCAACTGAATTACCGCCGCAGAGTACTCTCAAATATTAGTGGGCGGAAGAGGACTTGAACCTCTATGGGTTGCCCCACATGCTCCTAAGGCATGCGCGTCTACCAATTCCGCCATCCGCCCGTCATAGGGCTTTTTCAAATAGCCTGGTGACCCACCCGCGACTCGAACGCGGTGCCCCCACCTTAAAAGGGTGGTGCTCTACCGGGTGAGCTAGTGGGTCACAAATCCTGTAAGGACCCCGCCATAGAGTACCCTTACACCTTACACTTCTCGTAGTTCTTTGCTCTTTTTATCAAGCAAAGCATCGATCTCTTTGATAAAACGATCTGTCATTTTCTGCACTTCTTCTTCCGCTTTAAATCTGTCGTCTTCGCTCATGTGGCCCTCGCTCTGGGTCTTTTTAATCTTTTCATTGGCATCCCGACGCATCGTACGCAATGTGACACGACCGCGTTCGGCCATATCTTTAATAACCTTAATAAACTCCTCACGCCGTTCAGCCGACAGCGGTGGAAAACTTAAACGCATCACTTTTCCATCATGCGTGGGCGTAACCCCCAATTTGGAATTCGAAATGGTTTTTTCAATTTCTGCAATAGCGGTGGAATCCCACGGCTGAATAAGAATCAAACGAGGATCCGGTGAAGAAACAGCCGCAATCTGTTTAATAGGAGTCGATGTCCCATAGTAATCAATATGTATATCTTCTATTAAAGCCGGTTGAGCACGACCTGTACGGACTTCACCGAACTCTCGTAAAAGTGTCTCCATACATTTCTTCATTTTAGTGTCAGTATCTCTAAGGATTTCTTTGGCGGTCATATCCGTTCCTTTTGATTTGTAGAGACGCAGCATTGCTGCGTCTCTACTCAATGAACCCGCGTTCCGATTTTCTCTCCGTAAATCGCCTTTTTGATGTTACCTTTTCGCAGGAGGTTGAAAACGATGATGGGCAGGTTGTTTTCCATACACATACTGATGGCGGTAGCATCTATAACTTTCAAGTTCTTTTTAAGCACATCAATAAATCTGACGTCGCTAAATTTTTTGGCTGCTTTGTTTTTAACAGGATCATCGGAATAAATCCCGTCAACTTTGGTCGCCTTCATAATGACATTGCAATGTATTTCTGTCGCTCGTAAAGCTGCTGCCGTATCCGTAGTAAAATAAGGATTTCCTGTACCAGCCACAAAAATTACCACTCGCCGCTTTTCCAAATGACGTATTGCTCGACGTAAAATATAGGGTTCAGCCACCGCATGCATTTGGATGGCCGTCATAACCCGTGTCGGCACACCTACTTGTTCAAGGGCATTTTGCAAGGCCAAGCCGTTCATAACGGTGGCAATCATGCCCATGTAGTCGGCCACGGAACGTTCCAGCCCAAAACGCTTACTTTCCACCTGACCACGAAAGAAATTTCCACCACCGACGACTAAAGCCATCTCGACACCGGCATTGTGGACTTCTTTTATTTCTTCTGCCAAAGAGGCACACATTTCCGCATCGATACCATGGAGCAAACGACCTAAAAGAGCTTCTCCGCTTAATTTCAGAAGAACCCTCTTATAGATAGGTTTTTTATCCATGGTTCGTCACCTAAAAAATAATCCTACTCCTCACCATAATCCCGAGTACCCGGCAAATAAATCTTAAGGGACGAGGGACATTATTCGCCGACCTTAAACCGGATAAAACGACCGATTTGTATATTTTCGCCAATTTTAGCCACCAGCTCATTCAAGAGATCTCGAATGTTCTTGGAAGGTTCTTTCACAAAGGGTTGAGTCAAAAGAGTCTGCACACTGTCTGGGTTCATGGCCGCAATGTGCATAGCCAAATCTCGGGTAAAATGACAAAAATCCTCATTACGTGCTACAAAATCGGTTTCACAATGAACTTCCACCATCACACCAATTTTATGGCCATGATGAATATAACTTTCTACCCGGCCTTCTTTAGCTACACGATCGGCCTTTTTAGCCGCCATTTCAAGCCCGCGCTTTCTTAAAATTTCTTTGGCCTTCTGGAAATCCCCTTTGGCTTCTTCCAATGCCTTTTTACAGTCGATAACCCCACAGGAAGTCTCTTCTCGCAACTGCTTAATATGATCAACTGTCGCCATCATTGATATCTCCTCTATGCAACTGCCACTTCTTGAGCCGAAGCTTGATCTTGAGCTTTTTTACCTGCCAAAAACTCCCTACGACCTTCTAAAATGCTGTCGGTGATTAAGCTGGCAATGAATTTAATAGATTTAACCGCATCATCATTGCCAGGAATAGGATATTGAATAACATCAGGATTAGAATTAGTATCAATCAGACCGACTACGGGAATACTCAGACGATTGGCCTCCGCCACCCCAATCTCTTCTTTTTTGGTATCTACCATAAACATGGCTTGAGGGACGGTAGCCATCTCACGGATGCCACCTAAATCACGCAATAAACGTTCTTTTTCTTTCATCAAAAGAGAGTTTTCTTTCTTGGTCAGACGGACTGTAATACCGCTGGCTTCCATTTTTTCAATGTTATTTAATTTTCGGATAGACTTCTTGACGGTTTCAAGGTTGGTTAAAAGGCCCCCCATCCAGCGGTATTTCACATATGGCATTTCACTACGAGTGGCTTCTTCTTGAATAACCTCCTGAGCTTGCTTCTTTGTACCTACAAAAAGAACTTTTCCGCCTTTGGCAGCAACATCTCTTAAAAAATCACGGGCTGCATTGAGCTTCTCGACGGTTTTCTCCAAGTCAATAATATAAATCCCACCACGCTCCCCAAAAATATACTTTTTCATTTTAGGGTTCCACCGTCGGCTCTGATGACCAAAGTGTACCCCCGCTTCCAACAACTGCTTAATTAACTCTATAGCCATAATACTCTATTTCTCCTTGACTTATTCGGTTTTGCCGGCAATTTAATCATCAATGACGATCTTCCCTCCGAGGGAAATCAGCTTAAATTAAAAAGTTAGTATATCTAAAGACTCACTATTTAGCAACAGAATTTTGATAGGTTTTCCTTGACGTTCTACTTATATCGTTACCCTAAAATGCTCGGCACCCACTAAAGCCTTAATCTCTTCCATCAAAACTTCTGAAGGGGTTACAAACAGGTCTTCCCCTACTAAAATTTGTACACTCTTATAATTTTTAGTATCCAGCTCCAAATAGACTCGTACTTTACCAGGAAAACGTTTGAGTTTTTCCTTTAGCTTTTCGAAACCTGCTTTTCCGGCTTTCGATACATTGATGTGGATGGTTTTAATAAGTCCATAAACTTCCTCGATGCTGGCTATCTCTTGGACCACCATTTTAGGCAAACCATCACGGAAACTCACTTTGCCTTTGATAACAACCACCGTCCCTTCTTTTAAATAACTGGCCATGGTCTCATAATTCGAAGGGAAAATAACTAGCTCCATGGCTCCATCCAAGTCCTCTAGGCCAATAATCGCCATACGTTCATTGCTTTTTTTGGTGGTCGTTAATTTAACAGTGTCAATAAGCCCGATCATGCGGGCCTCTTGACCGTCGCGGGCATTTTTTAAAGAAGTGGTTGTAAAATCCGCGAATTCCTCGATTTCTGTACGATAACGCTGCAGCGGATGGCCGCTTAAATAAAATCCTAAAAGCGATTTTTCATTGGCTAAAATTTGAGCCTGCGGCCATTCGGGAATTTCAGCTAACTGATCCTTATTGGTAAAACCATTGTTCTGCTGTTGATTAAAAAAAGAAATTTGACCGCTCTGCTGTTCCTTTTGAGTTTTAGTCCCCCTATCCAAGGCCTCATCAAGGGCGGCCATCAATTGAGACCGTCGTACAGCAAGACTATCCATACAGCCGGCTTTAATCAAACTTTCTAAAACTTTACGGTTATTAAGACGTAAATCCACTCGTTGGCAGAAATCGAAAATCGATTTGAAACGGCCGCCTTTTTCACGCTGCTGGATCATGGACTCAATGGCCCCGGATCCGATATTTTTGACTGCTAAAAGACCATAACGAATCGTATGGTCATCCGCGGCAGAAAATTGAGCCACAGAACTGTTAATATCCGGAGGCAATACCTTAATCTTCATGCATTCGGCTTCCTTGACATATTCGACCACCTTGTCGGTATTATCACGTTCGGAAGTCAACAACGCGCACATAAATTCCATCGGATAATTAGTTTTTAAATAAGCCGTTCGGTAAGTAATTAGTGCATAGGCAGCCGAATGACTGCGATTAAACCCATAACCAGAGAAATAATCAATCAAATCAAACAGGCGATTGGCCTCTTCTGGCGAGATCCCGCTTTCCTTGTCACAACCTTCGACGAAAAATGAACGCATTTTTGCCATTTCGGCAGCAATCTTCTTTCCCATGGCTTTACGTAAATCATCGGCTTGTGTCATGGTAAAGCCTGCCAATACCGAAGCAATCTGCATGACTTGCTCTTGATAAACAATAATTCCATAGGTTGTTTTTAAAACACTTTCAAGCTTAGGATGAGGATACGTAATCCTATTCTCGCCCCGTTTGCGTTTAATGAAATCTTCCAACATCCCCGAACCCATAGGCCCTGGACGGTAAAGTGCCAAAATAGCAATTAAATCTTCAAATTCCGAGGGCTTCATTTTTTTAAGCAGGTCCCGCATTCCAGCACTTTCTAACTGGAAAACCCCCTCGCTGTTACCTTGCGAGAGCATCGTATAAGTTTTCGCATCATCTAAGGGCAGATGGTCAATATCAATGGCCCTACCTTGATGCTGTTTGATCAATTCGACTGCATTGCTGATGACCGTCAACGTACGTAATCCAAGGAAGTCCATCTTCAAAAGACCGATCGTAGAAATACCATCCATATCAAAAGCAGTGGTGACTTGCCCATCAGTACTTTTAAACAAAGGAACATGTTCCGTTAAAGGCTTATCTGAAATCACCACTCCTGCTGCATGAATGGAGGCATGGCGGTTTAGGCCTTCCAAAACTTGGGCGGTACTAAGAAGGCTGCAGATAGTTTTATCGGTTTCCATAACCTCTTTTAACTGCGGCTCGACGTTTAAGGCCTCCTCGATGGTAATGCCGATTTCATAAGGAATAAGTTTGGCAATGCGGTCAACATCGGCATAGGCCATGCCCATGGCACGCCCTACGTCACGCACCGCAGCTTTGGCCTGCATGGAACCAAACGTGATAATTTGTGCTACGTTAGCGACGCCATATTTTTTGGTGACATAATCAATGACCTCCCCCCGGCGCTCGTAACAAAAATCAATATCGATATCCGGCATGCTTTTACGTCCGGGATTTAAAAAACGCTCAAAAAGCAAACCATATTTAATAGGATCCAAATCTGTGATTCCTAAAAGGTAACTGACCAGGCTCCCCGCTGCTGAGCCCCTGCCGGGGCCGACGGGAATACCCCGTTTTTTAGCGTAATGAATGAAATCCCACACAATGAGAAAATAACTGACAAAACCTATATTCTCGATGGTAGCTAATTCATGCTCCAGACGTTGACGAAGCTCAACAGTCACATGATAACCATAACGTTCTTTCAATCCGTCCTCGCATAACTGGCGTAAATAAGTCTGAGCATCCGTTCCCAAAGGAGTTTCATAACGCGGCAGGTGATAATGGTCAAAATTAAGTTTTAAATTCACCTTGTCAGCAATCTCTAAGGTGTTCCTTAAAGCCTCTGGAGCCCAGGCAAAAGTCCGGGCCATTTCCTGTGGAGTTTTAAAATAAAATTGGTCGCTGCCAAAACACATACGATGAGGGTCATTGAGGGTGGTCTGGGTCTGGATGCATAGAAGAGTTTCATGAGCATGAGAATGGTTTTGGTCAAGATAATGCACGTCGTTAGTGGCCACTGTTTTAAGCTCCAGTTCTTGAGCAATTTTAACCAAGCCTTCATTGACCTTCTTTTGTTCCCTCAGGCCATGGTCCATCAGTTCAATATAAAAATCATCCTTGCCAAAAATTTGAGCTAACTCATCAGCGTGTTGACGAGCAGCCAGAAAATTGCCTTTCAGCAAAGCACTAGAAACTTCCCCTTTTAAACAACCCGATGTACAAATGAGACCTTTGGAATAATGAGACAATAGCTCTTTGTCGATGCGCGGCTTGTAGTAAAAGCCTTCCATATACCCGGCAGAAACCAGCTTGATGAGATTGGCATACCCTTGCTTGTTTTTAGCCAGAAGTAAAAGATGGCTAATACTTTTTTGGTCGGAATTTTTCTCTAATCGGCCGTTAGGAGCGATATAAACCTCACAGCCTATGATGGGTTTGATGTGTGCTTTTTGGGCAGCCTGGTAAAAATGGATGGCCCCGAACATATTGCCGTGATCGGTCATGGCTAAAGCGGACATGCCGGCTTGGACAGCTTTATTGACCAATCCTTCTACACGACAGGCGCCATCGAGCAAACTGTATTGCGTGTGGACATGCAGATGGACAAATTCAGAAGACATAAATAATTTAAGGACAGCTCCATTCTTACAGTATCATTTTACTACAAAAAATGAGTGCTGTCCTTATTTTATTCCCACTCAATGGTGGCGGGAGGCTTGGAAGAAATATCGTACACCACGCGGTTGACGCCTTTGACTTCATTGATGATACGGTTGGAAATTTTTCCTAGGATGTCCTGTGGCAGATAAGCCCAATCCGCGGTCATACCATCAAGACTGGTTACACAGCGGACGGCAATGACATTCTCATAAGTGCGGTTGTCACCCATGACACCCACGGTCTTAATAGGAAGCAACACGGCAAAAGACTGCCATAAATCATTGTAAAGGCCTGCCTTTTTGATTTCATCCAGCACCCTTTCGTCGGCTTCGCGCAAGATATCCAGACGTTCTTTGGTGACCTCACCGATGACGCGGATGGCCAATCCTGGGCCCGGGAAAGGCTGGCGCTTAAGGACGGAATCCGGCATCATTAAATTTTTACCGATAAGCCGAACCTCATCTTTAAACAGCTCTCTTAACGGTTCCACCAGCTTCAACTTCATATGTTTGGGAAGACCGCCCACATTATGATGGCTTTTGATCATAGCCGTGGGGCCGCCATGGGCGGAGGTCGACTCAATGACATCGGGGTACAAAGTCCCCTGACCTAAAAACTCTACTCCCTTGATGCGCTTGGCCGTCTCTTGGAATACTTTGACAAATTCATCGCCGATGATTTTGCGTTTTTGCTCAGGGTCTTCCACGCCTTTAAAGCGTCCCAAGAAACGTCTGTGGGCATCCACCACAATCAAGTTTATTTTGAAGTTGCCTTTAAAGGTACGCTGTACAGAAGCAACTTCATTATGGCGCAAAAGGCCATTATCGACAAAAATGCAATACAGTTTATTACCAATGGCCTTATGAATAAGTAAAGCAGCTACCGAAGAATCGACCCCTCCGCTGAGGCC
>JAHFGE010000104.1:1540-5557 GCA_023247575.1 Candidatus Omnitrophota bacterium | reverse complement strand
CCAGAAAGTATTTTTATTTATTTAAGCACTAATAAAGTTTATGGAGATAATCCTAACCAACTGCCTCTAAGTGAGTTAGCTAAAAGATGGGAGTTGCCGAAGAACCATGTTTATTTTGAAGGCATCGATGAAACCATGAACATAGACCAGTGCATGCATTCCCTTTTTGGAGCATCGAAGTTAGCTGCTGATGTCCTGGTTCAGGAATATGGGCGGTATTTTAAAATGAACACAGCTGTCATTCGGGCGGGGTGTTTGACAGGCCCTAAGCATTCTGGGGCCATGTTACATGGATTTCTTTCTTATTTAATGAAGTGTTGTGTGGCTGGAACAAAGTATACAATTTTCGGATATAAGGGAAAACAAGTACGGGACAACCTCCACAGCTTTGATCTTATCAATGCCTTTTATAAATTTTATCTCAATCCAAAGCAAGGAGAGGTCTATAACTTGGGGGGCGGCAGATTTAGTAATTGTTCCGTTTTAGAAGCCATTGCCTTATGTGAAGAAATTTCAGGGAATAAAATGAAGTACGATTACTCTAAATCGGCGCGTAAAGGGGATCATCAGTGGTATATTACAAGCAATAAAAAATTCAGATCTCATTATTCATCCTGGAAACAGGAATATGATTTGCGGTGGATCCTAACTGAAATTTACCAAGAACAAACTTCCCCTTTGCGGAGGGATTAACCACATGGTTATATTAATTACTGGTGGCGCTGGATTTGTTGGTTCCAACTTAGCTATTCATTTGAAAACCGCATTAAAGAACAGCGTGATCATCGCACTGGATAATCTTAAAAGGCGGGGATCTGAAATTAATGTAAGCCGCTTAAAAGTGCACAAAATAAAATTTATTCACGGGGATATTAGGAACAAAGAGGATTTAAATCTTAAACATTTGGGTTTGACCCATATTATTGAATGTTCTGCTGAACCCTCTGTCCTAGCTGGTTTTGAAGAGTCTCCCAAGTACCTCATAAACACCAATTTAATGGGTCTGGTTAATTGTTTGGAGTTAGCAAGGCTCTCTGGGGCTCGAGTGATTTTTCTCTCAACAAGTCGAGTATACCCAATTGAGACTTTAAGGGGGTTAAAGTATACGATTTCTCCAACCCGTTTCGTATTGAACATTACGCAACCGGTTAAGGGGGTTTCCAGGAAGGGTATCAGTGAAGTCTTTCCGCTTAATGGATGGCGATCTCTGTATGGAACAACAAAGTTGTCCTCAGAACTTATCATTCATGAATATATTAAGCTTTATGGCCTTAGAGCGGTGATAGACCGTTGCGGAGTTATTGCTGGACCTTGGCAAATGGGAAAGGTGGATCAGGGGGTGTTTACGTATTTTTTGTTAAATCATTTTTTAAAAAAGCCACTTTCCTATATAGGTTTTGGCGGCAGCGGCAAACAAGTCAGAGACATATTACATATTGATGATTTGGCAGATTTGATTTTGTTGCAGCTACGACATTTGGATTCGCTAAATGGCCAAATTTTTAATGTAGGGGGAGGGGCTGACAACAGTCTTTCCTTACTTGAGGCTACCAAGATATGTCAAAACCTCACCGGCAATGATGTCCTCATACGAAAAATCACTAAAATACGTCATGCCGACATCCCCCTATACATTTCCGACAACACGCGTGTTACTAAAGCCTTGGGATGGCGACCTCAGAGAAATTCAACGCAAACCTTGTCAGATATTTATAACTGGATTAAAACGAATAAAGACGAAATCGTCTCTGCTCTCCTATAGTTTATGAAATTATCTATCATTATTCCTGCCCGCAACGAAGAAAAGAGTATTGTCATTACGGTTAATGATATTATAAAAAGTCTTTCCTCTGAAAATATAGATCATGAAATATTAGTCGTTAATGATGGCAGCACTGATGGGACAGAAGAAGTGCTAAAGCAGTTGGTGAAAATTTATCCGAGTCTGTGCTATGTCAATAACACAGGACAACATGGTTTCGGTCTGGCCATTCGTAAAGGACTCGAATGCTTTCAAGGTGACGCTCTGGCTATTATCATGGCCGATGGTTCAGATAGTCCTTCGGATATTATCCAATATTATCGTAAATTGGAAGAAGGCTATGAATGCGTCTTCGGATCCCGGTTTATTGCTGGCAGCCGTATCCACGACTATCCTCCGCACAAATTGATTTTAAATCGGATAGCGAATCTCTTTATAAAAGTCTTATTTAGACTCAAGCTTAACGATACTACCAATGCTTTTAAATGCTATCGTCGGGAAGTCATTAATGGCATACAGCCGATCCTCTCTCATCACTTTAATCTAACCGTGGAATTGCCTCTTAAATCGATCATTCGTGGCTACAGCTATGCCATCATTCCTATTACCTGGACGAACCGGACTCATGGACTTTCCAAATTTAATGTCAAAGAGATGGGAAGTCGTTATTTATTCATTGTTTTATTCTTATTTCTAGAAAAGCTTTTATCGAAGGGCGATTATTTTCGAAAGGATCAGAAACAATATGAATCAAAATAAAAATCCTTCCGTCCATTCTCCATATAAAGAGCCTAAGTAGTTATCATTAAATTTGGAATTCTCTAGCAACCGCCCAACGGATATACTAAACTATTGAACATGAATCCTTGGGCCAACATCACCTGTTTATCCTATCGGCAAATCAAAGATTTACAAAACCAAAGGCTCCATCATTTCATTAATACCCACGTTTATCCATTTAACCCTCATTACCGTCAACTCTTTGACGAACACAAAATCAATCCACGGCACATACGAACCATGGGGGATTTAAAGCAAATCCCTTTTACTAGCAAACTGGATTTGGTCGCTCAAGATAATCCTCAGAAATTCAGAGATTTTATTTTGCAGCCGGACCAGAAAAAAATTCGTAAGTTCTGGCCTAAAGGTAAACTCTTAAAAATAACTCTTCAATCTCTTTTGAAAGGCAAAGATTTCGTTCATGGGGCTTTAACTCAAGAATACCGTCCTGTCTTTATGACCTTTACCACGGGGACAACCCACTCTCCAGTTCCTTTCACCTATAGCCGCTATGATATTGAGAACCTCAGTCTTTCCGGCACCCGCATGGTTAACCTTTTTGACCTTCAAGGCGATGAGCGTATCATGAATATTTTTCCCTTTGCTCCTCATCTAGCCTTCTGGCAGACATTTTTTGGAGCACTGGAGTCAGGCGTTTTTGCTTTAAGTACCGGTGGGGGAAAGGTGATGGGGACCGAAGGGAATTTGACGGCTTTGATGCGTACCAAGCCATCCGTTATCTTGGGTGTACCCAGTTATATATACCATTTGGTGCGTTTTGCCCAGGATCGTCAACAAGACCTGTCTTTTTTAAAGAAGATTGTTTTAGGAGCCGCTAAAGTAACGATGGGTTATAAACAAAAACTAGCGCAAATGCTTGGCGAATGTGGAGCCAAACAAACTTTTATATTCGGAACTTACGGGTTTACCGAAGCCAAGTCGGCCTGGGCCGAGTGTCCGACGGAAAATCATCTCTCCAGCGGCTATCATCTGTATCCGGATAAAGAAATCTTTGAAATTATCGATCCTCAAACCGGCCAGGTCAAAGACGATGACGGCCAGGACGGCGAACTTGTCTATACTTCTTTGGATGCCCGCGCCTCCGTGGTGCTGCGCTATCGGACAGGAGATTTTGTCAAAGGCGGTATTACCCATGGACCATGCCCCTATTGCGGACGTATGACACTGCGGCTATCCAGCGACATCTCTCGTCTCTCCGATACCAAAGATTTAAATTTTTCTAAAATTAAAGGGGTGCTGGTCAATTTAAACCATTTTGCCGAAGTGCTCAATAATATGCCGGAAGTTGATGAATGGCAAATTGAAATTCGCAAGCATAATAATGACCCCTATGACAATGATGAATTAGCGGTCTATATAACGCCTAAGGGAGATGTCAATGAAGCCGCATTTGCAGAAAAATTAAAAGATAAACTTATGGGCGCTACTGAGCTTGCTCCCAATGAAGTTAAATT
>JAHFGE010000104.1:0-1530 GCA_023247575.1 Candidatus Omnitrophota bacterium | reverse complement strand
AAAAAAGAATTTTGGATAATAGACCAAAAATTTAATAAATTCGAAATCCGAAACTCGAATGTTCGAAACAAATTCAAATGTTTAAATAAAAAAGTTTCAAAACGTTTTGGTTATTTGGTGATTAGGTTATTAAATATTGTTTCGAATATCAGAGCATTCGAAATTCGAACTTAAAGGAGATATATGGAAAGAATCGCTATTGTCGATGGTATTCGAACTCCTTTTTGTAAAGTGGGGACAGCCTTTAATGATTTAAGTGCCCAGGAATTAGGACGTATCGCCGCCCGTGAACTTATTGAACGCAGTGGATTGGACGTCAAAAATATCGATGAAGTCATCTTTGGCTGTGTGGGGCAGCCGGCCAATGCGGCCAATATTTCCCGTGTGATTGGCCTTCTGGCTGGTGTTCCAAAAACAACTCCCGCTTTTACCGTGCACCGCAATTGCGCCTCTGGCATTGAAGCCGTGGTCTCGGCAGCTATTAAAATTCAAGCAGGGCAAGGCCGTTGTATGCTGGTGGGCGGTACAGAATCAATGACCAGTATCCCATTTCTGTTTAATAAATCGGCGCAAGAAATTTTTTTGGAATTAAGCCGTGCCAAAACTTTGCCCGCCCGTTTGCAAGCCCTATTGAAATTTCGTCTTCGACATTTTGTTCCCCGCATTGGTCTGCAGTTAGGTTTGACAGATCCTGTGTGCGGTTTGAATATGGGCCAGACCGCGGAGGTATTAGTGAAAGAGTTTGGCATTACCAGAAAAGAACAGGATGAATTTGCTTTAATAAGCCATCAAAGGGCTATTGCCTCTCGTGCCATCTTACGTGAGGAAATCGTGCCGGTTATTCCTGGCCCCAAATACAAGGAAGCTGTCCTGGATGATAACGGCCCCCGGGAAGGGCAGTCCCTGGAAGCCCTGGCTAAATTAAAACCTTTTTTTGAAAAGGTAACAGGCACTGTGACCGCGGGTAATTCCAGCCAGATCACCGATGGAGCTGCCGCACTTTTAGTGATGTCGGAAAGCCGGGCCAAAGAACTTGGGGCTAAACCCTTGGGGTTTTTACGGGCGTTTGCCTATGCAGGTGTTGAGCCGGCCCGCATGGGTATTGGCCCTGCCCATGTCATTCCTCGAGTGCTTAAAAAAGCGGGCTTAAAATTAGCCCACATGCAGGCGGTGGAAATCAATGAAGCTTTTGCAGGCCAGGTGATTGCCTGCCTGAAAGCCCTGGATTCTGACCAATTTGCCAGGGAATATGGGTTTGAAGGCTTTACCGGCCCTATTGACAGGACTAAGCTCAACATCCATGGCGGCGCCATTGCCTTAGGGCACCCTGTAGGTGCCACTGGTACGCGACTTATCTTGACCATGCTTAAAACTCTCAACCGCAGCAACCTCAACCTCGGCCTGGTATCGCTGTGTGTAGGCGGCGGCCAAGGTGCGGCAGTTATCCTAGAGCGTTGATCCCGGGCGTAGCCGAGGGATTGACATTGTCATAACCTCGCCGTATAATAAGACTTTAAATTCCTCAAGGGA
>JAHFGE010000103.1 GCA_023247575.1 Candidatus Omnitrophota bacterium | reverse complement strand
AGATTTATTGATAAGCCCTGGGATTCTGCGGAACTTAAAAGTATTATCGAACAGGCCATCCGCCGTTATGATTTGATCCTGGAGCATCGAGCATTGTTGGAATCTCTGGCGCATCAAAATGAAGATCTGCAGTCCGCCAACCGCAAACTCAGGACGCTTTATGATATTCAGAAAGAATTTAGTTCAACCTTGTCCCATGAGCTGCGCACGCCCTTAGCTTCCATCAAAACAGCGGTCGATATTGTGATGAGAGGCTCGGCCGGCGCGCCAACCCCCGAACAGACCATGGTTCTGGGTAAGGCCAAAGATAATATTGATCGCCTCAACCGTTTGATCAATGATATTCTGGATTTAGCCCGCATGGAATCCGGTAAGATATCTTTGAATGCAGAGAAACAGGACATTAATCCATTGATCACCACGGTGGTGGACCTGCAGAAAAACGTAGCGGCCAATAAGGGCATCTATTTAAAATCGCAGTTGGACCCTGCGATGGTAGGCATTCATCTGGACGGGGACCGCATTATTCAGGTATTGAATAATTTGATTGCCAATGCGATTAAATTTACCGATATCGGCGGCATTGTGGTGGAAAGTCATTGCGTGCCGCAGGCCAATCATATTAAAGTCTGTGTGCGCGATACCGGCCCCGGCATTAACCCCCAGGACATTCCCAAATTGTTTCAAAAGTTCCAACAGTTAGGCGGCCCGTCCCGCCCCAACGGCGGTACAGGACTGGGGTTGGCTATTTGTAAAGAAATTATCAATCTGCATGGCGGCACCATTGACGTGGAATCAGAATGGGGTAAGGGCAGCTGTTTTTATTTTATCCTGCCCATTGAAGAAAGACGAAAGAGAGAATGATAGACAAAGGTGTTAAAAAAATTCTTATCGTCGATGACGACAAGGACATCGTGTTCCTTATTCGAGAGGTCATGCTCAAGCAGGGCTTCGAGGTGCTGGTGGCCTATGACGGCCTGCAAGCATTGAGAGTTATTAAAACCAATGTTCCTGATGCGATGGTGGTGGATTTAACCATGCCTAACATGAGCGGCTGGCATTTGATCAGCCTGGTCCGCCGTGATGAACGTTTTAAACAGACACCCATTATCGTGCTCAGCGCTCTGCTGGAGCACGATGCTGAACCGCAGGTGTTCGAATCTGCCAATGCCTATATGGTCAAACCCTTCGATGTTTTTAAGTTGGTGGACAAACTTAAAGCCCTCATGAAAGTTTGATTTTAAATCAAAATTCTTCTTGACAATACCGCATAGTCTGGTAAGATTGTTTTCATCATCGATTTCCCCAATCGGTGTGTAGGGGCGGTTCATAAACCGCCCGTATAAGAATTCCCCAAGCGATTTTTTCATCATGGATATTTTTGGACTCACGCCCATTGATTCGGCTTTATCGGCTTGGGGTTTAATTTGTTCACAGAAACTTACAGAATTTTTCTTTAGTCAATCGCATTTGGGTATAACTGCCTTTGCCATTGGATTTGTCTGGAGTGTGTGGGAGTCATCCAGGGAAGCCAATTTTAAATACTTTGCGATTTTTATTGTTCTCTCTCTGGTTGGCATTTTTCTTTTTATCCTTCCTCAACGTCAGGAAACCAATATAAAAAGTGCTATGGAAGCACATGGTGGGGGCAATATAAATCCAACAGCTCAATCGCTTAAAGACTCTCAAACCCACGACAATAGTATGCCACTTGTACTTTCCTTCATCGGTCAAATGGCTGACATGGTCAACATGGGTGCTATTTCGATTTTAGATAATACTCTGTCCAACAGCGCCCATTTCTTGAGCAATCCTTTTGGCCTGCAAAAACTTTCTTTTCAGGCTTATCAACTAACTCATAGCCCCATAGCGGATGCTTCTCTCAAGCAAGATTTGGACGATTTTATTTATGCCCATTATCTGCCTTCTCTAAATATGTATCTCAACAAAGCTCAAGCTGCCGATTTACATACTCTTTGGCCAGGGGATGCACGGATTACTCGATTGTATTCTTCTAATCAACGCTCTCAATGGGATGATCTTAAAAATGGACTTTCTAATTTACTTCAAGACCCTCAATCATGGGGCAAGATAAGAAGTTCATTAAGCCAGACCAATATTTTTGGAAATAACTTAGATAACCAGATTATAGCTTCCGTAGTTAACGCACAATTGTATCACTCTAAAAGTCATTCATGGTGGAATTGGGCAAGTATCGTCCCAACATCCTTCCCTTATATATTGGGGTGGGGCAATTTCTGTCTCTATGTCGGTTTCCCACCTTTGATGTTGAGTCTAATCATTGTTCGCAGAATGACTTTATTCTTAAAGTACGTAGAGATTTTTATTTGGGTGAAATCGTGGACCATTACAGCAGCCATTTCTTATTATATTTCTTTAATGGCCGCACGAATCCAGGCTCAAACCTCTACGCAGTACAACTGGTTCTGGGATTACCCTTATTATGCGCTGTTAGCCAGTATGCTTTTATGCTTGATGCCCATTTTAACTTTGGTGGGGATCCATCAAGGTTTTTCAAATGATCAACAGCCGTTCTTAAAACCGTAGGGGCGGGTTATAAACCCGCCCAAAAGAGGGACGGTTTGGAACCGTCCCCTAAAATGAAGGAGGAAAGATATGCTTCAAAGAAAACTGTTCATCATCACTAATGCCAGCTTGCTTTTGCTGATTAATGCCTCAAATGTCTGGGCGCAATGGGGAAATCTGGGAGGAGCAATGGGAGGTGGCAATGTGCAAGATGTCAATGAAGCCACCAATCAGTTTTCGGGAAAAATACTCAGTATTCTTACCGGACCTTTGGTTAAAGTTGTGGCCGGTGTAGTGCTTTTTGTCGGTGTGGCTGGCCTTTTGCGGGGGAAGCATCAGGTGGCAGTCTCCTGTGGCATTGCTTTTGTTTTACTTTTATGTTTACCCATTATTTTAGGCTATTTTGGGGGGACGCATTAACATGACACGTAAATGTCCGCGGACATTAGATAAGCCGTTACTTTTATTTGGCCTGGAAGTAGAGGACATTGGATTCTTATCCCTTTTAGGTGGTTTAGGTAGTATCCTTTTTGACCCCATGATTCCAGGAGTTCTAACTATCGCCGGTTGGATTGTTTTGACGCAATTTAAAAAAGACAAGCCGGCGGGATATTTGATTCATTGGCTCTACACCCAGGGCATTGATTTTCCTGGTCTGATTCCGCCGGTCAAGAAAGCCAAACACTACTGTATCTATGGTTCGACTCGTTCCACTCGCTCACCACTGGTAGAAACTTTGAACCATCCTGCCTCGCACCGAGTGCTTTTATCAAACTGCTCGGCACGAGGTGAGCGAACGACAAACGTTAGAGAGGAGTGAGTCGAAGGGTGGAAAAAGTACTTACGTCAAAAAATTCGCCCTTTGTTGAACGTTGGTCCAGAACGGAAGTCGTTAATGCCAAATTAGGAGTCACACTCATGGTGATGGCAGTGATGTGTTTGAGTTTAACCGCAACTTTAATCTATGTTATGACAAAACCGAGGCCAATCTATTATGTTCCTGGCGCTGCTTCCGCAGGGATAGCTCATGTTCAAACATCTTCCAAAGTTACCGTAGCGTTATTTACTTCTTCCTGGGTGCTTAACTGGTCGAATTTTACCCCCGCTACCGTTGAAGATGTGTATAAACATGCAGAGTGGTTTATGTCACCGCATTTATTGGCTCAGACAAGGACAAGACTTAAAAAAGATATCGAACAGGTCAAAGAAAATAACATGTCCTCTTTATTTTCCTTAAATAGGGACCCTTTGGTGCAGGAAAATGCCCAGGGATTTAATGTCGCCGTGGAAGGTGATAAAGGTGTTTATATGGGCAAAGAAGAAATTAAATTGCAAAAGATGATTTATCACTTAAAGCTTAGACAATCGCCACCAACGGACTGGAATCCTTATGGTTTGATTATCGATGATATTTCTCAGGAGGTAGCCGAATGATTAAGATCGTGCTTTTGGTGTTGCTGTTAGTACAACTTTCTTCCTGTGTACCAGCCCAAGCTTCCAGTAAGGATGAAGGGAAAGCGAGAGATATTCGAGTAGAGGTTGGCAAAGTCACCGAAGTAGTTTTTCCAGACAAAGTAGCCAAAGTAATCAAGGGAGGGCCCCAGGACTCAGTACTTATTGAGGTTTTAGATAATACGGTTTATTTATTGCCTAAGGCCGATAACCTTTCAGATATTTTTGTAACCACAACGACCGGCAATAGCTACCCCTTAAACCTTCATGTGGGCTCCCAGCATGATATTAAAGTCCAAGTTGGAACTGCCAATCATAAGGAATTGGGGATCTCCGCAGAGATAGGAACATATGCAGGCGTGATGGATTTGATGAAGGATCTGCTTTTACATAGGGAACCTGCAGGAGCAACGCTACTGCCCAGTAAGGGACAACTGTTTATATCTGACCAGAAGCTTCAGTTAAAGGTTGAGAAGAGTTATGAGTTAGCAGGCTGGAAAGCCTACGTGTTGACGGCCAAGAATCTTATGAATAATGCTGTCATTATTCCTTTGGAACAGATAAGTCTACCTGATCTTCTGGCCATTAGCGCTGATCAAGACATGTTAGCTGCCAAAGGCCAGGAAGGTGATGCTGCGAAATTATATTTGATTACAGGTCAATAAATGGACTTACAAAAAATAAAAGATTCGATTAAAGGAAAGCCGATAGTGGCTTCCATAGCCGTGATATCGATTTTTATAATTGTGGGACTTATGTTCATATCGTCCAAGAGCCAAAAACCTTTAGCCACCCTTCAACCTAAACCCAATATTTCTGCCGATATTGGCATTTCCGTTGGTGGAGCCGATCAACGAGCTTACATGGCGCGCCTGGAAAAAAATTATTATGACTTTGAGGAACGAATTAAGGGAATGGAGTCCCAGGTCAAAAGTATGGAAACTATGACCCAGTACCTGAAAAATTCTCAACAGAGTATCGCCCAGACGGTTTTAAAAATGGATCAGAGTTTATCACTTAAAATGGATCAAAAATTAGATGAGTTTAAGGCCGATTTACAATCCCCTCAAGATTTTCAAAAAGACTCTCAAGAAAGCTCTTCTGATGAGGAGGTGGGATTATCCGTGGCCGATATTAGTCCCACGGGGGAGGATGATTGGGTCTATCTACCCATTGGCAGTTTTTGCCAAGGGACTTTACTGACCGGTGTCTACGCCACATCTGATGCCAGTAATCCTTTACCGGTATTGATTTCCTTGGATGAAGCATTTTACGGGCCTAATAAGACGCGTATTCCTCTTAAAGGAACATTTGTTTTAGGAAAAGCCTACGGAGATTTAGTCTCTCAACGCGCCCTTATTCAAATTGTAGCCATATCAACGGTTCTGCCGGATAGCCATACATTTGAAAAGGAACAGGATTTAGGTTATGTCACTGATGAATTTGGTGAGTTAGGAATTAAAGGTCAGGTAGTTTATAACAGCGGACGCCAATTGGCACTTAGTTTCTTGGGAGGGTTCGTCTCTGGTGGGGCCCAGGCGATTGCGGATGCCCAAGTTACCACCCATAAAACTTTACAGGGGGACACCAGCAAAGATGTGACGGGAAGTCCTGGCAAGAATGCTTTATTTTCTGG
>JAHFGE010000102.1:4070-5691 GCA_023247575.1 Candidatus Omnitrophota bacterium | reverse complement strand
TGGTAATCCGCCAATATTTTTTGACCTGATATGATCTCGTTAACATGCACCTGATCGACCAGGGCGCCAAAATAAGAAAAGGCGAAAGCTGTTTCCTCATTGCAATTGGTACCGGCGGTGCGAAGGACAATGACTCGTACGGGCGGGGTCACCCCGCCCCTACCATTATTTTTTCTTGGCATAAAATTTCTTAATGATTTTAACCACATCTTCGGGCTTATCGGCAACCTGCAAGATATCCAAATCCTTACGGTCAATACAATCTTCTCTTAAAACGGAATCCTTAAACCAATCTAAAAGCCCTTGCCAATATTTCCTACCAAAAAGGATCACTGGAAACCGCTCCATCCGGTGGGTTTGAATAAGGGTCATACTTTCAGAAAGCTCATCGAGGGTGCCATACCCACCGGGAAAAATAACGAAGGCTTTGGCATATTTGACAAAACAGACCTTGCGGCAAAAGAAATAATGAAAGTTGATCAAATGGTTAATGTAAGGATTGGGTCTTTGCTCAGAAGGCAAATCGATATTCATTCCAATGGATTTTCCACCAGCTCGGGCGGCCCCTTTATTAGCCGCTTCCATAATGCAGGGGCCTCCTCCTGTAATAACACCATAACCGTTCTTAGCTAAAAGGTAGGCTGTCTTTTCCGCCGATCGATAATAGGGATGGCCGACTTGAATGCGGGCGGATCCGAAAATGCTAACGGCAGGCCCTATATCTTTGAGTTCTTCGAAACCATCGACGAATTCCGCCATAATACGGAATATCCGCCAGGGATCTTCCATCATCTCTAAATCAGGAACTTGGGGGTATTTGTTGGGTATAGTCATGTTCACCTCAATGGGTTTTGCCAAATGTTTTTCAAGTCAAAAATATTGGCATTGATCATCACTTGATCTTCAAAACCATATACTATCATTTCCTGGGAATCTTCAACAGTGGCCACTTTGGCATGAACAACGCCTTTGAAGATTTTCTGGAAAGCTTTCTCATACTTAGGTTCCACTTCCACCAAAAAACGGGAATTGCTTTCAGAAAATAAAATTACGTCCTCTCGATGACGTTTGCCTTCATACGGAATTGCTTTAACAAAAGCGGTCACCCCAAGGCCGCCGGCAAAAGCCATTTCGGCTAGGGCCACAGCCAGTCCACCTTCTGAGACATCATGCACCGAAGACAACAAACCAGCTCGACTGACTTTTTCCATAGTTTGGAATATTTTAACAGCGCTGGCAAAACGTACTTTGGGAACATAAGAGCCCAATTGATCCTGGTTGGCTAAATAAATGGAGCCGCCCAGTTCATCAAACGTGGTGCCAACCACGTACACGCTATTGCCAGCTTTTTTCAAATCCATGGTGACTGTTTTAGAAATATCCTCGATAATCCCTATGGCCGATATGAGGATCGTACCCGGGATCGCCAGTGACCTTCCTTTATAGGTGTATTCATTGTATAAACTATCCTTACCCGAAATAAATGGCGTACCAAAAGCCTTGGCCGCCTGGTAGCACCCTTGCGCCGCGCGTACCAGTGAACCCAGGCGGTCGGCCTTGTCAGGATTCCCCCAGCAGAAATTATCGAGTAGCGCGATGCGCTGCCGCGAACCACCCACGG
>JAHFGE010000102.1:0-4060 GCA_023247575.1 Candidatus Omnitrophota bacterium | reverse complement strand
CTTCATCAATACAAGAGGCCGACATCCAAAACGGATCGATCATGCCGAAACGCACATTGATGCCGTTACTGATGGCAATCCCCTTTTTAAAACCTGGTCGTGGGGCGAGCACTGCCGCATCCGACGGCCCGTCAGTACGGATACCTACGAGCGGTTTAATGACGCTGGTGCCCTGTACTTCATGGTCGTAGACGCGAATCACCGACTCTTTAGAGGCCACATTAAAATGCTTTAAGGCCGCGCATAGGTCGTCGGTTAAATCTTTTGCAACTGGTAATTTTTCAGCTTTTGATTTTGGCGCCTGATAGATAGCTTTCTTGGTCATTTGGGGAATACCCTCATGCAAAAAATGCATACCTAAATCAGCCACCTGATGGCCATGGGTGAACAGCTGCAGGCGGCCGCTGCCATCAAATTCTCCCAAAATGGAAGCCTCCACATTCTCGTCGTTAAAAATTTTAAGAAGCTCCTCCACATGGGCTGGCGGCACGGCCAGAACCATGCGTTCCTGTGATTCCGAAATCCAAACTTCCGTATAATTTAATCCCTGATACTTTAAAGGAGCTTTATCCAAATCGACACGCGCACCGGTCTGGCTGCCCATTTCACCGACGGCGCTGGAAAATCCACCGGCCCCGCAGTCGGTGATCGCCGAATACAGATGGCGATCCCTGGCTTTCATCAGGGCATCTAAAACTTTTTTTTCTTCGATGGGGTTACCAATCTGTACAGCGCCGCAGGAAATTGTCTCGGAGTCGCTGGTCAATTCTCCCGATGAAAAAGTAGCTCCATGAATGCCATCGCGGCCGGTTCTACCGCCGATAGCGACGATCAAATCACCTTTATTGACCTGCTTGATTTCCTGACCGCGAGGGATCAGCCCTACATTGCCACAAAAGACCAGGGGGTTGCCTACAAAATGCTTATCGAACACGATTGAGCCATTGACGGTAGGGATGCCCATTTTATTACCGTAATCACGCACGCCAGAAACTACGCCTTTCATCACACGCTTGGGATGCATAGCCCCGGCGGGGACTTCACTATCAGGTGTATCCGGCGGGGCAAAACAAAATACATCGGTATTGGCCAGCGGTTTAGCGGACAGGCCAGTGCCTAAAATATCCCTGATAACTCCCCCCACACCAGTATTGGCCCCACCAAAAGGTTCGAGGGCGGAAGGATGGTTATGCGTTTCCACTTTAAAGCACACATGATAGTCCTTGTCAAAAGCAATGACGCCGGCATTGTCGTGGAAGACTGAGATGCACCATTTCTTGTCTAAATCACGAGTCACTTTGGCAATGGTCGTTTTAAACAAACTGCGGATAATTTTTGGTTTTCCTTTTTTGCCTTCCCGATATCGGATCATTCCGCGAAACGTTTTATGATGGCAGTGCTCGCTCCAGGTCTGCGCGATGGTTTCCAATTCCACATCGGTGGGATTACGTCCTTCTTTTTTAAAATAAGCCTGTATGGTCTTCATCTCATCAAGGCTTAAATATAATTGCCCCTTTTGAGAAATCTTCATCAAATCTCTGTTGCTGGCTTCCAAGAGGTTGACGACAACCACATTAAACTTATCCCGATGTACGCTTTGCTGATCTGGAATACCGACGGTCGCTAAAGGCGAGGCATCAGAAACCACATGCTGAATCAACTTATTCATCAAGAGCTGCTGAGTGATGTGTTCAACCTGCGCTTGCGATAAATCGCCCCAGAGATGATACTGTTTGGCTGTACGCACGGCTTGAATCTTAAGAATTCCCAGATCGCGGATACCTTTTAAGGTAGAGGCCTCCACCGGATCCATCACACCGGGGTGATAGGCAATTTCAACAATATGATGATCGGCAAGTAGGGGCTGGGCATGCCCAGCCCCTACAGGAAGAATCAGCGAAAAACCGTATTCTTCGACGATAGGGTCAACCAATAGCTCTTCGCAAATGCGTTTGACGTCATCACGTGAGATCTCGCCCTCTAAAAGATAAACGGATACCACGCAGACATTCTTGACGGCATTAATACCTAAATCAACGATGTCTTTTACAACAGCAGCTCCAGCGGCATCCAGAAATCCGCCTTTTTGTTTAATTTCTATACGCCAGATCATTTTTAGGGTATAGGGTTTGGGGTGAGCCCATTAGCTTGTTACTCTGCGTAGGACTTCCTGATATGCTTCTTCAATGTTCCCCAGGTCCCGCCTGAACCGGTCTTTATCAAGTTTATTACCTGTCCCTACTTCCCACAACCGGCAGGTATCAGGCGAAATCTCATCAGCCAAAATAATATCGCCATGATAGCGGCCAAACTCAAGTTTGAAGTCAATCAATTCAATGTTGAGCTTTAGAAAGAATTTCTTTAAATGCCCATTAATGGCCAGCGCCATGCGGGATATTCCTTTGACTTCTGCGTCAGTGGCCAGATTCAGGGCTTGAATATGGTATTCGTTAATGACAGGATCACCCAAACCGTCGTTTTTATAGCAAAATTCCAGAACGGGAGATGCCAACTGAAAGCCTTCCGTTACCCCCAGCATCCGGCACATGGACCCCGCCGCACGATTGCGGACGATGACTTCGATGGGGACGATGGTCACTTTTTTAATGAGCATATCCCGATCGCTCAGCATTTTCACGAAATGCGTCGAGATGCCTTGAGTGCCCAGATATTCAAAAATCTTGGCAGAAATACGGTTATTCATGATACCTTTTTCCTGGATAGTTCCCTTCTTCTGAGCATTGAAAGCGGTGGCATCATCTTTAAAATGCTGAATCAGAAGATCGGGATCTTCCGTCGTATAAAGAATCTTGGCTTTACCTTCGTATATCTTGTCAATTTTCTTCATCAATATCCTCTATCTAATACCTGCACGTTTAAAAATACGGTCACGGTGACGGATATAATATTTAATATCGAAGCAACCATCGATCTCATTTTTGGATAAATATTTACGTACCCGACGATCGCGGTAAAGAACATCTTTGAATTCTGAACTCTCCTGCCAGACCTGCATGGCGCAAGATTGAATCATGTCATAAGCCGCATCGCGGGAAAGACCTTTTTTCATAAGCTCCAGAAGCAAACGCTGTGAATAAATGAGGCCCTTGGTCTTGGCCAGTGAAGCGATCATGTTCTTAGGGTAAACCAGCAATCCTTCCACAATAGGGATGAATTTGTTGATCATATAATTCAAAGCCAGGGTGGAATCCGGCAGAATAATACGCTCGGCGGAAGAATGACTGATATCGCGCTCATGCCAGAGGTTGATATTCTCAAAAGCCACCATCGCATTAGCTCTTAAAATACGCGACAGGCCGCAGATACGTTCACAGGTGACAGGATTTCTTTTATGCGGCATGGCCGAGGAGCCGATTTGGCCCTTGAAAAACGGTTCTTCCACTTCCAGGATTTCCGTCTTTTGCAAAGCACGAATTTCCGTGGCGAATTTCTCCAAAGAGCAACCAATCATGGCAATCGTGGTAATCAATTGGCAATGCATGTCGCGCTGAATGATTTGAGTTGCCACATTGGCAGGTTTCAAATTCAGCTGCTCACATACATATTCCTCGACGAAGGGGTCAATATTGGCATAGGTCCCCACCGCTCCGGAAAGTTTTCCATGACGCATCATTTCGCGGGCCTGTTGCAATCGTTCCAGGTTGCGGGCCATTTCATCATACCAGATCGCCATCTTTAATCCAAAGGTGGTCGGCTCTGCATGCACGCCATGCGTACGGGCTACACAAACAGTGTCTTTATATTTTTTAGCTTTCTCCCTGATAACTCCCATTAATTTCTTGATGTCATTAACCAGAATATCGCAGGCTTCCACGCATTGAATGGAAAGGGAAGTGTCCAGTAAGTCGGATGATGTCATTCCCATATGGAGGTACTGAGCTTCCGGCCCAAGATTCTGCCCGACATTCTGGATAAAGGCGACCACATCATGCTTGGTGCGTTCTTCCAGGCGGCGAACTTCCTCTAAATCAAATTTGGCATTTTTACGAATTTTCTCCATGGCAGGCTTAGGAATCATCCCCAGTTTGGTCATGGCCTC
>JAHFGE010000101.1 GCA_023247575.1 Candidatus Omnitrophota bacterium | reverse complement strand
TATTATCCACCTGCTTGCCAGGGCACACGTCCAATAGTGAGTGATCGCCGCGCTCAAAAATACCGAGTTCGTGAGTCTTGGTAATATTGTCCGCAAAGCGCACACAGCGAGTACACAGAATACAGCGTTCTTGATCGAGCATGACGTTGGGGCCTATGGAAAAAGCTTTCTTTTCCTTTTTGACTTTCACATCCGCCAGACGGCTATCGTACTGGCCGTGCTCCATGTAATAATCTTGAAGTTTACATTCTCCCGCCTGGTCGCACACCGGACAATCCACCGGATGATTAACCAACAGAAATTCCAATACCGATTTGCGGACTTCAATCACTTTAGGTGAATTGGTCTTAACGGCCATCCCCTCGGCCACCGGCGTATAGCAAGCGATCTGCAATTTTGGCTGTTTTTCAATTTCCACCATGCAAATACGGCAGTTGCCGGCCACCGGCAGTGCCGGATGATAGCAGTAACGGGGAACATCGATTCCCAATTTTTCTGCGGCCTGAATAATCGTCGTCCCCGCCGGGACTTCTATCTTTTTCCCATCAATGGTTAAATTTGGCATACTCTCTCTTTAATCTTATGTTCAAACTCACTGCGAAATTTGGAAACATAACTGCCCACCGACATCATCACCGCATCGCCAAACGCGCAAATCGTGTTGCCTCCAATATTATTAACAATGCCGGGCAAATTGGCCAAGTCATGCGGCCGCGCTGTTCCGTGATAAAGCTTCTTTATATTGCGATAAACCCATCCGCTGCCTTCACGGCAGGGCGTGCACTGGCCGCAAGATTCCTGCGCAAAAAACCGTGCCACAATCATCGCGGCCCAAACCATGTCGGTTGTTTCATCCATAACGATAATCCCGCCGGAACCCGCCATCGAACCGATGGCTTTCAGGGAATCGAAATCCATTTTCACATCAATCTCATCGGCCGTCAGTACGGGAGCTGATATCCCGCCTGGGATGACAGCCTTTAGCTTGCGGCCATTGGGTATGCCGCCCGCATGTTCATAAATGATTTCACGCAACGTCGTCCCGTTGGGGAGTTCATAAATCCCGGGCTTATTGACATGCCCGCTCACACAAAAAATACGGTTCCCGCCATTTTTTCCGCTTCCTAATTTGGCAAACCACTCAGCACCGTTAAGAATAATGGGCGGCACACAGGTCACAGTTTCCACATTATTGATAACAGTCGGGCAGCCAAACAACCCTGCCACTGCCGGAAATGGAGGTTTAAGACGGGGAAAACCCTTTTTCCCCTCGAGGGATTCCAAAAGCGCTGTTTCTTCGCCGCAGATATAGGCCCCCGCTCCAGGGTGAACCACCACATCGATATCAAAGGTGGTGCCCATAATCCCTTTGCCTAAAAATCCCTGTTTGTATGCTTCATCAACCACACCTTGCAAAGTCTGTAAGGATTTGACGTATTCTCCGCGGATATACACATAGGCCTTATGGCTTCCAATGGCGTAGCAAGTGACAATGATCCCTTCCAGCAACGCATGGGGATCTTGTTCAAGAATGTATCTATCTTTAAAAGTCCCCGGCTCACCTTCATCCCCATTGATGACTAAATATTTAGGCTTTGGGTTGGCCTTTGGGATAAAGCCCCACTTGTTTCCCGTCGGGAATCCCGCACCGCCAAGCCCACGCAAATTGGATTTTTTAATCTCGTCAATAACTTGAACTGGTGTCATTTGAGTGATGGCACGACGCGCAGCCTCATAACCTTTATTTTGAAGATAAACCTCCAGGCGATGGGAATTGGCTTTGCCGAAATTTCTAGTGATGACTTTTTCCATAAGTGGTGAGCGAGACCCCACCAACGGCGGGGTCGAGTCGGACCATAAAATGCTTTAAACAGTCTTTTTAATCAATTCGTTAATTTTTTCTTTGGTTAAGCAACCCACATAGTCCTTATTATGCTGCATCACCGGCGCCATCTCACAGGCACCCAAGCATTCGACCACACTTAAACTAAATTTTCCGTCTGCAGTTGTTTCGCCGGGTTTAAGATCCAATATTTTTCCAATATATTCAATGATGTCCTCAGCCCCGCGCAGGGCGCAAGAGGTGGTTTGACAAACGGAAAAATGGCATTTGCCTTTTTGTGTCTGGTGAAACAAGTGGTAAAACGAAACCACTTCATGGACATGCACGACGGGAATACCAAGGTATTGGGCGATATCAGCTTCGGCCTGCGGCGTGATTAATCCTTGCTTTTCCTGAATAGCATGCAGGGCAGGCAAAAGCGCAGCCTGTTTTTTTTCATACTTGGCTGTAAGCTTATCGAGCTCTTGTAAAAAATCTGATGTCAACATTATCGATCCAATTCCCCTGCAATCATATTCACCGAACCAAATGTGGGGACAAGGTCAGCCATCATGCTCCCGATGAGACATTGAGGTAATGCGGCCATGATCGGAAAACACGGCGGATGAACACGGACACGCCAAGGCTGGTCGCGGCCGTCGCTGACGATATAGAATCCAAGTTCTCCGTTGGCTCCTTCGACGGGGAAATAAACTTCTCCAATCGGAGGGCGAATGCCGTGGCCATACATGACCAACTTAAAGTGGTTCATCAGCCCTTCAATATTACCATAGGTTTCTTCCTTGGGAGGCAGTACCACGTCCCTTCGATTCGTATTAATCGATTTAGAATATTTTTTTGTACTGCCTTGAAGGGTTGGGTCCAAATCGACCTCATCTTCAATTAAATCTTCGGTTTGTCCCATCTTAGCGCGATCGACCATTTGGGCGGCAGGGATCACACAGCCCGTTAATTCCCCGGCAATGGGCCCGTTGGGAATTTGTTGAAAACACTGCTCAATGATCCTTAAGGACTGCTCCATCTCTGCCATACGCACAAAATAACGGTCAAGATTATCCCCTTTGGTCCCGACGGGGACTTCAAAATCCAAACGGTCATAGATCAAATAAGGATTGGCTTTGCGAACATCATAGGCGACACCGGTTGATCTTAAGAAAGGGCCGGTAATCCCATGCGAAATGGCATCTTGAGCAGAAATGATGCCAATATCTTTCATACGGTCAAAAAAAATGCGGTTGCGGGTCAATAACTCGTCGGACTCGATAAGGACTTTGCGGACATCCGCAATTTTCTGGAAGCACTTATCGGTAAAGCCCGGGGTTAAATCAGCTTTGACCCCGCCGATACGCACATACGAAATCGTTAAACGGGCTCCTGTGATTTCTTCCACCAGTTCATACAAATATTCGCGGGCCTTGATCATGTACAAGAACACCGACATCGCGCCCAATTCCATGGCGGTGGCACCGATGCAGGTCAGATGGTCGGTGACGCGGGAAATCTCACTCATGATGACACGGATATATTTGGCGCGTTCGGGGATGTCGATCTCTAGTAATTTTTCAACTGTCATGGCAAAACCGACATTGTTGATCAACGGAGAGACATAATTGAGGCGATCCGTATACGGAAAGCACTGCGCGTACATGACGGTCTCGCACATTTTCTCAAAGGCCCTGTGGAGATACCCAATTTCGACGTCGACATTTTTGATTTTTTCACCGTCTAATTCCATAATGAGGCGGATGACGCCGTGCATCGCCGGGTGCGAAGGGCCTACATTTAACAACATGGTACGGGTTTGGGTAGCCATTAATTTGGTGGCCCTATTAACGGTTGACGTCTATTAAACGGGTAATCTTTACGTAACGGATGCCCTTGGAATTGCTCATACATGAGAATTCGTTTTAAGTTGGGGTGGCCTTTAAAGCGAATGCCAAACATGTCCCAAACTTCTCTTTCATACCAATTGGCTCCAGGCCACAGGTCGGTCAGCGTATCCACCTCGGGATGGTCCTCGGCCAAAGGAACCTTGATGCGAAGCCTGTGGTTAGTTTTAAGGGAATAAAAATGATAAACGACTTCAAAGCGGAATTCTTTTTGGATTCTTCCGCCGGCAAAAAACAGGTAATCCACCGCTGTTAGATCCATGAGGAAATTAAAATCCAGTTCCGCGGTTTCTTTTAAAAATTTGGCTACTGCCTTTAAAGCCTGGGGGCGAATAATGAGCGTTTCATCCCCTCGAAAGGTATGGGTCTCGATGAGGTCTTTGGCAAATTGTTCCTGAACTCTTTGTAAGGGCGTCATAACGAAGCTTCTATATTTTTCATATGCTGCGAGATGGAGTAACCTTGGGCTAAGCTGGCAGGCCGGCCGATTTTTGTCCGCGGGTCGTAAAGCGTTCTGGACTGCTCTCCCTTTTGAATTTTCTCCTGGAGCTTCATAAGACCGTCGATGACATTTTCAGGACGAGGAGGGCAACCGGGAATATAAATATCAACAGGGATAATAGTATCAATTCCCTGTACGGTTGCGTAATTGTCATAGAACCCGCCGGTGCACGTACAAACGCCAAAGGCCACCACCCATTTCGGCTCACACATTTGATCATAAACAGTCTTTAAGACAGGGGCCATTTTATGGCTGATGGTCCCTACCACAAACAAAACATCCGATTGCCGTGGTGAAAAGCGCGGGAAACCTGCCCCGAAACGGTCGACGTCATAATGACCGGCAGCGGTGGACATATATTCCATGCCGCAGCAGGCCGTGACAAATGGATATTGGAAGATGGAATATTTACGCGCCCACCCTAAGGCCTCGCTCATCTTGGACGTAAAAAAATTGGCCGCCGAACTCATGAAAGGCATCTTATTACTCCCACTCTAAAGCTCTCTTTTTCCAGACATAGGCAAATCCTAAAATGACAAAACCCAGAAAAACAGTCATTTCCAACAAGCCAAAAATACCTAATTTTCTAATCAGGACGGCCCAGGGAAAAAGAAAGACCAGCTCGACGTCAAATACAATAAAAAGCATGGCCACGATGTAAAAATGCACCGGCATTTGTCCGCCAGGCAAGGAAAAAGGCTCCTTGCCGCATTCAAATGGTTTTGATTTTCTCTCACTGGAGGCTTTAGGACTAAGAACCTTCGGTAAGGCCAGCAAGACTACCGCAAGGCCCAGGGCAAATATAAAAGCAAAGAGAATTGCAATGTATTCTAACATTTTGAATCAAATACTAGCGTCTTTTAGGCGGGCTGTCAATATCTGCCGTCACCAAGTCTTTTTCATCTACAGACTATTTAAAATCATGTCCACATCCACATAATCTTTGACAAGCCTGTGAGCCTCGCGGATTTTATCTTTATCCGTCTTCTGAATTTTGCAGGTCAAATTTTCAATGGCTGCGGCAATGGTATAGGTATCTCCTTCCGAATAAAGCACAGGGATGCGGCTGTTTTTAAGAAGGTCGGCGATTTTGGGGTCCGGGATCAGGCCGCCGGTTAAAATCAATCCTGCCACTTTGACGCTCTTGCCTTGCTGTAAAAGGTAAGAAGAGACCGCCACCAAAATATTATCCAGCCGATCCCCTGAGGTAATAATCAAGGCTCCATCCCGCAGGTGTCCGATCATATTGTAAGGTTCCATGGCCGCCACAATAGCGTCATAAACACGGGTTTGTAGATTTTCTCCTCCAGAGAAGACTTTCAAATCCAGTCGTTCACGGATCTGATCCACCGTTGGAGCGCTTAAAAATTCAACTACTGGAATAGCCCCTAGAAGCTTGATGCCTTTGTTCTCTAGTCCTTTACTGACAATATTTTTAATCTTCTCCAGCCTATCCGGAAGCACCTTATTGATAATCACTCCTAAGACCTCCACATGACGCTGG
>JAHFGE010000100.1 GCA_023247575.1 Candidatus Omnitrophota bacterium | reverse complement strand
CAAACAGAGGCAACCTGGATTTACCAGAGGAAATAATCATGAACCAGCGATGGTCTAAACGTATTTATAAACTGAGTGGTTTTACAAATTATCTGTATTCGCTTTTGATGTTGCGTTATATGAAGTTAAACTTTCATTTTCTGCAACGTCAGTTAGGAAATATTGCGATTGATCGCATGCATATCGGTTGCGGGGATGTCATTCTCAAAGGGTGGTTGAATGTTTTATATGAGCGCCGGCAAGAATATGGGCGTTTACGGCAGAGTAAAGACGGATGGTTTTTAAATTACAATCTGCTTCATGAGTGGCCTGTTGAAGAGGGAAGTCTGGAGTTTGTGGCCGGCAGTCACATGATTGAACATCTGGATTTAAACCATGGCATTAAATTAGTATCCCAAGCCTATCGGGCTCTCAAAAACGGCGGTGTGCTCCGCTTAAGTTGTCCTGATTTAGAAACCTATGCACGCCATTACATGACGAAGGATAAAGCCTTTTTCAATCATCCTCTCATTCGGCAAGGTTGTGCATTTAAAGCTGCTCAGACGCCGGGGCAGATATTTATCGCTAAAGCTTATGACAGCGGTGGTGCTCATCAATGGTTTTACGATTATGAATCGCTAAAGAATATTCTCGAGCGGGCTGGATTTGTGGAAGTCAAAAAGGTAGGACGACTGCAAGGGCTAACACCCGATCTGCCTCTTTTAGAGCCTCCTGATCGCGAAATAGAAACGGTTTATGTAGAGGCCATCAAGCGAATATAACATGAATAAACGTTTCCAAGATTTTTTGTTTGCCAAGCCTACGGGTAGGGACGTGGCTGGACTCATTGTTTTTGTGGTGTTCATCACATTCCAACCATTTTACCTGCAGCATGAGATTATTATGATGGAAACGGGGCTTCACCTGCCGGCCATCAATGCGCTCTTTCACGGGGCTGTTCCTTACCGGGACTTTTTCTTTTTGCGTGGCCCCGTCGAGCTATATGTCCCAGCCTTGATGATGAAAATGGGGGGAATCAATTCAGCGATTCTATCTATGTTTTATTATGGAGGTACTATTTTAACCCTGATTTTATGCGTTATCCTTGCTGGCGAGCTCTTTCGCACTCGCATAATTCTTTATACTATGGTGCCGGTTTTTGTAGCTAGAACTTTCCCAAGGATTTCATACTACTATTGGGGCGGCCTGCGTTATGCCCTGGGATTCATCGTCCTTTTGTGTTTATTTTATTTTTTAAAAACGAAGAAAAAACGTTGGGTGTTTTTAACCGGGGTCATGGTTGGTTTATCTTGTTTAACAACGCCTGAGGCTGGTTTTTCCACAGTGGTGGCCGTTAGTGCGGCTTTCATTTTTGCCTGGTTTTTTCAGGTTTATGAACATAAATTCTTGCTACGTTCTTTATTGGCCGGTGGATTTGGATTAACTGTTGTTCTTATTCCGTATTTATTTTATATGATTCAAACCGGATCTTTGAAGCCATTTATTGAGTCAAACTATGTTGTTTTAACAAAGATGGTGGACACTTTCCGTGATGCCCAAAGTGTCAAACCAGAAAACCCCTTAGAATTTGTGCTAGCCTGCATCCCGGGAAATAAATTCTTTAAATATATGAGCGTAGGATGGTGTTACATATTCTTTGCTGGATTTTTAATCTATAAAATACGACAAAGAAAAGTCGAGTGGGTACATGCCTTCTTGGTGGGAGTCATGTTTTATGGATTGGTTCTCTATGCAGCGGCTTTTCGGAAAATTGAAGGTCACCATTTTGAAATGGCCCTGCAGGCAGAAAAATTTATTTATTTTTTCCTTTTGGAAGGCGTTCTTTTTTATTATTGGGTCCGTTTTAACCGGCGCAGCCCGGCTGGTTTCTCTCGTCGAGGTTTGGTGTATTATGCGGCTCTGGTGGTTTTTATTTCTTCTTTGGTCTATGCCTTCGATCGATTTGACCATCGTTTTACAATGGTGAAATTGATTGAAAAACAAATTTTCCACAAAAAGAAGGTCAGAGGCTTATCGCTGCTGGAAGATCAGCTTACGGCTGTTTTGAATATTGACAGGGCCCGCGGTCATGTTGTGCCTCGTTGGCAGGAGCAAGAAATTAAAGGGGCGGTAGAATTCCTGCAGGCGCACACGAAACCGAATGAAGTGGTGTTTTGTTACCCGGAGGTAGGGAATTTTAATTTCTGGGCAGACAGGCCCTTTGTGGGGAGGTTTCCTATAAGTACATTTGCCTGGATGTACGGGCCCTGGTATCAGGAATTTTTAAATGATTTTTTAAAGCAAAAACCGCATTACGTGATCATGACCAATGTGGGGCACCGTACTTTTCCCGCTCTATGGTATTTTCGCAATCCGCGCAATAAAGAGCGATTTGAACAAATGACCAGGTTTATTTTAAATAATTATACAAAAGTCAAATCATTTGAGTCGGTGGGCATCTATGAACGGAAGCATTGATGAAAATTAGCGGGGCAACCATTGTACGCAATGCCATTCAATTCGGATATCCTGTGGTGGAGGCGATACGTTCTGTTTTGCCTATTTGTGATGAGTATATCGTCAATGTAGGCGATTCCAGCGACGACACGCTTGATTTAATAAAATCTATCAAAGATCCCAAAATAAAAATCTTCGAGCGCGTGTGGGACATGTCTATAGGCCAGGATGTTCTCTCGATAGAAACGGACTTTGCCATCAGCCAGTGTCAGGGGGATTGGGTTTTTTATAACCAGACCGATGAGCTGGTGCATGAAAAAGATCTTATACAGATCAAAGCCTGTATGAAGCGATATCTTCATGATGCCAATATTGATGGCTTGCAATTGCGCTGGTTGCATTTTTTTGGAAGTTTTTATCGTTATCGCATTGATGCGGGGTGGTTTCAGAAACAGACACGCGTCATCAAAAATAACGGTCTTTATGAATCTCATGATGGAGCGTGGGGTTTTAGGCGTAAAGACAAGAAACCATTGAAAACTCTAAAAACGCCTTTTTTTATTTATCATTACGGCTGGGTCAATGATCCTCAAATGATGGCTATGCGACGAAAGAACGCCCATCGTCTCGGTTTTTTTGCACAGCTAACCGAGAAAGAAAAGGCGCTTGAGTATGATTACGGCCATTTGAGCCGTTTTCCCGTCTATTTTGGGACCCATCCAGCTGTGATACAGGAGACAATCCAACAGCATACCGTCAGTCAACAGGACTGGGAGAACATCGTCCGCCAGTATTGGTGGAATCCTCTGTTGTGGTTTCGAGTTCGTTATAAAACCGGACACCGGGTCAAATATAAGATGGAATAAAAAACCCGAGGAGGAATAATGAAACTACACGTAGGCTGCGGCACAAATAAATTGCAGGGATGGATTAACATAGACGGCGTTGATGCCTGCAAACCGGATTTGGTGTATGATTTAAGTAAGCCATTACCCTATGAGGATTTATCGGCACAGGAACTTCGAGCCGATGGGGTGCTGGAACATTTTGATAAATATATGCGTTATGCCATCATGTCCGATTGGGCCAGAGTATTGAAAATAGGAGGGCTTTTACATCTGGAGCTGCCTGACTTTGATAAACTTTTGTGGAGATTCCGGAAATTCTATGATTTTGACAGCTTTGTAGATACTTTTTTTGGTGAGAATATGCTGCACGGAGAAATTTATATTGGCCATTTTGGCAATCATAAATGGGGCTATTCCCGTCGATCCCTGACGGCTTTTATCAAGCAATTTGGCATTGAACCTGTACAGGTCAAAACAAAAGGGTTAAATATTTATTACACAGGCCGTAAAGTCAAACATGTACCTTTGAAAGAGGTGGACAAATGGGTTATTTGTTCGCATAACAATAAATTTGGTCCCGGTCGCGACCGCATGACTTTTGCTGAGGCAAAAGATAAAATTAGTGAATTCCATAAGAATCTCAAATGAATAAAATTCTGCTTATTAATTGAATGGGGTGAGCCTACCCCTAATTTAGTCCCAGCCAGCTTTTCATGGCTGGACACTGAGAATTTAATCATTTGCAATTTCCCCTCATTTGACTAAAATTGTAGCCAACAGCTAGGCTTACGCCTCCAGCCCTGTATACCCCGCCAGGGCGGGGCGCGGGGCCTTTATGGGATCAGTATACATGTTCACCACGGACACTAAGCAGAAGATCCTTGAGTTTATCCGCCAAAACGGCCCCGCCGTTGGCGGGGCCACCAATGCCCAGCTGCAGGCGGCGCTTGGAATTTCCTCCACAGGCATCTCCCAACATTTAAGAGATCTAATAAATAGCGGCCAAATAATCAAGGTCAAGAAGCGTTACTATTTAAACCAGAAGCAAGCCCCGCCACAGGCTGGGCAAGCCAAGACTATAGGATCTCAATCCAAGGCTATAGAATCCGTACCTGGCAGTGCCAGTGCCGAGGCGCCCAAGACTATAGAATCCCCAGTCAAGACTATAGGATCTCAAGCCAACACTATAGGATCTCAGGTGAAGACTATAGGATCTCAGGTGAAGACTATAGAATCTCAATCTAAGACTATAGAATCTTGGGCTGGCGGTGCCAGTGCCAAGACTATAGGATCCGTACCTGGCAGTGCCAGTGCCGAGGCGCCCAAGACTATAGGATCTCAATCCAAGGCTATAGAATCGTCAGCCAACACTATAGGCTCTCAAGCCAAGACTATAGGATCTCAACCCAAGACTATAGGATCTCAAGCCAACACTATAGGATCTCAGGTGAAGACTATAGAATCTCAATCTAAGACTATAGAATCTTGGGCTGGCGGTGCCAATGCCAAGACTATAGGATCTCCAGCCAACACTATAGAATCTCCTGCTGTAGGCACTGATAATGCAGACCCCCTGGAGTTTTGGTGTGCCAAGTTAAAGCTTAGCCCTGAACTGGTCACTAAGTGCCATCATGGAATCTACGGGTATTTTTTTAGCTTTGGTAACAGGGTCTACAGTGATCCTACTGGAATGTGGGGTAAGATAGGGGATTTTTTGATCTGGGTGCTGGCCATTGGGCTTACCTGGGTGTGGAGAATGGCGGGAAACAACATGAAACTGGCCATTTTTATTTTTATGGTGGCGGTCATTGTTATTGGGATAGTGGTGTGGCGATCGCACAGTGTGCCGCAGGAAGGGGAGGTTTTAGCTTTAACCCAAACCAAAGATCAATTGGCCGATGTCCGCAATGAATTGTCCCAAACCAAAGAACAATTAGCTCAATCGCAAGACCAGCGCAAAGATTTAGAACAGCAAATGAAGGCAGGGCAGGAGGAAGCCCAAAAATCCCAAGAAAAGATCAATCAATTAACCAGCCAGAATGATGATCTGCAACAACAGATCAATAAATTAGGGGAGCAGATAAAGTTTGGCCAGAATGAAAACCAAGAGTTGCAGCAAAAGATTGTTTATTTACAGGAGCAGAATCGATTAGGGCAGGAACAAGCAAAGAAGGATCAAGCGGACATTGAAAGGTTAAAGGACAAAGGGGGACAGTTGAATTCAACTGTCCCCATGAGTAAGAAAATCCTGGGCTGGGTTGAGAAGAAGATCAATGGCGAATGACAAAAATTGTAACAGTTCAGCTCTTGGAAGTATGTTTCTTCCAAACGCTGAACTATTACTTTTACGATGATCTGTTTGGAGGTATTTGTTTAGCTGATTGAGAGAAATTATGTCATTCCCGAATGCTTTTATCGGGAATCCAGACGAGAAATACCATTTACTGGACCCCCGATTAAAACATTCGGGGGTGACAATAAAA
>JAHFGE010000099.1 GCA_023247575.1 Candidatus Omnitrophota bacterium | reverse complement strand
TCCTTGATTTACGGCTGCATGAAGCTGTTTTTATGTCGGCGAAGTTTATACATGTGTGGGTCAGTGCGCAATGCTTTCATTAACGACGGCCGCGTGCGGCCACGCCACGGATCATAGACAACAGAAAAATTCCTTCCCCCGGCCAAAGATTTGCCCTCCTGACGCAACCACTCAATGCATTCAAAGACTTCTTCCAAACTGGCTGTCTGGTGACTTGCTATTTGAGCCTTGGTTTGCTCTATTTTTTCCTTAGCCACACGGCCTTGGCCTTGCAATAGTTGTTGGTGAATTTTTGTCTTTGTCCAGCCAGGGCCAACGATAAAAACATTCAAATCTTCATTCTCAGCATCCAGATATTCACACATTTTCATCAATATAATCTTGGAAATAGCATAGGCAGTGATGTTTTTAACGGCGCTATTGGCGCCGCTACCGGCAAAATAAACCACGTCGCTGATGGTCTTTTTGTTGCGATAGGGATATAAAGCATGCAAAGTGCGCAATTGCTCCAGCCCATTGATATGCACAGATTCGATCCACTGGTCGATATTACATTCAAAAAACGGCAAGGCAGGCAATAGATATCCGGTACAGGAAATAAAAACATCCCAAACGATTTTTCGCTGCTTGATGGCAGAGGCAAATTTTGTAACATCATTGGGATTGGCAAAATCACAAGGAAAAAGAATACAATTTTTCTGATCCAGCAACGGCATAATGTGTTTTTTTGTACGATACGTGCCGATCACCCGATAACCTTGGGCCAAATATTGCTTGGCCATATAAAGACCGATATCACTGCTGACAGATAAAATAACCACTGTTTTCATTAGTAGGGACCGGAAAAACTATCAATGGTCTTTAAAGGATTGACCTTGACCTCATGACGTTTGAGTAATTTCAGGATTGCTTGCACGATATCTTGACTGTCAGGGTAAAATTCGTCTTCTAAAACTTTGGACACCGGCGCCGGGCATGCTTTCCAACCCAGACGGCCAATAGGCGCTTTTAAATCGTAAAAAGCTTTTTCAGCCACCAGGGCCGCTACCTCAGAGGCAAAAGAACATTTCGGCCAATCGCTATCCGCACATAATAGATGGCCGGTTTTTTTGACAGATGTAAGAATGGTCTTTTCGTCCAAAGGATTTAATGTCACAGGATCGACCACTTCCACACTAATATCTTGAGCCTCCAGCATGGTCGCTGCTTTAAGGGTCTCTTGCACCATCAAAGAGGTAGCCACCACTGTCACATCCCTGCCCATTCTGACAACTCGGGCATGGCCAAAAGGCAGACGATAGGGTTCTTGAGAGACATCCGCTTTAAGATCATACAGAGCCCGATGTTCCACCATGACGACCGGACTATTGGACTTCAAGGCTTGTATGAAAAGACCTTTAACATCCACGGGATTGCTAGGAACAGCGACGATTAATCCCGGAAAATGCGCCAGCACGGCTTGAAGATTTTGAGAATGTGTCGGCCCTTGTCCCCAACCCTTGCCAACAATGGCTCGAATCACAATGGGTAGCGTGGATTGACCATGATAGGTATACGTCCATTTAGCCGCATTATTGATCATCTGATCTAAAGCTAACAACATAAAATCATGGCGGGCATGGACGAGGACCGGACGTTTGCCGTTAAGGGCAGCGCCGATAGCGATACCAGTTAAGGCATTCTCGCAGGCCGGCGTATCGAACACCCTTTGCGGAGCAAATTGCTTGGCAACCTCTATGGTTGTTCCGAAAATGCCTTTGCAATCATCTACACCAAGCCCAAATATAAAAATATCCTTGTCCTCCTGCATGGCTTGCACAAGAGCTTCGGAAATGGCTTGAGCGTATGAAATGAATCTAGGCATAATTCAATAATGTGTTTTCCGTCGGCCATGGCGCAGCCAAGGCTTTTTTATAGGCCTCGTCACAAACATGCTGCCACTGTTCTTCTAAAGTTTTGATGGCCGTTTCCGTCATAATTTGGGAATGAATCAGCTCTTGTTTTAATTTTTTAATGGGGCATTTGGTCATCCAGGCTTCTACCTCCTGCTTGGTTCGATAACCACGATCATAATCAAATAATGGCCCCACATGTTCCCGTATACGATAAGTGAGGCACTCCACAAAATAAGGTTTACTTTCTCGTCGGACCTTGTCTACGACCCGACTTAAACATTCGTAAACTAAAACAGCATCATTACCATCAATTTGTCGAGTATCAAGCTCTGGAATCCTCACTCTTTCAAAAATCGGTGAAGATGGCTGGCGAACAGACATGGGCGAATAGGTGGAGTATAAATTATTTTCACATAAAAAAAGCACCGGCAGCTTTTTAGCGACAGCAAAATTAAGGCTCTCGGCAAACACTCCTTCCTCAATAGCGGCATCGCCGAAGACAGCCACCGCCACTTGGTTTTTGCCATCCATCTTAAATGAGAGAGCGGCACCAACAGCGACAGGAATCATGGATGAGAGAATGGGAGAAGCGTAAATCCCAGCAGAGTGATCACTTAAATGCGCCGACCCGGCTCGACCGCCGCAAATCCCGCTGGCACGACCGCAAAGCTCGGCAAAAAATCCTTCTAAGCTGCCGCCTTTGGCCAAATACGCGGCATGACAGCGGTGCCCAACAAAAATTTGATCATTTTTATGTAAGGCCAAACCTAACCCAGCTGCCACCGCTTCCTGACCTATAGATAAATGCGTCGGCGTGCGCATAGTTTGCTCTTTGGCATAGACCTCGACAATCTTCTCTTCCGCCTGGCGGATTTTGAGCATGAGATCGAATAATTTTTTTTGAATTTCCTTCGTTATCATAATCTTGTCATGCCCGAACGCTTTAATCGGGCATCTAGTACTTGCTAATTTCTGGATCCCCGATTAAAACATTCGGGGATGACATACTACTTTAACTGAACTGCTTGCATAGTTTTAATATTATAATACCTCACATCCGTCATGGGGTTAGGTATTTTTCCCTGCTCAAATGCTTGTTTTAGATCGCAAACAGCCTGGCCGATCGTATGCTTTGGTTCAAAACCCAATTCCCTTTTGATTTTTTCAGATGATATATGATAGGAGCGATGATCATCAGTGGATTCTACCACGATCTGCAAGTCAGGACGATTTAAGTTTTCTTTCACAATATCGGCAATTTGTCGCACCGTGTGGTTTTCATAGCCAACATTAAAAATCTTTCCCGCAATTTTTTCTTTAGGAAGCTTTAAAGCCTGTACATATAAATCCGTCATATCCTCGATGTGAATATTGGGTCTTTTTTGATGGCCTCCCAATATTTTGATACATCCATTATTGATGGCATGGTTGGTCAAAATATTTACTGTCAAATCTAATCTTAGCCTCGGTGAGTAGCCACATACGGTGGCTGGTCTTAAAATCAGTACGGTAAAGTCTTTGGTCTGTTGTTGAAGCAAGTGTTCTTCACAAAGGGCTTTATATTTAGAATAATCCGTCAAAGGCTCAAGGGGCAAATCTTCGGTGACATTCCCGGTTTCCTTAACTCCATAGACGCTTGACGATGAGGCAAAAATAAACCGCTGAACCTTGGCCTTTTTGGCAATGGCGACCAGCGGCAAGAAAGCATTATAATTAATAGTCTTACTTAAGCTGGGGTTAAGCTCATAACTGGGATCATTGGAAATACAGGCTAAGTGGATCATCGCATCGGTTCCTGGGATTTCCCTTTCTAAAAGCGCTGTGTCACGAATGTCCCCTTTAATTTGTTTCAGATGAGGATGGTCTTTTAAAACTTGACCGTATAGGTAAAGGTCAATGACTTTAACGTGGTAGCCTCCCTCGAGGAGTTTAGGGACCAGCACTGCGCCGATATAGCCGGCCCCACCGGTGACTAATATATTATGCATATGAAAACCTGAAGTTTGTTTTTAACCATTCACCATTAACCTTTTTGCAATATTTCTTCGCATGTCATCGCCACTTTCTCCGGCGAGATGTAATCCATACAAAACTTATCAAATTGACACACTGGCAAATAACAAGGCATGCAAGGGCATTTCAAGGTGGAGGCAATGACATGAACCCCCGGCACATTGTGCATTCTCAAATAATTCGTCGGGCCATAGAGGGTGATCACCTTTTTGCCTAAAGCTTGACCAATGGCCTGTCCCAAAGAATCCGACGTCACCAAAAGGCGACAGCTATTAATCCAGGCGATATATTTACTTAAATTTTTATGGCCCTGCTGCCAGCTAATCTTATAAGTATTCCCTAAAATTTTATCTAACTCTTTCCAGTGTTCCAGGGGCCAGGCTTTGGTAGGCCATTTAGGCCCCACATCGTAATTAAAACCGATATCAAAGATAGGCTTCTTGCCAGACGTGCTCTTAAGCACAAGGGACTCTCCATTCCATTGTTCCCCAACGGTTTCATAGAGAATCTCCAAAGCGTTTTTGTGAATACCCTTATGAGTTTCCTGTCCGGCTAATAGATAAGTGGTCGAGCGTTTACGTGTGGCAATGGTGTGTAAACGTTCATCATAGTAAAAACCATACTTTTTTTGAGCCTGGATTTGATTGACCAAAATACATAAACCCATATCCTTTTCAAGATTAATTAAAACATCAAAACTTTCCCGGGCAATTCTATTGAGGGAGGAAGAACCAAATAACAACAGTTCACGGATCAAAGGATTATTCTGCAACAAACCCTTGGCCTTGGTGTCCGTCAGCCATAGGACCTCATCTTTTTTATAAAGATGAAGCAGCGAGGTACAAATAAGCACATCACCTAAGCTGACCGTCGTCGATAAGCCGCGATCCAGAAACTCCGAGAACCCTGTTTTAATGATAAGAATTTTTTTGGGATGATTCATGCACTAACCAACGAGAACTTTATCCGGCTTACCGTAGGTATTCACCACTTCCTCTACGTATTCCTTATTGGGAGCATACGGCGTGCTGATATTTTTTATTTCTACCGAGGAATGGCCGAACTGTTGAAAGCGGTTATTTTTAATTTTAATATCGCAAGAGTTGCATTTGCCATACACCGCACAGGGCACCCACTTTCCTAATAAGCGAGGGGGTTGGACATCCAAAATATGGCCTATAGGAAAACGATTCGCATAAAGATCCGAATGGCAGCGGAAAATAAATCCCGCCGGATCAATCAAAAATTCACTGGTGCGGCACTCGCAATGCCTCAGCTCTTTTGAGTTTACAGCGTCGGGATAACGCATCGTTCCATAATTGCGGCCATTCAAGGGGCCTAAAAATTCCTTTAAGCGCAGATCAATGTCCATATCCAGAGCTTGCCGTCGCACCTGACGCGTATGGTCCATATATTCGGGATGATCAACGATCCACACACCAATGGAATAACCACGCTCTTGCAGATACCTGACTCTTTTTAAAAGTACATCATAGTCCTGCTGTTCTCTATGATACGAAACGCGTATGGAAGCATAGGGAGCATCGCGTTTTAAGCGTTGCGGCGGGATCTGCCGCATGAATTCATCCGCATCCACTTCCAGGTTCGTCAACAGATCTATTTGCAAATCCGGTTTAATCCCTTTGACAATCTCATAGAAATGTTTATGAACAGTGGGCTCTCCTCCTTGCATGGTAATAGGAATATCGCACGCCACCAGACGATTGAGCCCGCGAATCCAATCATCACCGTTCATCCAGCGCTTCTTGACCAAATCCCCCCCATGATGGTTAATGCAATAACTGCAGCGCAGCTGGCAGGCAAAAGAAAGGAATGCCGCAATATAATTAAAATGCGCGGGCAAAATAATAGGCTTTAAATCTGAAACCATAATTAAGTTTATTCTATTGCGCTTTTGGAGGCCATACAATGGAAAAAATAACAGTTACGGTCAAAATCAAAAGGATAAGACTTAAGCTAATGGCTACGGGAATATTGAA
>JAHFGE010000098.1 GCA_023247575.1 Candidatus Omnitrophota bacterium | reverse complement strand
ATTTCTTTAGGGATGCCTTTGCCTTGATCAATGACATTAATAAGGATGCTTTGATCACTTAAACGGACATGTACCTCAACCATACCCTGATCAGGCCCGTGGATTAACGCATTGTGGATAATATTTTTTATAGATTGAGTGAGCATATAAAAATCAGCTTTCACATACAACGGCCCTAAGGCGGAAGGGTAGCCCATATGTACCCGATCTTTATCTGCGGCCACAGCAGCTTGTTTGACAGCCTCATTAACAATATCTTTGACATCGCAGGAGGTATAATTGAGTTTTAAATTGCCGGTGTCCAATTTGGTCAAATCCAGTACCGCATCCACATTGCTGGTTAGACGGGCACAAGCCAAACGGCTCTCCTCCAAAATCTCCAGAGCGTCCTTGGGCCATTCATGGTATAAAACCAAAGCGTCCAAATATCCTGCAATAATCGTCAAAGGCGTTTTTAGCTCATGCGATAAGTTATCCAATAAAGCCGTTTGCAAATTTTGGGTATCTTCTCTCATTTGTGCTTCATGAGATAATCTTAATAACTCATCCTTTTCCAGCATCACCGTCATCAGTGAAGTGAATGATTCCAGCAGAGTCCTTTGAGCCAAATCCAAAGGTTTGTCTTCCAAAAGTTTAATAATAAGCACCGCACGAACCTGCCCTGAAGACAAAAGCGGTAAATACATCAAAGGTTGCTGCGGCAGAGTATCACTGAAACGCCCTGCCGGTTTTTTATTGGCTATGACCCAAAGAGCCAGTCCTTTTTGGTCTTCGGTCAAATCCAGATGGTCGCCCAAGAGATTGTCAAAATTTGGCTGAGCCCCTTCCTTCAAAGGCACAACGGTACTTAAAGAATGACAGAGCAAATTAATTTGTTGGGTTCCCACCCGCATAGCTTGAGCCAAATCGGCGCTGACGGCCAAAGCCCGTGTGAGATTGTACAAAGCTTCTGAACGCAGACGCTGCTTCTGCTCAATTTCTTTTTGCCGACGCAGTTTCGAGGTGACATGTCCCATCATCAAAGCCGTAACAAAAAACATCGTCAGCAATGCCCTGTCATAAAAAGTACCCTTAATGAAAACATATTTAGGGGTAATAAACAAATAATCCCAGGTCAGGGCGCTTAAGGCGGCCAGCAGGAAGGCTGCGCTTCTGCCTAAAAATACACCGCTTAAAACCACCGTCAATAAATAGAGCAATCCCAGTGTTTCATATCCTGCCCAATTTTCAAAAGATAAGGCCAGGATAGTGGCCACCACGAACATCAGAAAACTTAAACCATATTCCCGGGGTTTGGCTTTAAACCACATACCCTTAGGAGGAGCGGGATAATTTCTTTCTCCTGCTGAAATGCGTACCATATGAATATCAATCTGTCCACTTAAGTCCACTAGTCTGTCCGCTAAGGTAGGAGCCCCAAGCCATTGTTGCCAGGGCTTCTGGGAAGTTTTACCAATGATGATCTGCGTCACATGTTCTTTTTTGGCTACGTCGGTAATCACTTTGGCCAAATCATCGCCTGCCTGATGAATGATTTCAGCGCCCAATTGGCGCGCCAGAGCAAGATTTTTTAAAACCAGGTCTTTATGTTCTTCCGTTTCCTGCATAGAGCTCTCCACATGCAAGGCAATCCAGGAAGCATCCAGCATACCTGCCCACCGACGGGTCATGCGGATAAGACTTTCCGAAAAAGGCGTTGATCCCACCGCCACCAGAATACGCTCCCCGGTTTTAAATGGCCCTGCTATGCCTTTGGCCGCCATCAAGGAACGCAAGTTACGATTCACGTGAGCCGCCGTAAGTCTCAATGCCATTTCCCGCAGAGCGGTCAGATTCTCGGTCTTAAAAAAATTGACAGCAGCGGCTTTGGCCTTATCAGGGACGTAAACTTTTCCTTCCGCTAAACGCTGGCGCAAGGACTGAGGAGATAAATCAACCAAAGTGATTTCAAAGGCTTCATCAATAATGGTATCTGGGACTGTTTCCGCAACGGCAATGCGGGTCACGGCCTGAATGTCTTCGCGGTGACTCTCGACGTGCTGAACATTCAGGGTGGTAAAGACATCAATCCCGGCGGAGAGAAGTTCTAGAGCATCCTGATAACGTTTTGGGTGCCGGCTTCCAGGAGCATTGGTATGGGCGAGTTCATCAACTAAGACCAATTGAGGCCGGCGGACAAGGATTTCGTCGATATCCATTTCTTCCAAGGATATGCCGTGATAATTAATCACTTTCGGCGGGACTTTTTCTAAGCCCTCGACAAGGGCTTCAGTTTCAATACGGCCATGAGTATAGACTATACCGATGAGTACTCTAAAACCTTCGGCCTTGCGTTGGCGAGCCTCCTGAAGCATAGCATAGGTCTTGCCAACCCCAGGGCACATGCCAAAAAAAATTTTAAGTTTTCCTCGGTGGGTATCTTCGGTTTTAGCCTGCTGTAGTATGGCATCCGGATCAGGTCTATCCATACCCTATATCATACTTGAGGAAATCCAGGATGCCATTATTTTTTAAATGGAGTTGTTCTCATCAAATTCCCATGTGGCAGGATTATTGATGATATATTCACGAATGCGGATTAAATCCGAATCGTTGCGAATTATGTGGTCGTAAAATGACCGATCCCAAATTTCAACACTCGGTGTATGACGCATTACATTAATGCGTTTTGTCACGGCCGATTTAAACGAACGCAACACTACGGATAATAATCCTAATTTATTATTTCCTGTACTGGCCGAGCATGCTCGGCCACTACTTGGAACCCAGGTATGCCCGATTCCATGTACGGGTCGAGCATAATCGACCTCTACGTTGGAATTAATAAGAATTATTCCATGAACATGATTCGGCATAATAATATACGCATCCATTTCGACATTTTTGAAATGTTTTGAAATACCATGCCAACATTCATCCACAACCTTACCCCAATCATTCAAAACCATTTCTCCATTAATAACGCCTCCTAATATTGGCCATTTACGGTACGTACATACCGTCACAAAATATGCACCTTCTTGCGCATAGTCGTAATTCTTTAACCGCAAAGATTTTCTTTCCATTGGAAAACATAATTGGGGGTCATTGAACAACCGCATGGGGAATGCGGAACTGAATGATAAATTATACCATGCCTGCCTGTTTTAGACCTTCTTTTTCTTTAATCCCCAAAAACTCCTTGAGATTACTCATTGGCTGAATATTGATAATTACCGGATAAAATCCTGGGGCATTCTGCAGTTGCTGGAGCCCGCCAGGCTCAAGGCCTGGCGAGGTCTCGCCACCCCGATTTGATGGGGTGGCGGACATGGCGGGGTTGAACCTGAAAGGTTCACCCTGAGCGAGACCCGCCTTGGCGGGTCGAGTCGAAGGGCTACCATATTTAATTTCCAAAGGCGTTTTGTTGGCGGTCAAGTCGATCCCGCCGGTGTTATCCTTTACAGACGATTGCGCATGAACCGCATTCATCGCTTGATCCTCGGGGAGTTTTAGCAGCACAAATTTGCCATTCTCAATACTGTTATAGGTGTCTTTCCCGAACATAGCTGCAAATTTTCCCCAAGATGTTTCATGTTCCGGTTGAACATTAATCTTTTTGCCCTTCGTATAAAATGGGAGTTGAGGAATGGTCGTTTCATTATCAAAATTAAAAGACGGCCCAATATCTTCAGGCAAGGCAACACCTGTCATCCCCATCTTTCGCGCCAGAGCATTCAACCCCTTAAAAAGATTGGTCAACAGTTCTTCGCCATCCAAAGACGGAGAATTGACTGTGTCCACCACTAAGACTTTGTTACCGTCCCTGGCCATGCCTTTCATCAAGCCCACATAGCCTTTGAGATCTTTGCCTTTATACACCAAATAATACAGCGTATCTTCATGCATCGCCCTGGTAAAGGCATAGCCCTTATTCTGGTCCATATCGAAGGAACAATCAATGATCCCGGCGCGCCCGCGAAACACGCTTAAAAAACCTTCAGGCACCAATGTGTAGCCCTCCTCACCTTTAACTTTGACTACTTTGACCTTGGCTATTTGTTCATACACCTTGGCAGACAGTTCCTCAAACTTCGATGGGAGTCTTTTGATATCCTCTACTTTAAGACCGACAGCGGCCTGCGGCAAATGACCCTTATAATCTTCGTAAAAATTCTTAAACGCTTCAACTTTTTCACCTATCTGCGCTGACCTTAGGCGCCTGAGAAGACTGTCATCCAACAAAATCTCAGCGATGATTAAATTACGCATCAATACTAAATATTTATCCGATCGCTCTCCGCGATATTTGTCAAAAGCAATCTTAAAGACCGTATTATAAAATTCCCTCTTGTTCGACAATAATTCCTCCGCCATCTGCTCTGGAGGCGGAAATGCTATGGAAAATCTCTCTGCTTCGGTAATCTTCTTCTGGCCAAGGGCTTCATTTCTTTTGAAATTCCAGTAAATATTAGACAGGCTTAATTTCTTATCTGAGGCGAAATCCTGCAATAGCCAGCTTAAACTATCTACGATCTGGCTGATACCCAGTAACTGTGCCAGGTGGGTATCGAAAACAGAGATGTCAACATCCTGCATGTCTTTACTTTCATATCCCTTCGCGCTCACAGTCAGTATGCCAAGGCCCTTGCCTTTATTAAAAAGGCCATTCCAATATCCCGGATATTTTTTGTCGAATTCAGCTAATTTTTTTATCCTTTCCTGAAACTCTTCCCGGGTGATGTCAATCTTATTAATCCTGGTTCCCACCCATGCAAGCCATAGGCTTTGTTGATTGGTGTAGTCAAATCCATTCTCTATTGCCTCCTGTGCATCTTTTATTAATTGCTCGATAAATCTATGCGGGTCATCACTTTCAAAAAATCTTTTAGCGATATTTTCTTCATAGGGGAATCCTTGTGTACTCCATAAAATATATTTTTCAACATCTTCTGGTAAAAAAATCTTCTGTTTGATCAGTTCAGTAACTATTGTTCGACGGACATAATCATTCTCTTCATAATTAGGATCACCTTCCTTAAACTTGCTTGTTAATTCTTCTATTGTCATCCGTTTCTGCCTGACCATCTCAAAGAATAAAGACCCCAATCCAATGGCTATTGTTCGGCGTACGTCATAATCCTCCTCATAATTAGGATCGCCTTTCTTTAGTTTGCTTTTTAATTCTTCTATTGTCATCTGTTTCTGCCTGACCATCTCCACGAATAAAGACCCCAATCCAGTTGCTATTGCTTGACGGACATAATAATCTTCCTCATAATTAGGATCGCCTGTCTTTAGTTTGCTTTTTAATTCTTCTATTGTCATCTGTTTCTGCCCGACCATCTCCACTAATAAAGGCCATAATTCAGTGGCTATTACTGAGCGAGCAAGATCATCCTTTTCGTAATTAGGATCGCCTTTCTTTAGTCTGCTTATTAATGCTTCTATTGTCATCTGTTTCTGCCTGACCATCTCCACGAATAAAGGCTCCAGTGCTTCGACTATTCTTTGTCTGACAAAATCATTCTCCTCGTAATTAGGATCGCCTTTCTTTACCATGCCGGTTAATGCTTCTATGGGGGGGCTTTGTCCTTGTTTAACCATCTCCACGAATAAAGGCCCCAATCCAATGGCTATTGCCCAGCGTACGGCATAATCCTCCTCGTAATTAGGATCGTCTTTCTTTAGTCTGCTTGTTAATGCTTCTATGGGGGGCTTTTGTCCTTGTTTAACCATCTCCACGAATAAAGGCCCCAATCCAATGGCTATTGCTCGACGGACATAATCATTCTCTTCATAATTAGGATCATCTTTCTTTAACTTGCTTATTAATGCTTCTAATGTCATCTGTTTCTGCCTGACCATCTCCACAAATAAAGATCCCAATTCAGTGGCTATTGCTTCATGTGCAGATAAATTTTCCTCATAATTAGGATCGCCTTTCTTTAGTTTG
>JAHFGE010000097.1 GCA_023247575.1 Candidatus Omnitrophota bacterium | reverse complement strand
AACCCCGGGGCATCCTTGACGATGACCGGGGCCTTGCCTAAACGTTTGGCAAATTCTACGCCCGCGGCCAACGTTTCTTGAGACGTCTGTGGTGTTATAATGATTTCCACCAGCGGCATGCGGTTCACGGGATTGAAGAAATGAAAGCCGATCATTTTAGAAGGGTCTTTGACCACCTTACCCATTTCTGTCACCGACAGCGACGAGGTATTGGTAGCCAGAATAGTCTCGGCCGGCACATGCTGGCTGACTTCGGCCAGCACCTTTTTTTTAATAGCCATGTCTTCCACCACCGCTTCAATGGCCATGTCAGCGTCGGCAAAACCGCTATAGTCGACGGTAGTAGAAATCATGGCCATGCGGGCGGCCACTTCAAACGGTTTCATCCGACGACGTTTGACCGACTGCAGGTAAACCCCCTGGGCCGCTTTGAGGCCTTTGGCGATGGCCTCGTAATTGATATCTTTTAAGCGCACCCACACCCCGCGATGGCTCAACAGCTGCGCGATCCCGCCGCCCATGATGCCGGCGCCGAGAATGGTAACCTTATTGGGGACAGTTGCGCAACTGTCCCCAATTGTTAATTTTTTATATTTCTCCGACAGATAAAAAACTTTAACCAAATTTTTTGAAATCGTCGTGACGGCCAGTTCCGCAAAGGCGGTACATTCCAACTCCAGCGCCTGTCGACGGGATTTCAACCAAGTACTGGCCGAGCATGCTCGGCCACTACGGCGAACCACCTCCAGCGCCCGCCAAGGCGCAGGATAAAAACCCTTGGTGGCCTTCAGCACGCTTTTTTTGAATTGATGAAAGATGAACCAATGGACAATCGGGTTACTCATGTCATTGCCCCCGCTGCCCCGCCGTTGGGCGGGGCAAGAAGCGGGGCTCGCAATGACACCCTCTACAAATTCCCTCACCCGCTGCGACAGCCCTACTTGGCTGTACAGCCGATCCACCAGTCCCATCTTCAAAGCCGTTGGGCCGTCGACGGGTGCACCCGAAAGGATCATTTTGAGCGCCGCCTGCAACCCCACCAGCCGCGGCAGCCGCCAGGTGCCGCCAAAGCCAGGCACAATCCCTAAATTCACCTCAGGCAGGCCAATGCGCACCTTCGGGTTAAAGGTGGCCACCCGATACCGGCAGGCTAAGGCCAGCTCGCAGCCGCCGCCTAAAGCCGCCCCGTCAATCACAGCCACCGTCGGGATGGGCAAATCTTCCAGCTTGTCAAAGATGCGCTGGCCGGCCTGGGATTTGGCCTTGCCGTCGCTAGGGTCAGTAATGTTTTCGATGTCCTTGATATCCGCCCCGGCGATAAAAATGTCCCTTTTGGCGCTTTGGATAACAACCGCCCGGACAGATGGGGACAGTTGCACAACTATCCCCAAAAACTCCTCCAGCACCGCGGCATTCAATACATTAACTTTAGAATCCAGCGCATCAAAGGTGATCGTGGCAATGTTATTTTCTTCCTTATAATCAACCGCCATCATTTCTCCTTAAGCCAAAATGGGGACAGTTGCGCAACTGTCCCCAATTGTTATGATCGCTGTCCATGGCGGGGCCGCTGATTGAAACGCCTATTGACTAATATGCACTTCGCCAGGGACGTGAGTTATCTCAATTTCAGAAAAATCAAGTTTCTTGCTGGCATTATCAATATCTATGCCAACCAGCTGACCATGGCTGTTATAATCTAAAACAACCCCTTCGGAAATCTCACGACTTTCAACGCTGGGCGAGGAGGCAAGATCGATATAAAGAGAGTCCGTTTCAGGATAATAATTGAGTTTCATAATTTAAACCTCCTATCAAAAAATGCATTGTGTATCGTTGTTTGATCCTCTAACGTAATTACCCTCAAATACTTTTCTTCATGGCCTTTGACCATTCCCCAAAAACGATAACGGTTATCTTCCTGTCGTTCAACTTTTACAGGTTTCTGCAAAATGGCAATGCACCAATTTTTAGATAAATATGATTTGCGCAAAACTTCCTTTTCAAAATATTCTGTAAAATGATAAACCATTTCTACATCTATCTCATATATTTACATTATACCACATCCGCAACCCTCAACCCCTCATTTAATGCAAATCCACCTTAATGCAAATCCACCTTACGCCACGCTCTATGGCGTATCGCTGTCCATGGCCGCGGCCGTAATGGTTAATTGAGTGGCGGTGCCCTTATTTATTCGGATTTTCATCATCCAATTCCCATTGTTGAGGATTGTTGATTATGTATTGACGAATGTCATTTAATTCCAAATCATCACGAATGATCCGGTCGTAAAATGATCGTTGCCATTGAAAAAAGGCGTTGTGTTGTTTATGGATTTGTTTGGTAACCATTTGTTTATAGGATTTAATAATTTGCGAATTGTCCGTAGGGGCGATTATCAATCGCCCGTTGATCCCTTGGGCGGTTAATAACCGCCCCTACAGGCATGTTTTCAATCACAATGATCCCATGTATATGATTGGGCACCATCTGCGTATTTCGGCGAAACAATGCGCTGTGTTAAATAAGTTTCCCTTATACCATACCCCATGGCTATCTCGAAGACGATGTTTGGGCCTTTGCTCTCAATCTCTTCTCCAGATCCTCCACCGTCTTGAGTTCGCCTTCCATCCGCATCTTCTTTTGTCAAATTCATCTTTCCAATTGACAATTTAGCTTTCAATGTTATATTTAAGTGAATCTAAACACCTGATTTAATATAATTGAGTGACTATGAACACCCACATCATTGAACGTGAAATCCAAAAAGATATTGAAAAACGATTGTTCCAACGCAAGGCGATTATCATTTACGGCGCGCGCCAGACCGGTAAGACCACCCTGGTCAACACCATTCGTGAAAACTTCAAAGAACCCAGCGTTTACTTAAACTGCGACGAAATCGACGTCCGCCAAAAACTCGCCGGCAAGACCTCGACCGAGCTCGGAGCGCTCATTCCAGGAGCCAAACTCATCGTCATCGACGAAGCCCAGCGCGTGGCAGACATCGGGATCACCATCAAGCTTTTCGTTGATCATTTCCCCGACCGCCAGTTTCTCGTCACCGGATCGTCGTCCTTCGAGCTCTCGGACAGAATCAAGGAACCGTTGACCGGACGGGCGTTTGAGTATCATCTGTACCCTTTCAGCCTCGGCGAGCTTGCCCACCGCTACAGCCCTCTCGAGCTCGGACGCATGCTCGAAGACCGGATGATCCGCGGCATGTATCCCGAAGTCGTCACCGGCGGCAAAACGGAAATCCTGACCCGGCTGGCAGACAGTTACCTCTACAAGGACGTCCTCGCATACCAGCGCATTCGCAGCCACGACATGCTCTTAAAACTCCTGCAGGCGCTGGCCCTTCAGATCGGCAACGAAGTCGCCTACACGGAAATCGGCGGGATGCTGGGGATAGACAAAAAAACCGTCGAGAATTACGTCAACATCCTGGAGCAGGCCTTCGTGATTTTTCACCTGCCGCCGTTCAGCCGCAATCTGCGCAATGAATTGAAAAAGAACAGAAAAATCTATTTTCTAGACACGGGCATCCGCAATGCCCTGATCAACAACTTCAATCCCCTGTCGTTACGCGCTGACGCCGGAGTGCTTTTTGAAAATTTCATCATCGCGGAAAGATTGAAACATACGTCCAACCGCGGAGAAAGAAAAAACATGTATTTCTGGCGCACCCACCAGAAAAAAGAGATTGACCTCATTGAGGAGTCCGGCGGCACGCTGGAAGGGTTTGAAGTCAAGCTCAACCGGCCGGACTATATCCCTCCCCGTGAATTTATGGAAACCTATTCCCCAGGCCGCGTGCGACTGATCAACCGCGACAATTGCCTTGAATTCGTCCTTTAAACTCATTTTCTTCCCTTTATCATATTTCTCGATGACGATCGGCACCGCATCCGGATGGGGACAGTTGTGCAGCTGTCCCCAAATTGTTATTTATTCAATGCAAATCCACCTTACGCCACGCTCTATGGCGTATCGCTGTCCATGGCCGCGGCCGTAATGGTTAATTGTAGTGGCCGTGGAGCCAATGCCGAGGTTGCCAATAATGCGGGTTGACAGGGCATTTTCTATATGATAGGCTTTATCTCGATGAGAATTATTAATGACGCCAGACGTGAATACCTCTCCAAATACGTTGGGGATGTCGGAAAAACTATTTTTGCCGTCGGTTTGGCGAGCAATTTCTTTATCCAAATGCCTGTGTGGACCCGCGTATCCCTCGGCATCGGATTTTTGATTTGTCTGATCGCGGGTTTCTTTTTGCAACCGCCCAAAAACGGAGATAAAAAATGATCGAAATGTTAATCGCTCTGGCTGTGGCTTTTGTTTTTTTTGGGATTCTATTCCTGTTTGACCAGCGCCGCGACCATCCGCATAAACAAACCCATTAATTCTATTCATTCCTTTTTTCCTTCTCCTCCGGAACAATTGGGGACAGTTGTGCAGCTGTCCCCAAATTGTTATTTATTCAATGCAAATCCACCTGACCTTATCGCTGTCCATGGCCGCGGCGGTAATGGTTAATTGTAGTGGCCGTGGAGCCGATGCCGAGGTTGCCGGTTCCCTTCTTAAATCGCAACAAAATTGACACCCCCGTAACACTGTGTTATATTTACATCAAGAAAGGAAATCATATGACTATAAAAAATATTAAAAAAAGTATTCTGCATTTAAACCCCGTAGAACGTATTCATATTGTTGAAAACATACTCGACAGTCTGCATAAGCCAGATCCAGAAATAGAGCGCGCTTGGATCGCCGAATCAGAAAAACGATTTTCAGCATATAAAAAGGGAAAAGTCAAAGGTATCCCTTTTGAAACAGTAAAAAAGCAAATCTTTCGATGAAAATATCATTTTCTCCGTCAGCCGTTGAAGAACTCCGCGATGCTGTTAATTTCTACGACTATCAATCCCCTGGTTTAGGACTTGCATTTAAAAAAGAATTCTATGAGGTCATGGATTTTATCCAATTATTCCCTAATGGATGGCAAAAAGTCGGTCCTAATACCCGTAAATGCATTCTCAAAAAATTTCCCTACTTAATTCTATATATTGTTAATGGTGAAGAACTTTTTATTACAGCCATCGCCCATCAGCACCGCCACCCTGAATCATATCTGCGCTAATATTAAGATAGCGTCTACCGCGCGCCCTCCCGCTCCTCCCTCATTCAATGCAAATCCACCTGATCTTATCGCTGTCCATGGCCGCGGCCGTAATCGTTAACTTGGTGGTGCTGGTAGCGGCTTTGAGGGCCAAAGCATTGGTGTCATCCTCCGTGATGCAAATAGGGGCCGTGCCGATGCCGACATCCGAGTTTTGCATTTTCGTCCTTGACAGTCTGTTGTAACCATGGTTATACTTTAACCAATTATAAGGAATTCCTATATGTCTAGAGTTCAAATTAATAAATATATTGTTGCCGATCCCGAAATCTGCCACGGTAAACCGACCTTCAAAGGAACCCGTATTATGGTATGGCAAATTTTGGAAATGCTCGCTGGTGGAGAAAGTGTCAAAGAAATTCTTGAAGATTTCCCCTCTATAACCAGGACACACATCAGCGCCGCCTTGGAATACGCCTCCCAGTTGATTGAAGGCGAAAGATTTTTTTCCCATAACAAACGACATCATGAAGTTCTTAGCTGATGAAAATGTCAAAAGAAGATTGTGCCGATGGTTACAAACACATGGCCACGATGTTTTGACAGCTGGTAAAGGTATCAGAAATTCCCATCTGTTTTCTATAGCCAATAAACAAGAGAGGATCCTTTTGACAAATGACACTGATTTTCTAAACACCGCTTTATACCCCCCCACAGAAAACATCGGGCAGAGTTGTCTTAAGAATACTTCCTCCCACCTTTGAAAACCAAAAAGCCGGCCTGGAAATACTTTTTTCCCAATTTAGAAATGAAGAATTCTTCTTG
>JAHFGE010000024.1 GCA_023247575.1 Candidatus Omnitrophota bacterium | reverse complement strand
CCTTCATCCTTCACGCGGCGTCGCATAGTCAGGCTTTCGCCCATTGCTAAATATTCTCGACTGCAGCCTCCCGTAGGAGTCTGGGCAGTGTCTCAGTCCCAGTGTTGCTGGTCGTCCTCTCAGACCAGCTAAGCGTCTTAGCCTTGGTAGGCCGTTACCCTACCAACTAGCTGATGCTACGCAAGCTCATCCTCTATCGACAGGCCTTGCGGTCCCCGTCTTTAACGACAAAGTCATGCAACTTCATCGTATTATCAGATATTACCCCTATTCTCATAGGGCTATTCCTGGATAAAGGGAAAATTACTTACGTGTTCCTAACCCGTTTGCCGCTATCCCTTGCGGGATCGCTCGACTTGCATGCCTAATCCACGCCGCCAGCGTTCACTCTGAGCCAGGATCAAACTCTCCGAATAAAACTTGGCTTCAAAAATGAAACTTGGCTAAATGAAATTGAATTGGACAATAAAATGTCAAAGAACTTTTAATGGAAATCACTCCAAGAGCCTCTGAAAAGGTTTAATTAAAATACCAGATAAATCCTTGCTGTCAAGGGAATTCTTAGACTATTTTATATATGAGGGAAATTTTCCAGCAGGCGCTTAAAATTATGGCCCAGTAAGCAGTTACGTTCTTGCGTGGAAAGGATGGTCTGACTAATGACCCCCAAAGAATCAGCCAAATTCTGGTTGGCCGGGAAATCTGATCCCCACAAAATATGGTGGTAGTCGCTTACCTCCAGCGCAGCTAATAAAGATGCTTTAGACCTTGAACCACTGGTATCAAAAAACAAATTAGCAAAATATTCGCTGGGATTTTTGGCAATGTCCTTGACAAAATTACGGCGCCGCAACATCGTGTAGGTAACATCGAAACGCTCTTTAACGATCGGCAATACTCCCCCATAATGCGCAAAAATAAAATTGACTTTCGAAAATTTTAAAAAAGTTCCAGCCATCATCATTTTACCGATACACATCGACACATCAAAGACGTATTCTAATACCGGAGTGAGTAAGGGGTCTTGCACACGCTCTTGCCCAATGGGATTGATAATCTGCGGATGGATGTGAATAGGAATATGGTTAGCCTGAGCAAATTCAAAGACCTCCTCAAACAACGGGTCATCCAAATACTTCCCCTCCACACTCGAGGGTAAAGACAAAACTTTCAAATTCAAATCTCGAATACGTTGTAATTCACCCGCAATGGCGTCGGGATGATCGAGTGGAATGACCCCTGCACCGACCAAACGTGAAGGATATTTCTTGACCAAATCACTGATGGCCTGATTGTAAACCTTACATAGCGGCCCCCAGCCTCCCATATTGAGGTGAGCATCGCTAGTAGGGTACACCAACACAGCCTGATCCACATGGTGTTCATCCATCAAACGCAATTGGCTTTGGGCATCAGACCAATGTTCCTTAAAAAACGCCGTCTTGGCGGCCACCTGTGGCGGCATATAGTGGCTATGCGCATCGAAGGTCATCTTAAAGCATCTTCTCTTCTTTGAGAATTTTTTCCACTTGCGCGAGACCTTTTTGAAGTTCTGGCAAAAGGTGGATATTAATACTCACCCCCTTGGCTGTGGCTACCATGTGGTCGCCCCCCTGCACCTGGGTCCAGACCCGCACATCCACCAGGTCATTGCCTTTATACTCGCGAATGCCGATGTGAACTTGCTGGAATTTGTTCTTCTGAAAAGTAGCAACAGTTTTGTCCATAGATTACCTCGCCTGCGTTTGTTTATAATCAATGATGGGTTTGGTCCAAGTGGTTAGCTGATTGATGACAGCCAACTCTAACGGACAAGCATTAGCCGGCACGGACAACGCGAAACTCACCATATCAGCCACGGCTGATGGGTCCATCAACCGATCGCGTTGCTCGACGGCTATATCTTTAAGGTGGTCGGTCAAATCAGAAGCCACGACCCCTGGAAGCAATGATGTTATTTTAATATTATGCTCGCGCATTTCCCAGAAAAGACCTTTCAAAAAAGCACGTAGTCCCATCTTTAAGGAACTATAGACTAAAAATCCCCGCGGTATGGGGTCAACTAGCGTCGATCCAGAAACCACGTTGATGATCTGTCCATTTTTACGGGCTACCATCTGTTCAATGACCAGACGAATCAAACGTACATAACCTAAATAATTGGTGGCCGCCAGTTTTTCGAATTCTTCGATAGGTTGTTGGTGAAAAGGATGCTGACTGGACACACCGGCCACATTGACCAGGATATCGATTTGTCCAAAACGTTGATTGGCCTTCTGTACCAAATTTTTTAAATCTTCCAGTTGGGCCACGTCGGTCGGAACGCCAATGGCTTCAATATTAAATTTAGTTTTCAATTCCTTGACTGTTTCATCCAAAGGACCTTGAGTGCGTGCGGCCAATACCAAATGGGCTCCATGTTCGGCCAAGCGGGTGGCAATGGCCTTGCCAATGCCGCGGCTGGCACCGGTGACGAGAGCGACTTTACCTTTTAAATCGACGGAAACGTTAGCCATATAAAATTCTCCTTATTTGCCTATACGGGCACGGCATGCCGTGCCCCTACTTGGACACCTGCGCTTCGGCTTCGATAACTTTCTTAAAAATCTTCATATTGTCCTGCGAATGCTTATTGATAAACCCTTCAATTTGTTCCGCTGTAAATTTTGTAAACTTAGGATCCATTTCAAAATCCTGAATCCAGGCCATCTTGATGCCCTCTGGTGTTTCCGTATACAGCCAGACAATCTTCATGTATTTAAACGGAAACATCGGTTCGAAGCGTGAGGCATAAGCAAATTTCAAATCTTTGTACAGCCAGCGTTTAGACACCCAGGACTTGCCATCCTCGTCGGTCAAACGGAAAGTAATTTCATTCCCCTTACGCTCTAAGACATCCGCCTTGGCATATTCTTTGCCAAAAAGTTCTGTCCAACGTTCAATTTGATTGGAAATATCAAAAACTAATTCGTATGGTGCGTTGATGACTATTGAGTTGACTGTGTGCCCCATATCTCCTCCCTTTGCTAAATTAATATTGATAAATAATCAAATTATGATAATATAATCATCAATTTATATTTGTTTAGCTGATTGAAAGAAATTATGTCATTCCCGAATGCTTTTATCGGGAATCCAGACGAGAAATACCATTTACTGGACCCCCGATTAAAACATTCGGGGGTGACAATAAAATTTTGACCTCGCCGATCCTCTCAAAGAGCTAAACATTTACGATAATACAATCATCAATTTAGTGCCCCGGTAGCTTAATTGGATAAAGCTCTTTCGTGACGAAAAAGATGATGCTGGTTCGAATCCGGCCCGGGGCGCTGAAGGTCTTAAGGGTGATCCGAAAGCATCTTTAAGACCGCATTTTTATTGCAAAGAACAGTAGTGTCTGATATACTTTTATTAGTCACGAAAGAGCAGCTCTAAGCTACCGGAGGCCGCAAGAACATCGCGGCCTTCCTTTTTATAAGATAGCTACCACCCTTGCCCAACCTGCTCCCGCATTTCTTACCTTCACAGGCAAACAGCTAATCGTAAATCCAAAAGGCTTTGGTATTGCCCCTAAATTCCCCAACCGTTCCATATGGCAATATTCACGACGACGGCCAAGAAAATGGCAGGGCCAAATCTTGCTTTTATCCTTCGTGCTTAAGAATTCCTTAAACATCAAAAAGCATGGACGGTCAAGGCCAATGGTATCAATACCCATCATCTTAATACCTTGATCTAGTAAAAATTCAATCGCATCAGGGGTACAGCCGACATATTTATTCACATAATCGTCCGTGCCTAGCAATTTGTCCCCGCCGGTGTAAATGAGCACGATATCCATGGGCCTCAATTGATAGTTGATCTTCTTCAGCGCAGCTATGACATGGTCTTTGCCGATGGCATCAGGGAATTTTAAATGTGTAAAATTTAAGACCACACCCGGGCCATAACACCACTCTAAGGGAACATCCATAATCTGTTTAGCAGGTTTGCCTTCACACATACTGCCATAATGAAACGGCGCATCCACATGAGATCCCATATGCACGGAAGAATTAACCACTTCCAGGGAAAGCATTTCGCCATCAGGGATTTCTTCCGCCGTTGCCACCCGCTCGCCCTTGTCAAAACGCTCTTGCCCACCCGGCTGTTTGCTCATCACTACCCAATTAAAATGCTTTACGCCTGCCTGGTGTGTTATACGCTCTATGGTTGCCGTATGAGTTTCAACTAAAGTATCATCGATGGGTAAGCTTAAATCGATAATTTTCATATCAAACCGACGTTAGTTTTAAAGATGTTAATCGCACCTTTTGAATTCTGTAAGAATTTTTCATAGTCAAAAGGTTTGGAATTGGCTATGGCTAAAGCTGTTTTGATGATTGCTTCAAGCATAGAAATACAACCTTTCAAATCCTCTATCCAAAACTTCTTCTCAACAGTCAAAACAGCATTCAACAAATCGCCTTCATAACCGTCTCCCTTAATTAAAGAATCTACCTGCAGACGTTGAATAGCTAAGGGCACCATATATTTCAGGCTGCTATTTTGCGTTACCATCAAACAGAGTTCTTCATTTGAAAAATTCTTCAAGGCTTTTTTCCGCAACTTATGGGCCTTAAAAACTGAAGACCCTGCCTGATGATACCCTTCTTTCCTGCCCATTTCCAATTCTTCCAAAGTCTTTGTGGTGTCAAAATCAATCAAATCCATATATCACCTCATTAATGGCCGCAGCAACCACATGAATGAGTCCCGGTACCACCGGTCGTCCCACCCTTGGATTTTAAAACCGTAACGATCTCATTGAATGACTGCGTTTTTTTTAGTTCATTATCTTTTAAAGGAAGGCCTAATTCCTTCTTTATGGCCACGGAAATTTCCACCATTTCCGTCGAGTCAATCCCCAATGATTCATCCAGCTTGGCACCCGGGACGATTTCACTTTCTTTAATATCCAGCACCTTCTTGAAGATGCTTTTAATTTTGTTTTCTAAATCAATTTGTATCTGCATAACCTTTCTCCTTAATTTAGTCCCGATTAGATTCGGGACAAATTAACCCCGAGCTTACAGCGAGGGGTCAAATATTAGACCTCTCAGCCTACGGCTTCGAGGTGTTTTGATTCTTTTGAAGAATCAAAACACAATTGATTCCGCCACGGCCACGGTTGATGACTATGGCATTTTTAATTTCTTTAGACTGTGCCTTGTTAGGACAATAATCCAAATCACATTCTGGATCCGGTGTCTGATAATTGATGGTTGGTGGCACCGTGCTATGCTCCATGGCTAAAACCGTGGTGATGACATCCAAGGCACCACTGGCCCCTAGCATATTACCAAAAACAGATTTTGGAGCAGAGACGGGAACTTTTTTGGCATAACTATTCAATGCCTCTTTAATAGCCTTAGTCTCGGTAATATCGCCGATTTTGGTTGCGGCCCCATCGGCGCAAATGTAATCAATATCGGAAGGAGCAAGCCCCGCATCATCCAAAGCCATCTTGATGGCCCGGGCCAATTGATGACCGTCTTGATCCGGATCAATACGATTAGCCGCATCCGTCGTTGTTGCGTAGCCGACAATATTGGCATACACATGCGCGTGGCGCTTAAGCACACGACTATACGGCTCCAGCGTAAGCACACCAGATCCTTCGGCAATAGCCAAGCCATCACGATTTTTATCAAAGGGCCGATAAGCGTTTTGAGGATTATCATTGTTTTTGGTTAACATCCCTGAGGTGACGCAGCACAAAAGCGCATACGGTGTCACCGGCGCTTCCATGCCACCGGCTAAAATAAAATCACATTTGCCGCGAAGAATGGTTTTAACGGCGTAAGCAATGGCCATTAAAGAACTGGCGCGGTCAGCGACAATAGTTTTACTAAAACCTTTAATCCCGTAATGAATGGAGATTTGTCCTTGCGGTGCTGCTGGAAACCAGGCAGACGCCATGAAAGGGCTGACCCCCTCGCGGCCCTCAAGATACATATCCCGCAGCTCGGTTTCTGCATAAAGCCATCCACCCAACGCATTACCCATGAAAATGCCCACGCGCTTTAAATCCTCGTCGGATAAATTGATTTTCGCATCTTCAAGACAAAGTTCGGAAGCCACCAGAGCCATGTGAGAAAACAAATCGATTTTCTTCAAGAGCCGAGAGGAAACATTGCTATAAGCTTCTAATTCTTTCACATGTCCGGCGATTCTGGACGGGTACTGTGAAGCATCGAAACGCTCAATTTTTTCAATGGTGCTGCGGCCACGAGCCACATTGGCCCAAAACTGACGTTTCTCAATTCCCGAGGGAGAAACAAAGCCTAAACCTGTGATAGCTATCTTTTCCATGACTCTATCCTTCGTACCTTTGCAATACCATAGCGGAATGAATCCCCGAAAATCCACTGGATGTTTTTAAAATACAATTGACTTTCTTCTCCATCGCCCTGTTAGGAATGTAATACAAATCACATTGGGGATCCGGTTCCTCTTGATTGATCGTCGGCGGCAAAATATTGCGCTCAAACATCAGAGAGCTTAGCGCCAGTTCAATGCCGTTAGCGCCCGCCAAAGGATGCCCAATCATGGATTTCACGGATGAAATCGGCACCTTATAGGCATGCTCGCCTAAAGACATTTTATAAGCACTGGTTTCAAACACATCGTTTTGCCGAGTGGATGAACCGTGGGCGCTAACGTAATCAATGGTCCCAGGTTTAATTCCGGCATCTTGCATGGCCAGGGTAATACTATCGGCCATGGCATCGCCTTCCGGCGGCAAATCCGTCATGTGATAGGCATTGCAAGTAGTTCCGAAACCTGTGATTTCACAATAAATCCTTGCCCCACGTTTAAGCGCATGGTTTAACTCTTCACAAATAAGAATGCCGGCCCCTTCGGAAATCACAAAACCATTGCGTTTATTATCAAAAGGACGGCTAGCCTTTGCTGGATCATCATTATGCACGGACAAAACATTGACCGTATCAAAAGCACCAAAAGTAATCGGTGTCACCGGGGCTTCCGATGCCCCGCAAATCATCACATCGGCATCGCCATCGGAAACCGTCTCAAAAGCAAAGCCCACAGAATCGGTACCGGCAGTACAGCCAGTGGAGATAGTGTTGCAAACGCCTTGGAGTCCATATTTGGCGGAAATCTCACTGGAAGGCGTATTAAACATGGCGGCATCATAAAGATCAGGCCGCACAATCAAAGGATTGATAGGTTTCGTGCCGCTGTCGGTGACCAAAGCAAACTCTTCTTCCATATATTTGGTGCCGCAAATGGCATTAGCCAAAGACACTCCCATGCGTTCTTTGTCGACCTTACTTAAATTTAATTTGCCATCTTCCAGGGCCATGCGGGCACAAACACAAGCAAATTGCACATAGCGGTCCATCCGCATGGCTTCTTCAAAGCTTAAGCCTAAGGCAATCGGATCAAAATCCGCGACCTGAGCAGCGATTTTGGTATTAAAAATGGAGACATCGAATTCCGTCACCCGCCTGACAGCGCTGATGCCATTAATCATCGCCATGAAACAAGCTTCCTTGCCAATGCCATTGGGAGCGATGATGCCAATACCCGTTACTACAACACGCCTTTTCTTCATAACATATTCCTTTAATGCCTCAACGTCTCTTCCTGCTTCGCCAAAATGCTTTAGCGTTTGGCTTCGCAGGACGTTAGCCTTCTTAATGTCTAAGTGTTTCGTCCATCAAATTATTATGACTTCCAATCACTTGCCAACGATCCGAACCCTTCTTCCATGTCATGGTATAGCGACGAATCACTCGCTTGCCGCCTTCGGCATTGACTTCAACTGTAAAAATCAGGTATTGCAATATTGCAATGTCCCCATGGATTTTAATTTGAATGGGACGCAATTCGCAAATGGCGATGTTTGTATTTTTGGTCCAAAAGCCCACCCATTTATGTAACCAAGGACGATCAACAGGAATCGGACTTTCATGGCCATAGCCAATCATGTCCGGATGAATGTATTTGATAAACCCGTCGACATTTTTGGTAATCAATAAGTCCCAATGATCATCCACACAGCGCCACACCTCAATCTGTGTATCATTCCAGTATTCTGGAATCCATGAGGTCCGTTTTAATCCTAAATCCTGCGCGGTCTTCGTTTTCATGATGGATTTCTCCTCGTATTAAACCGGTTGTAATTCAAATTCTTGTTTAACCAGATCTATCGCAAAAAATTTATGGGTGCGCTCAACTTCATGCACCATATCGACGATGCGATTATTGAGCGGGCAAGGTAATTTCAGACGATTAGCCAAATGTACCACTTCCCCGTTAATAAAATCAATTTCGCTGGTTTTCCCACGCATAATGCTTTGCAAGATGGAGCCATATAATGGCTCCTTGCTTAAACCTGTAAGAGTTTTATTCATAATACCAGCGGCTTGCTCAATGGGCATGCCTGTCAGTCCCAAAATTCGCTCCTTGGGAAAATCCGGCATAGATGCCAATTCGATCTTGGCATGCTGAATAATCCCCGCTCCCTCTTTTAATAACATAATGCTTAAACGACATAAATCCATGTCGGCAAAAGTTTCTTGCATGGATTTACCTATCAGCGCCGGAATGCAATTGTTGAAATTCACAAAGAGCTTTAAATACTTCATGCCCATGATATCGGGGCTGACCACCACTTTAAAAGCTTTGCCTAATACTTCAGCGACCTTGTGTGTGGTTGAATCCACGGGCGTAAAGGGACGGCCAATGATCCAATCACCTTCAAAATTAAAAATGATCTCACCAGGTTTTACATAAGTGGCACCCAACATCACAATGCTCGAAAGCTGACGCTTACATTCCAAATAGGAGATCAGTAAGTTATCCGCCTGCACGCCGTTCTGGCTGGTTAGTACCAAACCAGTATCGAGGAATTCACTGTTAGCAGTAAAGGCATCTTCGATGTCTTGCGTTTTAACGGCAAAAATGACTAAGTCACAGGGATCCTGCATGTGGGTTGCCACCGGCACATGGATAGTTCCGCTGCCTCGGGCGCCCTTGATGATTAGTCCTTTTTGTTTGATCGCATCAACCTGATCCTTGCGGCCGATTAAAATGACATCCTCACCGGCTTTTTTTAAGTAGCCAGCGACACAACCGCCAATAGCCCCTGCGCCGATAACCGCGATTTTCATAATGGTAACCCTTCGACTCACTCCTCGCTTTTGCTCGTCGTTCGCTCAGGGTGGTTCGACTCTTCTATAAATGGTGAGCGAGCCCCGCCAACGGCGGGGCGAGTCGAACCATAATCAAACCCAACCTCATCCATAATACGGATCATGAGGCTGTAAAAAGCCTTAGGTACTTCCGTCAAAAAAGCACGGACAATATCCTGTTCCTCGACTTGGGCACTGCGGCGCTCGTGGGCATTGGCCTCGGCTTTTTTATTCACCACTTCTTTAGCTAGCCCTCGATGAAACACCGGGATGAGCCTTAGCATTTTGTTGTATTTATCCATGGCCGTTTTTTCCCACGGCATCGTTGTTTGAACCGTTACCATATCAACCTCAACTAACTGGCCATCGCATTAACGCGAGAATTCGCCTCCCACTTGGAAATATTGTTCATAAAATCACGAACGCATAATTTCACTTTAATATTGTAGTTGCTTTCCATAATGCGATGAATACGTTCCGGCTTGGAATAATATTCACGCATGCACCAGGAACCTAAACGACCAACTTCTTCTATAGTTAAATGGTCGGTAGGCACCACTGGATGTTGGAAGTCCCACATTTTTAAATCAATCTTATCCGGATCAAACCAACCTTTTTTAATGCCATAGCGCCAATCCGGCGAATTTGGCACCGGCGTCATATAATCCAAAGCAAAAATATCAGGATCAATCTCATCGGCAACACGTAAACGCTCTTTGATTTTGGCCTCCGTGTCCTCTTTTAGACCGATGAGGACAGTACCAACGCTGCCAATATCATTCTCACGCAAAATCCGAATAGTCTTTTTAATCTGGTCTATAGTCACGCCTTTACCTGTTTTAGCAAGGGTCATATCGTCCTCGACTTCGACTCCGGTCAAAGCCAAGAAAAGGCCAGCTTTTTTCATCAAGGGCAGAATATCATGCTGGCTAATCCACTGGTCGGCACGCCCCAGACAAACCCACTCAATCTTATTGCCACGCTTAATTTTCTCTTCGCAAAATTCAATCATGGCATTAGTATCGGTGTTGAAAGCGTCATCTTGGAAAACAATGGTACTAATATTGTATTGTTTTTCCAAAATGTCTAATTCATCAACAATGCGTTTGCCAGCAAGCCCGCGCCAAGACGTAAAATCTTTTGTGGCTGTGCGGCTGTCATACAACGCCCATTCATAACAGAAATGGCATTTGCCAGGACAACCACGGGAAGTCATTAATTCCGCAAATGGCTTCCAATAAGTATGTCCGACGTATTTCTCCATAGGAAATAAATCGTACGCTGGCATTGGTAGAACATTTAAATCCGGAATTAAATCACGATGGGGGCCAACCACAATGGTTCCATCTTTCTGACGTGATACTAATCCGTGAATATCACGTTCATCCACTTTGACAGTGCCATTGAGGCTTTTAATCAAATCCTCCATGGTCAATTCCGCTTCCCCAATCATAATGTAATCCGTGGTCGGATTTAAACGTAATTGGCGTTCATAATCACCGGAATACCATAAACCACCAGCCACAGTTTTCACATGCGGCATGGCTTCTTTGATCAGGCGAAGGCCTTCATTAAAATACCAAATGACCGCGGCCCCGCAGGTGGAATGCAAAAGCTCACCGACGAAAACCATATCGGGTTTACTTTTTTTGACATAGTTAAGCATTTGCTCCCAGTCCATATCTAAAGCACGCGAATCCAATGCTTCAACTTCAGCTAATTTCTTTTCGCAAAGATAAGCAGCCAGTTGAGCATGCATTTGATTGCATGCTTTGTGATTGCCGTGGGAGTCCCAGGCTTTTAATGGTGGTGTTAAAAACAGAACTTTTTTAATCATTTGTTTTCTCCTTAATTTGTCCCGATTTTAATCGGAACAAATTAACCCCGAGCCTACAGCGAGGGGTCTTATTTTTTTAGAACCAACTTGTCACCAGCGACTTCCCTCCTGGTGTCTGATCGATAGAAATTTGTTTAATCTGCGTATATTCAAACAATCCTTCTTTGCCCAACTCTCTGCCAAAACCGCTCTGCTTACATCCGCCAAAAGGAACTTCATTAGGAAAAAAGCCGTAAGTATTAATCCACACCGTTCCACAGCGAAGACGACGAGCGACTTGATTGGCTTTTTCTAGATCACGAGTCCAAATCATGGCTGCTAACCCATACTTTGAATCATTGGCAATATGAATAGCCTGTTCTATGGAATTAAAAGGAATCACACAAAGAACAGGGCCAAAAATTTCTTCTTTGGCAATGCTCATGTCATTACGCGCATCAATAAAAATCGTTGGTTCCAAATAAGCGCCCTGGGGATTAAGCTCCTGAGGAATCTTACCGCCGCAAGCCAGGTTAGCTTTCTCTTTAATTCCAGTTTCTATAAATTTAAGTACGCTGTCTCGATGAGCAACGCTGACCAAAGGCCCAAATTCCGTCTCAAAGCTATCTGCTGGCCCGATTTTCAACTGCTTGGCCCTGGCGACTAATTTTTCTACAAAAATTTTATAAATTTTATCTTCCACCAAAAGTCTTGACCCGGCTGTACACATTTGCCCCTGGTTCATAAAAATAGCCGATAAGGCACCACCAACAGCTGCCTCCATGTCGCAATCAGCAAAGACAATATTAGGAGATTTACCACCTAGCTCTAAGGATAACTTTTTAACACCTTTGGTAGCCTGAGCCATCACTTTCTCGCCGGTCTTGGTGCCACCGGTAAAAGAAATCATGTCAACGGATGAATGGCTAATGAGCGTATTTTTGGCTTGTTCGGAGGTCGAAGAAACGATATTCACAACACCTTTAGGTATTCCTGCCTCGGCAATAATTTTAGCTAAGGCCATCACAGAGACACAAGCTGTTGAAGAAGGCTTTAAAATAATGGTGTTACCGGCTAAAAGTGCTAGCGCCATCTTCCAGGCGGCCATGATCAAAGGATAATTCCATGGAATAATAAGCGCAACGACTCCGATGGGATCTCTCTCAATCAAAGAAGAAACTGGCGCTTTGACTTTGATTTCTTCCCGAAACAAAGAAGGATCCTGCAAATTTCCAAAATATTCGAATGTCTCGGCAGCGGTAGGCACATCAATAAAGGTAGTATGCTTAATGGTCTTACCTGTCGAGGTACATTCCCAATCTGCCAGTTCTTTAGCTTGACTGCGAATAGCCTCTCCAATTTTACGAAGAAAACTGCCTCGCTCTTGCAGGGTCATCCTCGGCCAGCGACCATGGTCGAAGGCTAAACGCGCCGATTGGATAGCCACTTCCATATCGATTTCATTAGCATCAGCTAGTCGGACAAACATTTCGCCGTTAGACGGGTTAATACAGTCAAAATACTTTCCCGACAAAGGGGGTGTCATTTTGCCGTCGAGGAGTAAATCAAATTGCTGGATGATCGTGGTATTCATAAAATTATTCAACAGGTACATTGGTCCACAATTGAAAAATACGGCTGCAAGGAGCATACCATTTGGATATACGGGCAAAGTCTCCTTTGAGACTCATTTTCTTTTGTGTCGTTGCTATAAATGGATCAATTTCTCTTTTAAATACCGCCCGCCAGATGCTCTCAGGTGCATTAATGACAAATTCGGCATCGGTGTCCTGGCTGGTTTGGGTAATGCGACCGTTTTCAAACGTAAAGCAATGGGCTTGGGCAGTCTCATCTAAAATCACAGCCAGTGTCATATTCATGGCCGTCTTGCTTCCTAACTCTTGCATTTGGACATCGCTGTTGACTAACTTCACAATTTCCTCAATTTGCTCTTTGGAAAACAGCTTATATTTTTTTACAGGAATCAGCGGGTCCTGTCCTCGGGTTTCCCCAGCCGTCCTCACTCCACCCATCCCCCAGCGGGGCCCTTCCGTTCGTCCGTCTGGGGATGCCCCTCCCTCGGCCACCCGCTGATAATGCACTTTCACTAAATCTATTTTTACTTGTTCTTCAAGCTCTTGGATAAAAACAAACGCCTTAAACAAATCCTCCCCTACGGCCACCACTCCATGATTTTTCAAAACTACAATGTTATTAACTTTCAGAGCATCAACCACTGGCGCCACATCGGTCACTGATGGCGTTGTTTGTGGAATGGCTTTGACTTCTCCTAAATAAAATTGCGCTTCAAATGTCTTAGGAGTAAAACGATCATTATTTAAAAAGAAACCATTGGTGTACGTTGTATGCGTATGCAACACACATTTAACCTTAGGCAGGGCCTTGTAAATAGAGGTGTGCATCAGGCGCTCGGTCGATGCTTTACCTTCACCCACCACCTCCCCTTTAAGATTCATGGTCAAAATATCTTTTTCTCTCAGAAAACCCAAACATGTTCCCGTTGCTGTAATAAGTAAAGTATTGGCATTAAGACGAATGCTGATGTTGCCGTTAAAGCCAAACACCAGCCCCTTGTCCCACATAAGCTTGCCAACTTCTATAATTTTCTTTTTCGATTCTTGAATATTCATAACTTCTGACAACCTACCTTACTTTAAATACTTCACGGGTACCCACTCTACCAAAGGCGCGTACACAAGTGTTTTAGCTGGCGCCGAGGCCATCCCTTTGATCGTCAATAAATCTTTAGGGTTGCCCAAAAAATGTTTTTTATGTTCTCCATCTAATAAACGCACCGGCACTTTATGCTTTTGGGCCAACACGGCTAAAATTAATGCCCCAGAATCGCATAATGCGCCACTGCGGTCTGCATATTGGCAAGCCAAGACCACTTCTTTGACGTAACTTTTGTAGAACAAGAAGCCAGCCATATTATCGCAAATAATAACCGGCGTAATTCTCTTATCAAGGAAGTAGCGGCTGTTGTGTTCTCCTGCCCTTAATGTTGGTCGGCCTTCGCAAATAACTATGCGAACGCCTCCCTTATGTTTAATTTTTGCCAATGCTCCCTGCGTCAACACTCCTTGCAAAAGAACAATGCTTTTTTCTTTAAACTCCAGCATAGATTGTGATCGCTTTCCTTATCAATTCATGGGGCACCACATCAAAGCCGGGGTAATAACCTTCCACACCCATCGGAAAAAGCTTCTTGCGTTCATACAAAAGAACCTCCTGGCCTGAACGCTGTTCGATCGGTATATCTTTCCCCGATGGTATTTTATGCGAAGGTTGAGTTAAGGCTATTAAAGGAATTCCAAATTCCTTAGCGAGAACCGCAATTTGATAACTGCCGACTTTATTAGCAATATCGCCGTTAGCCGCTGAGCGGTCAGAACCGATAATCACTTTATTCACCTTTTCTTGCGCTATTAAAGACCCCGTCGCATTATCAGCCACCAATGTCACGGTAATTCCTGCCTGTTGCAATTCCCACACTGTTAACTTGGCTCCTTGCAAATAAGGACGAGTTTCGGTGGCAAATACGCGGACATTCTTTCCTTGCTGCTTGGCCATCGCAGCAGCCATAGCCAATTCACCAGACACATTGCAATGGGTCAAAATCTTATCGCCATCTTGCAAGGCTTCCGCCAGCTGGCGCACCCGCTCCAAACGACGATGACGAATGTCCTGCAAAAAACCATCAACAGTTTTAGTGATCGCAGCTCTTATATCGGCACCATGGGTAGATGCTTTCTGGGCCACGCCGACAATAATGCCTGTCACTTCCGCAAAAGGAAAGGTTGGACGGCTTTCATTGAGGGCCTGAGCAATAGTAGAAATAGTTTTTAAATCTACCTTTGTTTTAGAGGGGATCCGATGCATTTCTAAAACAAAAGTATTCAAGACAACCAAAAATTGGCCAAAGGCTCTAGTCTTCATGGATTTAATCACATCCACGGCCTCTTGCAATCGCCGTACGGGAATGTAGTGCAACTTCCCCGGCAACAAGGTCTCATCTAAAACCATTAAGGTCTTGTCTTGCCAGTGAGCTGGCCAAAATAATGGAGATTCGTACATTATTTCCCTTCCAATTGTTTTACCAATTCCAATGCTATCTGAATCATCATCCCTTCGGCCATGTAATAATCAGGATTAATGAAACCCATTTGGCCGGTGATTAAATTATCGGAAACCGCTAAAATGGAAACAGCCGGAATTTTATACACCTGGGCAATGGTTAAAAAAGTTGAGCTAACCATGTCGACGGCAATGGCGCCTTGATCAATAACTTTATTGACCACTTCCTTGGTTTCACGCAAAATGGCATCAGTAGACCATACTTTGCCTTCATGTGTATTCAAGCCTGCGGTGGCAGCAACATTTTTCGCAATAGTCGTCAATCTCTGGGTCAAACCTGCATCAGGGACAGTGACAAATTTGTCATCCACATAATAAGGAGAAACACCATCGCCACGCACACAGCCGGTGGTAACAATAAAGTCACCAATTTTAATATCCTTGCGCAAGGCCCCACAGCTGCCGATGCGAATGAGCGCCTTAACTTGAGCGCTGCAGAGAATCTCGGTGGTAATAGCAGTGTCCGCTGCAAA
>JAHFGE010000096.1:2293-6092 GCA_023247575.1 Candidatus Omnitrophota bacterium | reverse complement strand
CAGGGAAATAAATAGGCTTTGCATTTAAGGTATCCAAAGCATTTTTAAACCTGCTAACATTCTCGACATCAGCCAATATAACAAAATCTGAGTCGCGGCTGAATTCGATGGCACCATAGACAATGCAGGCTTGGCCTCCAATAAGAAGGCATTGGACTTTATAGGTCTTGAAAATAGAAAGGACTTTGAGGATCGGGTTCAGGGTCAAGACGCCCTCCAAGGGATAAATAAAATTGCCAAAGCCTTGTTGTTTCTAATAATCTTTCCGCCGCAGTAAGATGAAGCCATTCTTCTGCCTCATCCTCATAGATAAAATCCTTCTTTTTTTCCATAAATATCACCTAATTAGTACAAGTTTAGCATATTTTGTTAAATAAAAATTAACAGTCTAATAATTTTTACGCACAGCGTAGGTAAAACAAAAAAAGTATTTCTTCCACGATTCTGGGTTGGAGGCAAATTCATTGGTTCCCCAGAAATAATCCACCAGCGCTTCCCGTAAACGCGCAAGCTCTTTTAAACGGGCAAAATCCTTAACAGCATCAAGGCTTAAATCGATAAGCTCAAGGGCGCGTTCAAAAGCCCTCTGACAATAATCGACATTTCCTTTTGATTTCCAATTCAAAGCACGCTCCACCTCACTACCAATATTAGCCATTTGCTCTATAAAGGAAAATGTGCTCCAACGGCCGGCAGCAAGACCTTTATGTTGAACATTCATCGCTTTATCCTTTTGGCAACCACTTCAATGATTTTCTTACGGATTTCTTGGTTTTCAACACCTCGGCTTCTATTGCCTTGGGAAGGACGCAGATTAATCATGGAATCATATTCAATAAATGCATCGCCTTCTACCTCTGGATAAAGATTAATCCCCCAAAGATTATTTTGTTTTGAGCCTTCACGTAACAGCAAAGCTTCCAGATCAGAGTGCAATTCCGCATCAACAGCAACGAGTTCCTTGTCAATATCAACAACGGCTTTAACCATGTTCCCAAAGAGCGCCGTTGCCATCTTTTTTAATTCATCAAAGTCCAAAATTTCTGTAACTATTGTCATTGTATTTACGGTAATTCTTTTGCTGGAATTTTTACCACTTTACCATCTCGCCAAATAATTAACGGCAGACCACGCATTTTGCGGTCAGCAATGACCCCTTTAACAGCCCTTCGCATAGCCTTGACGGCATTATCTAAAATAACCTTATCACTCAAACGTCTCGGCATAAAACTAATTTTTATCAGTAACAGCTCCTTCAGAAGCACTGGTAACTAATTTGGCGTACTTGGCTAAAACGCCACGGGCATATCTTGGTTTTGGTTGTTTCCACGCTTTGAGGCGTTTTTTGATTTCGGCCACGGTCAAACTTAAATTGATTTCACGTTTTTGCGCATCTATGGTAATGGTATCGCCATTTTTGACAATGGCCAACGGCCCTCCCACAAAAGCTTCTGGGGTAATGTGCCCCACCACAAACCCGTGACTGCCGCCGGAAAAACGCCCGTCGGTAATAAGGGCCGCCTCTTTGCCCAGACCCTTACCCATAATGGCTGAAGTCGGCGATAGCATTTCGCGCATGCCTGGGCCGCCTCGGGGACCTTCATAGCGAATCACCACCACATCGCCTTTAACAATTCTCCCGTCGAGAATCGCTTTCAAAGCGGTCTCTTCGGATTCAAACACTTTAGCTTTACCTGTAAAAGACAAACCTTCTTTACCGGTGATTTTAGCTACAGCCCCCGTGGGTGCTAAATTTCCGTAAAGAATAACGATATGGCCTTGGCTTTTAATAGGATTATCAAAGGAACGGATAATCTTTTGTCCCACTGGATAATCTTTCACATTTTTTAAATTTTCTGCCACAGTCTTTCCTGTGACAGTTATACAATCACCGTGTAACAAGCCTTTTTCTAACAATCTTTTCATTAAAGGTAGCAAACCACCGATGGCTGCCAATTCCGCGGTCACAAACCGTCCGCTGGGTTTAAGATCTGCCAATACCGGTACTTTTTTGCCCACCCGGGTAAAATCATCGATGGTGAGTTTCACACCAGCCGTATGTGCAATAGCCAATAAATGCAGCACGGCATTGGTAGAACCACCTAAAGCCGTCACGACGGTAATAGCATTCTCAAAAGCCTTTTTTGTGAGGATGTCACGGGGTCTTAGGTTAAGTTTCAAAAGATTTAAAACCGCCTGGCCTGCACTCACGCAATCAGCTTCTTTTTCTTTGGATACAGCAATTTGCATGGAGCTGTTCGGTAAGCTCATACCTAAAGCTTCAATAGCTGAGGCCATGGTATTAGCTGTATACATCCCTCCGCAAGAGCCAGGCCCCGGAATCGCACAGCTTTCCACTTCTTTGAGTTTTTGGTCAGAAATTTTGTGGGCTGCGTGTTTACCTACCGCCTCAAATACGGAAACAATATCTAAATTCTGGCCGTGTAAACATCCGGGCAGAATTGTCCCCCCATACACAAAAACAGCCGGACGATTCAAACGGGCCATGGCCATGATACAGCCCGGCATATTTTTATCACACCCACCAATAGCCACAAGGCCATCGAAACCTTCGCATCCGGTGACCGTTTCGACTGAATCAGCAATAACTTCCCGCGAGACAAGGGAATATTTCATTCCCTCTGTACCCATGGAAATTCCATCAGACACAGTGATTGTTCCAAAAATGATACCTTTACCTCCAGCCGCATCAGCCCCCCCTCTTGCCTTCTCTGCGAGCTTATCAATGTGCATATTACAGGGAGTTAACATGCTCCAGGTGGAGACAATTCCGATCTGGGGTTTTTGAAAATCTTCGTCCTTAAAACCAACAGCCCGAAGCATCGACCTGTTTGGCGCACGATCATGACCATCGACAACTATAGAAGAAAATTGACGGATGTTGGGCATAATTCACCTTGTTTTGTCATTCCCGAACGTTTTTATCGGGAATCTAGTTCTTGCTAATTCTGGATCCCCGATTAAAGCATTCGGGGATGACATATATTTTATTTTCTAACCAACCACGGGCGCTCAGATTTAATTTTTTCTTCGTAAGCATCAATTTTATCTTTAAACTGTAGAGTCCATCCAATGCTGTCTAAACCTTTTAACAGGCATTCCTTATTGAAATTATCTATTGAAAAAGTATATTTTTTTCCATTGGCCGTGACAATTTGTGATAGCAGATCCGCTGCAAAGGTTGCCCCTCTATCCTTTTGAACAAATTTAAACAGTTCCTCCACTTCATTGGATTTCAGATGCACTGGCAGAAGGCCGTTTTTAACGCAATTATTATAAAAGATATCGGCAAAGCTGGGGGCGATGATCACTTTAAAACCAAAACCTGCCAGGGCCCACGGCGCATGCTCGCGGCTGGATCCACAGCCAAAATTATCGCGCGTTAATAAAATCGTGGCTTTGCGATAGGATCCCTGGTTTAAGACAAACTCTGGATTTTCTTTTGTTCCTTCATAATCCAGATAGCGCCATTCGTGAAACAGGTGTTTGCCAAACCCTGTTTTTTCAATTTTGCGCAAAAACTGCTTTGGCACAATGGCGTCGGTATCAACGTTGACACGATCCAAAGGTGCGGCAATACCTGTATGGGTGGTGAATGGTTGCATGATAATTCCTGTACGGGCACGGCATGCCGTGCCCCTACTTTACATATTCTCTAATATCCGCAATTTTACCTTCCAAAGCCGCTACCGCAGCCATTTCAGGGCTCATTAAGTGAGTGCGTCCGCCAGGCCCCTGACGGCCTTCGAAATTACGGTTACTGGACGAGGCACAGCGT
>JAHFGE010000096.1:933-2193 GCA_023247575.1 Candidatus Omnitrophota bacterium | reverse complement strand
AATATCCGCAATTTTACCTTCCAAAGCCGCTACCGCAGCCATTTCAGGGCTCATTAAGTGAGTGCGTCCGCCAGGCCCCTGACGGCCTTCGAAATTACGGTTACTGGACGAGGCACAGCGTTCTCCCTTCTTTAATTGGTCGTCATTCATGCCTAAGCACATGGAACAGCCGGCATAGCGCCATTCAAAACCAGCCTGGGTAAATATTTTATCCAAGCCTTCTTTTTCTGCTTGTTTGCGTACCCGACCAGAACCAGGAACAACAATCGCCCCAATACCAGGAGCAATTCTGCGGCCAATCACTAATTGAGCGGCGGCACGCAAATCTTCCATGCGGCCATTGGTGCAAGAGCCGATAAAAACTTTGTCGATTTTAATATCGGTCATCTTAGTGCCAGGTTTTAAATTCATATAAACTAAAGCATTACGGGCTGCGGTGCGCACCACAGAGTCTTTAAAACTTTCAGGATCCGGCACCACCCCATCGATAGCCGTAACCTGTCCTGGACTGGTACCCCAAGTCACCATGGGCTTTATATCTTCCGCTTTGATATTGATGGTCTTATCGAATTTGGCATCTTTATCACTAGGCAAAGTTTTCCAGTAGCTAACAGCTTTATCCCAGTCAGCCCCTTTGGGAGCAAAGTCACGGCCTTTGATGTAGTTAAAAGTGACTTCATCGGGGGCAATCATGCCCGCCCTGGCCCCTGCCTCAATGGACATATTACAAATTGTCATGCGGGCTTCCATACTTAAACTGCGAATGGTTAAGCCGGCATATTCAATGACATAACCAACGCCGCCAGCCGTACCGATTAAACCGATAATGTGCAAAATGATGTCTTTGGAAGTAACCCCGCTCGTGAGTTTGCCATCAATATTGATCAGCATGGTCTTGGCTCTATTCTGTTGCAGGGTTTGAGTGGCCAGGACATGCTCGACTTCAGAGGTGCCGATACCGAAAGCCAAAGCCCCAAAAGCCCCGTGGGTGGCGGTGTGAGAATCACCGCAAACAATACTCATTCCCGGCAAGGTCAAGCCTTGTTCAGGGCCAATGATATGCACAATACCCTGGCTTTCATCCGTAAAGTCATACAGTTTAATGCCGAAATCTTTACAGTTTTGAGACAATGTTTCCATCTGCAGCCGGGAAGCAGGCTCCACTTGAGCAATGTCTTTAGTTTTGGTGGAGACATTATGATCGACGGTAGCAAAGGTGTTTTTTGCCGCATGAACCTGACGTTTGTTTTCCCGTAAAGC
>JAHFGE010000096.1:0-923 GCA_023247575.1 Candidatus Omnitrophota bacterium | reverse complement strand
CCCCAGATTTTTTCGTATAAGGTTTTTGCCATAATAATCCCGTACGGGCACGGCATGCCGTGCCCTTACACTAATTCAATTAACGCCTTAATTGTCTTTTCAATCCCCTCTGCCAATTCGCTCACCCGAGCATCAGAAAGCATGTAACAGGGCGTTGTAACAATTTTATTATTTTCATCAACCACAATGTCACGAGCGGTGGTATTAGTGGTCTTGACTCCTATTTTATGAAAAGTTTCATTGGTCTTGTGATCCTGTCCAAAGGTCAATTCTACTCCAGGGATCAGTTTACCTATAATAACTGGTGAAATGCATAAAGCTCCAATAGGTTTCCTGGCCTCATAGGTGCTTTTAACCGCAAACTCCACATCAGGATTAATTTTCATGCTGGTACCTTCTAAAGCATAAGTGCACAGATTATAGGCCACTCCAGAACCTCCTGGCATCACCAAACAATCGAAATCTTCCTCTTTGTACGCTGATAAAGGCTTTATTTTACTTCTGGCGATACGGGCGGCCTCCAGCAGCACATGGCGCTTTTCTTTTGTTTCCTCATTGGTCAGATAGTTTAACACCAGGTATTGAGGTACATCGGGGGCAAAACATTGGTATTGGTGACCGAGTTTGTCAATGGCCAATAAGGTCAGCACTGACTCATGGATTTCTGCCCCGTCTTTATTGCCACAGCCTGCCAGAATAACAGCAAAGCGAAGTTTATTACCCATAAAAATTACTCTCCCTTGAGGAATTTAAAGTCTTATTATACGGCGAGGTTATGACAATGTCAATCCCTCGGCTACGCCCTGTCATCTACGAATTAAAAGTGCACTGTTTTTAAAGGAATTTACGATTTAAAAGTGCACTCTTTTATGTGCCATACTTCCAGTAAAAACTGGAGGATGGCACTATGACACAATTACACA
>JAHFGE010000095.1 GCA_023247575.1 Candidatus Omnitrophota bacterium | reverse complement strand
TATGCCCGCATGGCGGCCAAATATCCGGTGGTGTCCATCGAGGACGGGCTTTATGAGAATGACTGGGACGGCTGGAAGGTCATGACCAACCGTCTGGGTCAAAAGACCCAGATCGTCGGCGACGACCTGTTCGTCACCAATGTCAAGCGTTTACAGCAGGGCATCAAACTTGGCGTGGCCAATTCCATTTTGGTCAAGGTCAATCAGATCGGTTCTTTGTCCGAGACCCTGGACACGATCAATTTGGCCAAAAAGAACAAATATACGTCCATCATGTCGCATAGGTCCGGAGAGACCGAAGACACCACCATCGCGCATCTGGCCGTGGCCACGGGCTGCGGGCAGATCAAGACCGGGTCGCTGTCGCGCACGGACCGCCTGGCGAAGTACAATGAACTTTTGCGTATCGAAGAAGAGCTGGGCGGCAAAGCCGTTTACGCCGGCAATCACTGGGGCAAGATCTGTTAGGGATGCTTAAGAACGCTATTTGGCTTTTTGTGTTCACGGTCGTGATATTGGCGGTTTTTTTGCCGTCATACGCGCAGATGCATGACCTCAAGAAAAAGAACCGTGATTATGCCGCGCGGATCGAGTTTTTGACGAAGCGCAATCAGCAGTTGGAGCAGGAAAAGAATTTGTTGGAGAATGACCCGGCGTATCTGGAGAAGGTCGGCCGCGCAAAAATGGGCCTGATACGCCAGGGGGAGACGGTGTATAAGATAGTACCAAATGATTCGCGGGGTGGAGCAGCCCGGTAGCTCGCAAGGCTCAGCAATGGGCGACCGGTTGAGAAATCAGCCGGCAGATCACCTGTCAAATTCGGGGAAGCCTGATGAAGGTAATCCCGAGCCAAGTTCCTGCGAAGCGCCCAAACGAAAGTTTTGGCGTGGAGCAAGAAAAGGTGTAGAGACTAGATGGCAGGTCCCGCCTACCTTTCTTAGAAATTCTAAGAAGGGCGGGAAAGGTATAGTCCAGACCACAAATTGCGTCGAGAGACGCAAGCGGCGAAAGCCGTAGCTGGTACGCATAACCTTGAGGTCGTAGGTTCAAATCCTGCCCCCGCAACCAATTAAAACGGACAGTCCCCAAAAGGGGCTGTCCGTTTTAATTTGCTGGGGGAGGTGAATGAAACTACTGTGAGCGAAGCGAACGTAGGTTCTATCCCAAATTTCCATAATGTTTTCTAGAGAATGATTTGGGATCCAGCCGACCGAAGGGAGGCTGAATCCTGCCCCCCAAGAAACTTCTCCTCAAAATCAGAAATTAGTGGGCAAAATAGGAGAAATACTTATTCGTCCCGCGGCGTAGTTATTACTATTTGTAATAATTTCCATTGATTTTTATGGGAATGGTGCTATCGTAATCTACGACCCAATGTTCCATTGGGCGTATGCTCTTTGACATCCTCCGATGACATCTGCCAAGAATGATCGTTCAGTCAATCATTAGTTAAATGCGCTTGTTTAAACAAGGGCGGCAACGTCAATTTGACCGTTGTAGCTTGATTCCGCAACACGATCCGCACGGCTCCAGTCAACACTAAGCACAGGAGACCATGATGGAAGTAAATAACCCTAAATTAGGGGTTAGGGCCTGCAGTTGTGTGGCGAAGTTCTGTACTGGGATGGTTTGTTCACTATCAGAACGGCAGATGTGTTCTTTGGGCCTGCAGAATGCATAGTGCGTTCTGATGAAGCAACCAAACCCAAATAGGAGGATTTATGAACAACAAGAGGGTAAAGTCAAAGCTAGCAGGGATGATCAGTTCACTTGAGGTGATCATCTCAAACGCAAGTGAACAAACACGTGAACTGAAAGAATTAATTCGGTTTAGAGATGAGTTGAAAGAATTAGTTGAGAAGGTAGATAATGGCTGGCGCATTGATCGGTCAGTGATTATTCTTCTCGTAAGAGAACTTGCTAGCTTTCTCCATTCTTTCATTTCAAAATAAACCGGAATTAGCTCTGGAGGCGAACGCATCTCCTTTACAGAGTAAATTGGACGCAATCTTGATTGCGTTTAAACAATATGAATATAGGTCTAGTTATTAAGGAGTTACGGCAAAAGCGTAAAATCTCGCAACAGAAACTTTCAAAGACGCTAGAGATTACGCAGGGCTACCTTTCTTTAATAGAAAAAGGAGAGAGAGAGCCCGGAATTGATTTGATAAATAAAACCGCGTATTGTTTTGGAATTCCTGAACAGCTTATTTTTCTTTTAGCATGTGAACCGAAGCCAGAAATGAAGCGCTTCTCAAAACCTCTTAAGAAAATTGCTTCTGCCATTGATGACATCCTTAGAACAGCAAAAATCTAGTACAAATCCATTTCCAATAAATTCTCTAAACAAATTTGCTTGGTTAATAAGAGTGCCGCTCAATGAATTGCAAGAAGTTGCGGCCATGGCGGAGACCTTATATAGTCCATATTGGGACAGAAAGAAAGGCAAGAAGCCGAGACTTATACATAACCCCTCCGACAGATTGAAAATAATTCAAAAAAAGATTAATACTTGGATTTTGCAAAAATATCCATTTCCATCTTTTATAGTAGGGGGAATTAAGGGTAAATCACTGGAGGATCATTTTAACTTACATCTAAGAAAAGATATTGTTGTTACGTTAGATATTAAAGATTGTTTTCCCAGCATTACTAATAAACATATATATGACGCTTTTAGAAATAAATTAGGCGCACTAGCAGATACAGCAGAACTCGCAACTTTACTAACAGCATATAAGGGGCTGTTGCCTGTGGGTGCGCCAACAAGTCCTTTATTAGCAAATCTCATTTTGCTTCCAGTGCTTATTGAGGTTAAGAGGCTAGTTAATACCCACGGCTTTGATTTATCACAATTTATTGATGATTCAGCTTTTTCAGGAAAAGAATTACCTGCAGAACTTGTTTCAGAAGTTTGCAAAATGATGTCTAGGTCCGGTTTTACTATCAGTCATAAAAAGACCTGTGTAATGCCTAAAAGTGGCTCGCAGAGGGTTACAAAAAGAATAGTAAATCAGAAACCGGGAATACCGAGAAAAGAGATGAATAGGATAAGAAGCGCAGTCAACGAGCTTAAAAAGACTCCCAAGAACGATCCTTTATATGGAAAAAGACTGGCTAGCGTGAAGGGTCGGGTTATTAGTATAAGAAAGTTTTATCCTCAAGTTGCCCAAAGATTCTTGCAAGAGATTGGCCACATCACAAACTAACCAATTATTGAGGCATGGATGAGCCCACAAAATTTTATTTTTCAAATTCGGAAAGCGTACATTAAAGCAGGGAGGCCTGTTATAAAATCGGTTAGAATAAAGCGTGGAACAAATCATACTATTTCGTCAATTGCGGAGGATATTTTTGCAAAATATGTTGAAGATAAAATATCAAAAACTCGGGAGGTATGGGTAGATCCACAAATTACAGTTAAATCTTTAAAAAATGGTTCAGGGAAAAGGGCTTTATTATTTAGACCAGATGTTTGTGTTTACAATCCTAAAGAAAGGGTTATAGAGAAAATTTTTGACCTCAAAATGGATTTGGGGTACAAAAGGAAAGAATTCGTTAAGCAGGCAAGAAAGAATGCTGTCCTGTTGAATAGAATAACCCAACGCAAGGCCAAATGTAAATTAAACGGGGGATACGACCTCACCTTTTTGCCTGGATTAGAATGTAATTTTATTGTTATTTCAGATCGCAACATTTCAAAGAGTGATTATAAAAAGGTAGAGTCATATTTTAGGAAAACTAAACGTGAAAAATTGTTTACTTTGATAAAGGGGCACTTAAATCATATTGAAAAAGGTTTTGAGATAAGGAAAAATGATTTTAAGAGACTGGATTATGAGATTGAGGAGTGATTCAAGGCCTGGCTAGTATTAAAAATGGTTTTGGTCGGTTAGAAAATCATTTACAGCCGGTACCCCTGATCTCAATTTCTAAGGACCTAAGGGCCATCAGGGTATCGCATAAGAAAAACAGTAAGGAGAGGATCAGGGCCAATAGTCCAACGATAAAACAAACCGCGACGGGTATAATTAAAGACACGTTAAACAAGCCGCTTACGAATAACAATAAGATCACCGTGGCAATGGCGCCCAGGCACATCACGTTTGTTGCGACGGCATTGCGCAGCAGATTGCAACGCTTGTAAAATATTTTGATCTGTTGCCGATACACTTCCCCTTCCGGTCCCGGATAGTTCTTAACCAAAGCACATAAATGCCTGATCCGGTCAATGGGCCTGGCCAAACGGTTGGCTAATGTCAGCAACAGCAGACCTGCTCCTGAAATCAGGACACAGGGGGCCACGGAGGATTGCATGATCTGTATTAATTCGGAGCTGGTCATGAGCGCACTCCAGAGACCTTAGGATTTGTCGACGGTAATTGACGGTCCATTACATTATACTGTCGGTGCTTTATTTGTCAATAATGGGGAGCAGTATAAAATCACCTTGCTTATGCGGAGAATACATGGTATATTCTCCGCATAAGGTGCGGAGAATATGAAATATATCCATCAGACAGATATTTGGCCAAAGTTTACGTGGGACCATCAGCGGATCGCATCCGTGCTGGGGCCTGTGCGTAACCGCCAGGGGCGATTATTGGGGCGCATGGAGGCGTTGGGCTTCCCATTACGGAATGAGGCTGTTTTACAGACCTTGACCCTTGAAGTCATCAAGAGCGGTGAAATTGAGGGAGAGACGCTCGATCTGGCCCAAGTGCGCTCATCCATTGCCCGCAGGTTAGGCATGGATGTTGCCGGCATGGTCCCTTCCGATCGCCATGTGGAAGGCGTGGTGGAAATGATGATGGATGCTGCCCAGAATTTTGATAAGCCCTTGACCAAAGACCGCCTGTTCGATTGGCATGCCAGCCTGTTCCCGACAGGCAGAAGCGGAATGCGTAAGATCGTGGCGGGCGCCTGGCGTTTTGATGCCGATGGTCCCATGAGAGTTGTTTCCGGTCCTGTGGGCCGGGAGAAGGTGCATTTTGTGGCGCCAGAGGCGGATCGCCTTGAGGGTGAAATGAGGGAATTCTTGAAATGGTTCAAGAATTCAGAAGATCTGGATCCGGTGCTCAAGGCCGGCATTGCCCATTTGTGGTTTGTGACCGTGCATCCTTTTGAGGATGGCAATGGACGCATGGCGCGCGCGATAGCGGACATGCAGCTGGCGCGGGCAGATGGCAGCCGGGAACGCTTTTACAGCATGTCCGTTCAGGTCCGCCAGGAACGAAATGCCTATTATGATATTCTCGAAAAAACACAGCAAAGTACGGATGTGACGAAGGATGGCGTTAATATCACGCCATGGCTTGAATGGTTCTTGGGTTGTTTGGGCCGCGCTTTAGATACAACTGAAAATACTTTGGCCGAGGTGTTCAAAAAAGCGCATTTTTGGGAAGCGCATGTGTCCATTCCTCTTAACGAGCGTCAACGCACCGTTGTTAATAAATTGTTCGATGGTTTTGAAGGAAAACTCACCACGTCCAAATGGTCGAAGATCACAAAATGCTCACAAGATACCGCCTGGCGGGACATCAATGATCTTATCGAAAAGGGCGTCCTTATCAAGGAAGCCGCCGGAGGGCGGAGCACGAGTTATGCGTTGAAGGAAATATAAATATGCGTCATCTCTTTGACATTCGCGCCGATAACTCGAATTTTGCCAGCGGATCATAAACCGCGAGGGCGGCCAGGCATTTTTTCGTGGACGGCGAAAGGTCAAGGGCGATGAAGGCGCGTAACATAGGCTGGGCCGATCTTTGATTAATGACGAACATTTATAGTATATCGGACACATGGCTAAAAGAGAAGAAGTCCTGGTTGTTCCCGCCCATCCGTAATACTACGTACTAATTCACGTAGTTTAGGGGATTTACTTCCCTTGCGCCCAAAGACATACTGTAGTACTATTTTATAAATTTAGGCGCTCCGGCGAAAGGATGGCGATGGCCAGGAAGCAAGTGACTATTGACGGGAACGAGGCGGCGGCTTACGTTGCCTTCGCGGTCAGCGAGGTGATCGCCATTTATCCCATCACGCCTTCTTCTCCCATGGGGGAATGGAGCGATGAATGGTCTTCCGCGGGCCTTAAGAACATTTACGGCACCGT
>JAHFGE010000023.1:14161-15879 GCA_023247575.1 Candidatus Omnitrophota bacterium | reverse complement strand
AAAGGCCCTATTTATAAGTTTAATAATTATGGATTCAAGACTACAAAGTTTGTTTGCAATAAGGACTTTAAAAAAGCTAAAAAGAATTTTCTGTATTTTGCAAGCTGGCCTCAAGTATTGAAAGGGTTGGATTTGCTCTTAGAAATATTCCCAAAAAATTCCGATCTAAATCTTTATATTTGTGGACATTTTAAATCAGAAAAGGATTTTTGTAGACTTTATAAAACGGAAATTTTTAAAACTCCTAATGTGTTTCCTATAGGTGTTGCTCGAGTTAACAGCACTCAATTTTATAACTTATGTCAAAAGTGTGCCTTTGTAATATTACCATCAGCATCGGAGGGAATGGCAGGTTCTGTGGTTCAATGTATGTACGCTGGATTGATCCCGGTAATTACTAAAGAAACTGGAATTGATGTTGAAGATTTCGGTGCGATTTTTAAAGATGGTAGTATCAATGAGATAGAGCGGACAATAATTCAAGTTTCTCAGCTTACAGACGATCGGTGTAAAGAACAAATGTTGGAAGTTAGAGCATATTCAGAAGAAAAATATAGCGAACAAGCGTTTATAAGCCGCTGGCGTGAGATTTTATTGGATATTACTAAAAATCAGGAGTCTGATGTCCAGTCCACCAAAGGACGATGATTATAAAAGGACCAAAATTGGCTTTATTACAGATGACCAAACAAAATAAATTGACCGTTTAGTGTTGGGATATTACCATAATAACATCCACATGTTTACCACGGACATTAAAGCAAAAATCCTCGAATTCATCCGGCAAAACGGCCCTGTGCCAATGGCGGGGCCGGTGCCGATGCTGGTATTGCCAAGGGTTTACTTCCACCAGTTACAGGCACCGCCAAGAGTATACCCCCGCCAGTTACAGGCGCCGATGGTATTGGCGCCAAGAGTTTACTTTCCACACAGGATGGCACTGCCAAGCCTTTACTTTTCACACAGGAAAGCCCTACCAAGGCTTTACCGGAGCAAGCTGCCGGTGCCGGCAGTGCCAAGACTTTACTTTCCATATATGAGGAAAGTGCTGCCAAGCGCTACGAGAATGTCGAGTTTTAAATTGATTCTTGACAGAAGCCAGAATCCGTGGCATATTTTTGGAGTTAGCAGTTCCAGAAAGGAAGGATAAATGGAAATAAAGTCAAGATTGATTAATGCCCCAAAAGGAAGTTTCTTTTTGTTTGGGCCACGCGGTACTGGTAAATCGTTGTGGCTTAAACAGAATTTCCAAGAATCTATTTATTTAGATTTTCTATCGCCTGAAATTTTTCGATCTTACACGTCTTCGCCTGAAAGACTGGAGGCCCTCATAGAAGGTAATCCGAAACAAAAAATAGTTATTATTGATGAGGTTCAAAAAGTTCCTGAAGTTTTGAACGTCGTTCATAGAATGATTGAAAAAGATAAAAGTCTTCGTTTTATATTGACTGGATCCAGTTCAAGGAAATTAAAAAGAACTGGGATTGATCTTTTAGGGGGGAGGGCAAGCGTTAAAACCCTTCATCCTTTCATGGCGTTGGAATTAGGTAAAGATTTTCGTATGGATAAAGCCTTGGAATACGGGCTTTTGCCTCTTGTATGTGGATCTGACGACCAGCGGACAACTTTAGAAGCCTACATTAGCCTTTATTTACGTGAAGAAGTAAAGATGGAAGGGCTGGTGCGAAACATTGGCGACTTCACGCGTTTTTTAGAGG
>JAHFGE010000023.1:0-14151 GCA_023247575.1 Candidatus Omnitrophota bacterium | reverse complement strand
ATTAGTTTATCTCATGGGTCGCTTCTTAGTCTTAGCGAGATTTCCAGAGAATGTGAAGTCCAACGCAAAACAGTCGAAGGCTACATTAGTGTGCTTGAAGATTTACTTTTAGCTTTTCGGTTACCTGTGTTTACCAAAAAAGCTAAGAGGCATATTATCCAACACCCTAAATTTTATTTTTTTGATACGGGAATTTTTCAAACTTTACGTCCCAGAGGGCCTTTAAATACCATTCAAGATATCGCTGGCAGTGCTTTGGAAGGACTTGTTGCCCAGCATTTACGGGCGTATCAAGCTTATTCTGCCTTAAAAACGGAACTTTATTACTGGCGTACGAAATCTGGAGTAGAGGTGGATTTTATTATTTATGGTAAAGATACTTTCTTCGCACTTGAGGTCAAAAGCTCAAAGACTATTCACCCGCAAGATTTAAATGGTCTATTGTCGTTTAAAGAAGATTATCCCCAGGCTACGGTAATGATGTTATATTGCGGTAAGGAGAGGCTTCGTATTAAAAATATTCTTTGTCTTCCCTGTGAAGAATTCTTTACCATGCTTGACCCCGCAAAACCATTCCAAAATTTGTTTTAGCAGTGGGGCAGCTGCCAGTACCGTTGGCCGTGATCCCATCTCCAAAGATTTTAAAATATCCGTCATTACGGTCTGTTATGGTTCGACTCGGCCAGCCGAGAAGCTAAAACTGTTAAAACCGTTGAACTCGCCTAGCCCCTATGATATATTTATTCCTCCTCCGACGTTTTCTACGTTGTGATTTATGGAAGTCGGAGTCCCGACTCCCGACTTATGTCGGGACGTCGGGATTTGATTGGAGTAGCTATTTTTCTGCTGGCGTAGCTCACCTCGTGCCGATCATTTGGAATTATAAGCATTCGGTGCGAGGCAGTTGGTAGAGCAGCTGATTTGTCCCTCGGCTCTGCCTCGGGATCTGGATCCCGAACAAAGTGAGGGATAATCAGCAGGTCGGGGGTTCTCCCGCCTTTCTGGGATTATTTTTATGGCAGGCGGGATCCCGCATACCATAAAAATGTTATTAGAAATGCGGGAGAAGCTTCCTTAAGATGATAATATTTGCTGGCGTAGCTCAGCTGGTAGAGCAATGGTTTTGTAAACCATAGGTCGGGGGTTCGAAGCCTCTCGCCAGCTTACTATAGTTCCGGCGGGCATCCGCCATCCCGCCACGGCGGGATGGCGAGATGTCTCGCCGAATTTGTGGAACAAATTCGGCGGGCAGTTACCCAAGTGGTCAACGGGAGCAGACTGTAAATCTGCTGCGCTTGCGCTTCGGAGGTTCGAATCCTTCACTGCCCACCAGTCTTCGTCCCGATACTTTCGTTCGGGACTGCGCCTGGCAGGCCAGGTAATTTTTTCCTGACTTGTCAGGCGTAGTCAAAAGCGAAAGCATTTTGACGTAGCCTGACGCGGGAGTAGTTCAGTGGTACCTGCCTGCCGGCAGGCAGGGAACTCCAGCCTTCTCCCGCCTTTCTGGGATTATTTTTATGGCAGGCGGGATCCCGCTTACCACAATTCTTTGATAAGAAAAGCGGGACAAGCTGTTTAAGCGGGCGTAGTTCAGTGGTAGAACTCCAGCCTTCCAAGCTGGTGACGTGAGTTCGATTCTCATCGCCCGCTCCATTTTTTTCAACAAAGGTTGTGAGACCAATGAAAATTACTCTTTTGATTCCTACCCTCAACGAGGCCCAAGGTATGCGGGTAGTGATGCCTAAAGTCAAGAAGGAATGGGTGGACCAGATTTTAGTGGTCGACGGAAAATCCAAAGACGGCACCGCTGACATTGCCCGCGATATGGGTTATGATGTGGTGATCCAGCAAAGCCCAGGCATTCGAGGGGCTTACATGGATGCCTTACCATTTATTAAAGGTGATGTGATTCTGGCCTTCAGTCCTGACGGCAACTCTATCCCGGAGCTTATTCCTGTTTGTATTGACAAAATGAAACAAGGATATGACATGGTCATTGTTTCTCGTTATGCTCCAGGTGCTAAAAGTTATGATGATGACGCTGTTACAGCTTTTGGCAACCGGCTTTTTACCGGCAGCATCAATTTTTTGCATCGGGCTCAATACACCGATGCCATGGTCATTTACCGGGCGTATCGTAAACAGCTTATTTATGATCTGGACCTGGATAAAGATCCTAGTTATTCCTTCGAGGAGAATCTGTTTAGAACCAAAATTAGCTGGGAACCTTTATTATCTATCCGAGCGGCCAAACGGCGTCTTAAAATTGCCGAAATTCCCGGTGATGAACCTGCCCGGGAAGGCGGTGAGCGCAAACTCCAGGTCCTCAAATGGGGAGCCGCCTATATGTTTGAAATTTGGCGGGAGATTTTTATTTGGCGCTAAGAGGAGCGTATGATTAAAACCATCAGTATTATTGGCGATGGGGGCTGGGGCACAACGCTGGCTATTCATTTAGCCAAAAAGGAGTATGGCGTTGTGCTCTGGGGTGCTTTTGCCGATTATGTTTCTCAAACAGCCCAATCTCGAGAGAATAGGAAGTTCCTGCCCGGTTACCGTATCCCAGCATCCGTTGAATTAACCGCTGATATTAACAGAGCCATTGCTTTCGGTGACCTGATTGTACTGGCTTGTCCTTCCGAATACTTAACCAGTGTGTTAAAGAAAATTAAGACCACTTCTTATAAGGACAAGATTTTTTTAAGTGTCATCAAGGGTATCCATCCTGTGACTTTTCAACGAATGTCAGAAATTATTAAAGAAGAATTAGGTTCAGTCCAATTGGCTGTGCTCTCCGGTCCTACCATTGCAGGGGAAGTGGCGGCGGGCCTAGCCACCACCGCCGTGGTTGCTTGTCCCCAGAACCGTCTAGCCCTTGAGATCCAGAAAATTTTTCATACATCGTCTTTTCGAATTTATACCAATCATGATGTTATTGGCACCGAAATCGGTGGCAGCGTCAAGAATGTCATTGCCATTGCCTGCGGTATTTGTGACGGATTCGGGTTAGGCACCAATGCCAAGGCCGCCCTGTTGACCCGCGGCCTGACCGAAATCACCCGCTTAGGGGTTGCCTTAGGCGGTAAAAAAGAAACATTTTATGGGCTCACAGGCTTAGGTGATTTGGTGACCACCTGTGTCAGCCCCCAAAGCCGTAATCGTAGCGTCGGAGAAGCTTTAGGGAAGGGGAAAAAGATCAAAGATATTTTAGGCCCCATGGCCATGGTGGCTGAAGGGGTGATTACTTCAAAGGCGGTCCATTGTTTAAGTCGAAAACTGAAAATTTCTATGCCTATTGTAGAACAGGTTTATAAGATTATTTATGAAGGTCAAGATTCCCATAAAGCCATGTCAGATTTAATGACACGCCAACCGAAGGCAGAAATAAAGGCTAAATGATTTCTGTAGAAACCCCTGGTGGATCAGCTTGGCTAGGAATTTTTGTCAAGCTTACAGCTTGACGTACACAGAAAGTGTGCTACACTTTTATTGTGTAGGGAGGAATGGGTATGCAAAAAAACGTCACTTTACGTCTGGAGGAACAGTTGTTAAAAAAAGCCAAACATACAGCTATTGAAAAAGGATTTTCTTTGTCCCAATGGTTGGCTAATTTACTCAAACAGGCTGTCAATAAAGAAAGTAATTTTGAACACGCCCAAAAAAAGGCTCTCATGTATTTAAAAAAGGGTTTTAATTTAGGTGGGGGAAAATTTAACAGGGAAGAGTTATATGATCGCCCATCAATGCTTCGTTGATTCCAATATCATTATCTACGCTCATGACCATCAAGAAACCAAAAAACAACCCATTGCCAAACAACACTTGAATTCATTCTGGGAGGCAGCGCCTCTGCTGCCATTTATCAGTATCCAGGTGCTTCAGGAATGTTTTTCTGTTTTAACGCGTAAACGAGTTCCGTTCGAACACGCGCAAGCTATCATTGAACTTTATTGCCAATGGAATGTCGTTGAACATGACAAAGAGGTTCTTTTGGAAGGAATCCGCATAAAACATAAGTATCAGCTTTCGATTTGGGATGCTTTTATCGTGTCCGCGGCCAAAAAAGCCAAGGCCAAATATATTCTTACGGAAGATTTTGGCCTTCAGCAGGAATATGAGGGGATCAAAGTCATTAATCCGTTTAAAGAGGGAGAACTCAGTGGAGGAAGCGGGGTATGATTTTTGAAATACACAGAGCTAAAAACGGTCATATTTTAAAAATTATCGACAAAAAAGATAATTCCAGTAAGCATGAAGAAATTGTTTATCAGGAAAAATATGATGATGAAGTTGAATGTTTTGCTGAATTTTTGCGATATCTGGATGAGGAATACGGACCCACCACAAGCCGGTATTCCGAAAAAAGAATTCACATCATCGTGAAGCCGGGAGATAAGTTTGATCCGACTTCAGGAAGTGGCCGCCAGCATTGATTTTTACTTCGTTGGGTGTTATGGTTCGACTCGCTTCGCTCGCTCACCATTATTTAGCGAGGAGAACCACCCTGAGCGAACGACGAGCTTTAGCGAGGAGCGAGTCGAAGGGTTTCTTTAATGAAATTTCACAATTTGTCCTATTTTGATATATAATGCCACCCATGTCTGTGGAGCGTTTTTTACGGATTTATAAAAAATTTTACTTTGATGAGGTTAAATCTCACGCGCTTTTGTATGGGGCGCTCTTCGGCAGCTGTGCCAATTGCAAAACTATGGAGATTAAGCTGGACCTCCTGCAGTGCCCATCCTGCAATAATGCGTTTAAATACATTGCTTTTATGAACCCCAAAGACCATTTGCCTAAGATGTTAAGAATCGCCCAGGAAAGGCCAGAGGTTACTTTTATTGATTATGATGATTTTAAGAGGATAGAAGGGGAATTGAGGGCGAAGGATATTCTAAAATAATTGTTTTATGATTAATAAAAACCGCTTAATTCGATTAACCCAAAGACTCCTGCGGTTTGACTCGGTCAATCCACCTGGAAATGAATTACAGGTGGCCCGTTTTATTGCCAAAGATTTGCGCTCTTTAGGGCTTGAAGTTAAAACTTACAGTTTTCAAAAGCATCGTCCCAATGTTATCGCTACCCTCAAAGGAACATGGCCTCGTTGGAAGGCGGCCCAAGAAGCCATTTTGATTACTCCGCACATTGACACGGTTCCTTTTGGCACAGGATGGAAGTTTGATCCTTTAGGCGGAGAAATTTATCAGGGCCGCATTTACGGGCGGGGCGCCAGTGATGATAAGGGTAATGCTGCCGTAGGGATGGAGGCCATACGCTCTTTGGTAGAAGACGGGGTGCGCTTAAAACGCGATGTTATTTTTGCTGCCACCGTCGATGAAGAAACCGGCAGTCACAAGGGCATCAGGCCATTACTGGCCAAAGGGATCTTAAGACCTCAAGTGGCATTGATTACGGACTCTGAGGAATTTGATTGCGTCATTGCGCAAAAGGGGTTGTTGCACTGCCGGGTGCAAATTTTTGGTAAAAAAGCTCACGGGGCTTACAATTGGCTGGGGGTTAACGCTATTGAAGCGGCCGCCCGCGTGATTAATCGTCTTCAAAAACATCAGTTTAAATTTAAAAAGCATCCGCTCCTGGTGCCTCCAACAAAAAATATCGGCACCATTCAAGGGGGCGATAAAGTTAATATAGTGGCGGATTTTTGTGAATTCTCCCTGGATATTCGATTTATGCCGGGCATGACCGCCCCAAGAGTCTTGCAAGAGATTAAAGGGGTCATAGCCAGGGAAACCAAGAATTTCAAAGTGATGATCGACGATACTCAAAAGCCTTATGAACTTGATCCTCAGCAGCCGTTTGTGAAAACCTATCTGGATGTCTGCCGCCACATGGGATTTAAAGCGAACCTAAAGGGCAGCCAGGGAGCGACCGTCATTACGTTTTTTCAAGATTACAAGATTCCTGCTTTCTCGACGGGATGGGGGGCTCATGGGGTGGTTCACGCCAATGACGAATATGTTTCTATTAAAACTATTTACAATGGCGCCTGCGCCCTGGAAGCTTATCTAAAAGCGTATGATGAGATGTAATAGTGGGTGTTATTGCGAGGACGAGTCCCGCCAGAAGGCGGGACGAGGACGAAGCAATCCTTTAAAAAAGATTGCTTCAGTCGCTTCGCTCCTTCGCAATGACACGATAAGACGATCGATTGCAATGACCCTTATTCTTGCGGCATTATCTACGGTTTGTCTGGCAAATTTCATTAAACCAGGAGAAAAGATTTATTATAAGATTGTGCAATTGGGGATAAAGACTGGTCGTGCCAGTCTTACTTTTGCAGGACCACGGATTTATCGCCAAAAGAAACTGATTTTGATTGTCTTCCAGGCTCAGGCATTAAATTTTTTTGACCAGGAAAGGATTTTTTTAAATCCCTCGGATTTTATGCCTCTTTTTGTGGAGCGTAATTTAAATATTTTTGGGAAAAAGGAAAAAATTACGGAAGAGTATGGCCAAGGGTATATCAGGATTATTAAAGGTAAAAGTCAACAGACCATTAACAGTGCAGGCTGGCCGGACAATATCTATGCGTTTATTTATCGTTACCGTTGTCAAGGGACATTTCAAATAGGGGACACTCTTGCGATCCATTTGCCTAATAAAGATATCAACATCAGGTTAGTCAAACAAAATTCCGTCGATGCGGCTGGGAAAGGATATGATGCTTTTTATATGGAAAGCGATCCGGCCGATTATAAGATTTGGTTTGATACTTCAGCCAAGAAAATACCGCTTCGCATCAGTGGAGCTATAAAGATGGCTAACACAGTTATGGTCATGACAAAATATGAAAATTAAAAAATCATTCCCAGACAAATCAGGTCATTTTGGTTCCTTTGGTGGTTGCTATGCTCCGGAGACCCTGATGGGACTTTTAATTGACCTGGATAAAGAATTTCAAAAGATTAAAAAAGACAGGACTTTCAAAAAAGAATTTGAATTCTACTTGAAAGAATATGCCGGACGGCCTACCAATTTGTATTTGGCCAGGCGTTTAAGTAGCCACTTGAAAACTTTGAAGGTTTATCTGAAACGTGAAGATTTATTGCACACTGGCGCACATAAAATTAACAATACGTTAGGCCAGATTCTCATTGCCCGACGGCTGGGCAAGACGAGGATTATTGCGGAAACTGGTGCCGGGCAGCATGGGGTGGCCACCGCTACCGTCGCTGCTTTATTTGGACTTCCATGCGTTATCTATATGGGCTCTGAAGATATACGTCGCCAATCTCTCAATGTTTTTCGCATGAAGCTTATGGGGGCACAAGTTATTCCCGTGCAGAGCGGTTCGAAAACACTTAAAGACGCTATGAATGAAGCGGTGCGCGATTGGGTCACCAATGTGCGCGATACATTTTATATTATCGGTTCCGTAGCTGGTTTTCACCCCTATCCGGTGATGGTGCGTACCTTCCAATCCGTCATCGGCCAAGAAGCTCGACGACAATTTCTAGCCAAAGAAGGGCGTTTGCCTGATTATTTGGTCGCCTGCGTTGGCGGCGGCAGCAATGCTATGGGGCTTTTTCATCCCTTTTATCATGAAAGACAAGTGAAAATGATTGGTGTGGAAGCGGCCGGGCATGGTCTTAGTAGTGGGGAGCATTCTGCGGCCATCGCTAAGGGAAAGGTGGGAGTTTTGCATGGCAGTAAGAGTCTGCTGTTGCAGAACAAAGACGGACAAGTGCAGATTGCCCACTCGGTGGCGGCTGGTTTGGACTATCCTGGGGTGGGCCCCGAGCATGCCTATTACCATTTAATCGGCCGCGCTCAATATGTATCCGTCGATGACCAACAGGCTATGGGGGGATTAAAATTATTAGCCCGCACCGAAGGCATTATTCCGGCCCTTGAAACCGCTCATGCCATCGCGTATTTAGAAAAGCTGGCGCGGCTCGTAGGGGCGAACCGACGGTTCGCCCGTACACCAAAGACCGTGATTGTGTGCCTTTCCGGCCGCGGGGACAAAGACATGAATCAAATTTCGCAATTGATATGAACAACCGCATTTCCCAAACATTTGACAATCTCCGTCTGCAAAAGAAAAAGGCCTTTATTGCTTTTATAACGGCTGGCCACCCCAGTTTGAAAGCAACCTATAATTTGGTGCTAGCCTTAGAACAAGCAGGGGTGGATATCATTGAGTTGGGTGTGCCTTTCTCTGACCCCATGGCTGAGGGCGTTACCATCCAGGCTTCTTCCCAATGGGCTATTAAGCAAGGAGCATCCTTACAGAAAGTCTTAAACTTAGTCAAGCACCTGCGTGAGAGGACACAGATTCCTATTGCTTTGATGACGTATTATAATATTGTGTTTAATTACGCTGATGAGAAATTTGTCAAAGATGCGGTTGCTTGCGGCGTCGATGGGGTAATCATTCCAGACTTACCGCCGGCAGAAGCGGGCCTTTTAAGAAAGGCGGCCCGAACGGCAGATTTTGCCACGGTATTTTTTATAGCACCCACGACGGCTTTGGCACGTATTAAACCCATTGCCGATGCCAGTAGCGGATTTATTTATTATATTTCTTTAACCGGGGTCACAGGTGCACGCCGATCCTTGCCGCCCACGATTATTCCGGATATCAAACGGATTAAAAGGGTAACCAACAAGCCGATTTGTGTAGGCTTTGGGATTTCTACACCGCAGCAAGTGGCGGCCATCAACCGATTTGCCGACGGTGTAATTGTCGGCAGCGCCATTGTCAAGGAAATCCAGAAGTATGCTCACAGTAAGAATTTAGTGGCTAAAGTTACCGCTTTTGTCCGCCGATTAATTTCTTTCTGAATTAAATCCTATGAGACGACTAACCACCCTTGATAATAAAATTCGCATTGTCACCCAAACTCTCAAAGACCGTGACAGCACCGCCGTAGGGATTTGGGTAGGGGTTGGCGGCCGCTACGAAAGTTTTCAGCACAAAGGGGTGGCCCACTTTATCGAACACATGGCTTTTAAAGGCAGCCAACGGTACTCCTGCGATGAAATCAAACAACGCATTGAAGGAGTGGGAGGCAATCTTAATGCGTTCACCAGTGAAGAAGAGACCTGTTATTATGCTAAGGTGCCTGGTCAGCATCTGGCCCAGACGTTTGATATTCTGGCGGATATCAGTTTTTTCCCCAAAATTGCCAAAAGCGATTTGGAAAAAGAACGAACGGTTATTTTGGAAGAAATCAAGATGTACCATGACCTGCCGCAGTATTATGTGACTGAAATTTTGGAGGAGTTGTTGTGGCCTAACCATCCTCTGGGAAAGAGTTTAGCCGGCACTCAGGAGACGGTGTCCCGTTTTAGCCGTGATGATTTAAAGAATTTTCATCGACGGTTTTATGAGCCTGCCAATACGGTGATTGCCGCTGGTGGGGCCATTGAGCATGAGGATTTGGTCAACATGGTTATGCGTAAACTGGGTGGTTTAAAGGGAGATACTGCCCATCAATTCCTTCCCGCCCGTCGGGATCAGCAACAGCCAGCCGGAAAATTTTTTAGTAAAAAAATTGAACAAATGCATTTAGCGTTAGGGTTTTTAGCCTATGAAATTAATCACCCCTTGTACTATGCCTTGAATTTATTGAGTATCATTTTAGGCGGTAATATGTCCAGCCGCCTTTTTAGTGAAGTGCGCGAACGACGGGGGCTGGCCTATTCGATTGGCAGTTCGTTAAAAGGTTTGCATGATACGGGGATGCTCATGATTCGGGCCGGAGTAGACAACCATAAGATTGAGGATGCCTTGGACATCATTCTTAAAGTTTTGCATAAAACCCGACGAGAAGGCGTCAGTTCGGATGAGCTCAAACGCGCTAAAGATTACTTTCTGGGACAATTTCTTTTGAGCCTGGAAGATACCATGGACTATATGATTTGGTTAGGAGGAGCCCTCATTAGCGGTGACCAGAACAAGACGGTGGCCGCCGTCATGAATAAAATTAACGCTGTGAGCCAAGAGGATATTAAGAAGGCGGCTGAAAAAATTTTAGCTCCCGGACGTCTTAATGTCAGTTTAATTGGTCCCTTGGAAAGTAAGCAGGAGAGCCGGCTCAAGGCCATCAGCGGCCTGTTCCGCTAAAGGTTAAAGTGGGACGTTGCTTAACGATCCGGGTTGTGTTATATTGAATTAGATATGAATACGCAAACACCTGTTGTCACTTTAACTGATTCTGCCGTCGAAAAAGTCAAATCGATGATGGCCAAAGAGGGTAAAGAGGGCTATTGTTTACGGTTTGGCCTGACCCCTGGTGGCTGTGCGGGGCTTTCCTATGAAATGAAATTTCAGAAGACCCCTTACGATCATGATGTTGCCTTTGAATACAAGGGCTTACATGTGATTGTCAACCAGGAAAGCCTGCCCTACATTAAAGGCATGGAAATCGATTATGTCGATACTCTGCGAGAGAGCGGTTTTAAATATAAAAACCCTAATGCCAAATCCTCGTGCGGTTGCGGCACGTCGTTTTCGTAAGGAATTTTATGCCCCAAACCTTGTCCATTAAAAAAGAAACCCTGCCTGACTGGCATCATTTAAGATATGAACCACTGCCCGGCTCTGAGAAAATTTATAAGCCGGGGATAATCCATAAAGATATTCGAGTGCCTTTTCGTCAAATCCATCTTTCGCCCACCAAAACAGCTAATGGCCAGATAGAACCCAATCAGCCGCTGTGCGTTTATGATACCTCCGGTCCGTATACCGACAAGCAGGCTACCATCAATATTACCCAAGGTCTGGCGGCTCTAAGACTGCCATGGATTTTAGGTCGGGGGGATGTGGAAACAGTTGGGGCCCAAAAAGGGCATAATGTCACCCAAATGCATTATGCCCGCAAAGGAATCATTACTGCGGAAATGGAATTTATCGCCATCCGTGAGGGTTGCTCACCGGAATTTGTGCGCGATGAAGTCGCCCGCGGACGTGCCATCATTCCTTCTAATATCAATCATCCGGAAATTGAGCCCATGATTATTGGCCGTAATTTTCTGGTCAAGATCAACGCCAACATTGGCAACTCAGCGATTTCCTCCAGTATTGCCGAGGAAGTGGAAAAAATGACCTGGGCGATCCGCTGGGGCGGGGACACGGTCATGGATTTATCGACGGGAAAAAACATTCATGAAACACGCGAATGGATTTTGCGCAATTCACCGGTCCCTATTGGCACGGTGCCGATTTATCAGGCTTTAGAAAAGGTCGAAGGCAAAGCCGAAGAGCTCACCTGGGAAATCTATCGCGATACCCTGATTGAACAGGCCGAACAGGGCGTGGATTATTTTACCGTGCACGCTGGAGTGCTTTTGCGCTACATTCCTTTGACAGCCAAGCGTAGGACGGGTATTGTCTCGCGTGGCGGTTCCATCATGGCCAAATGGTGTTTGAGCCATCATAAGGAAAGTTTTCTCTATACGCATTTTGAAGAAATCTGTGAGATCATGAAACAGTATGATGTGTCCTTCTCGCTAGGAGACGGCTTGCGTCCAGGCAGTATTGCCGATGCCAACGACGAAGCTCAGTTTGCCGAGCTGCAAACCTTAGGCGAGTTAACCAAAATTACCTGGAAACATGAAGTGCAAACCATGATTGAGGGTCCCGGGCATGTGCCAATGCATTTGATTAAAGAAAACATGGACAAGCAATTGAGCATTTGCCATGAAGCCCCCTTTTATACCTTGGGTCCTTTAACCACGGACATTGCTCCCGGTTATGATCACATTACCTCCGCCATTGGAGCGGCCATGATCGGCTGGTTTGGTACGGCAATGCTTTGCTATGTGACCCCTAAAGAACACTTAGGACTACCCAATAAAAAGGACGTCAAAGACGGAATCATTGCCTACAAAATTGCCGCTCATGCCGCGGATTTGACCAAAGGCCATCTCGCAGCCAGAGCTTGGGATGATGCGCTGTCTAAAGCTAGGTTTGAATTCCGCTGGAGGGATCAATTTCATTTGGCTTTGGATCCCGAAACCGCCCAGGAGTTTCACGACGAGACTTTACCCGCCGAAGGGGCCAAAGGGGCGCATTTTTGCTCTATGTGCGGCCCGCATTTCTGCTCCATGAAAATCACTCAGGATGTGCGTGAGTATGTTGAAGAAGGTCTAGCCGAAAAGGCCAAAGAATTTCGTTCACGCCCCTACTAACGCAGGAGAGTTAAAGGCGTGGGCGTGATCTTCACACAGTCGCAGTAAATTGGTGCGGCATTCTTCCAATTCATTAAGCATTTTGGTACGAAACTCAACTGTCTCTTCTATAATTTGCGGGAAAAGTTCGCGATAGTATTCGATGCCTTCCAAAAGATTGTTTTTGAATTCGCTAAAATATCTCACCTTTTGCTCGTTAATCGAATCTAAAGACTTCCGCACATCTTTTTTTAAATAATCAACATACATACGCAGCTCTTTAATAAACATATGGGGACGATAAGTATCGTTTAAAAGATTGATCCGTCCATAAATGTGGTCGACCATCTCTTTGAGAGTAACCACTCTGGAGAAATAGGCAATATTCGGTCCTGGGCAAATCGCGGTAAAGCGGGGAACATTGCTAGGAATTTCATTTTTAATAAGGGCAGCTTCGCCCAAGTCATGACAAATACAGGCCTTGGCTACAACCATATCAAAACGTCTTTTGTATTCACCCTCATCTAAATTTTGGCTATTAAGTTGGTCGATTTTTAATTTTTGATACTGGCGGCTGGCGGAGCAAATCGGCTTTTGGGTAAATTCTGTATTGGAAACCAGATAGCTTTTAGGGCAGGAGCTGCCAGGACGGCCACGCATGACCTTCATTTCCTTTTCACTATCGCTTAAGGAATCACGCAAATTGCTAAAAGGGATCCCCAAAGGAGATACATCACTGACATAAATGTCTTTCTCACCAGCTTTACAGAGTTTTTCCAAGGTTATAGCATCAACATTGGCGGCTTCCGGACACAGTAAAAAGGGCGTAGCCCATCCGGTACCGTCCAATTGATACTGGCGGTGTAGAAATTCATTTTCTTTGGACGTTCCAATGCCGCCTTGGGCAGTGATTTTAACTTCATGGGGATGGTTAAAGGTCAGTCTATTTTTAAGTTTGAGCGCTTCATTGCAAATTTTGTGCAGTTCTTCTACCAGTTGCTGGCGTTTGGCGCGGAATTCTTCCATGATAGGACCCATCAAGAATCCGTCCGTGGCAAAGAGGTGGCCGCCACAGTTCAGGCCGGACTCAATGCGGTATTCCGAGACCCACAAGCCTTTTTTGGCCAGGAATTTACCCTGGATGAGGGTGGAACGAAAATCGCTTACTTTAAGAATAATTTTCTTTTTGATTTCGCCTTTTGCATCGGCATAAAAATCTTTAAAATGTTCAATGTAGGCATACAGACGGCGATTGAATCCTGCTGAAAAAACAATGGCACTCTTTAATCTGCTTTGGGCATAGCCGCGTAGCGCCGCGAGGGCATCGGAAAATTCCGGAGGCAGCAAATTGTCTTTGGTGTCGTAATTGTCCCGGTCTAATTTGGTCATGATATTGACATTGATATCGCCGGGCTGCATGGATTCCCGTAAATTTTTTTGTAAAGAAATTTTAAGCTTTTGATCATTGCAGGAGATCATGTGCTGATAGGCGGCTTTGAGCACAGAATCCTCCGGAAGCATTTCAAAATATTTAGTAATTTCCGACCCCGGTTCAAAAGGCGAGGACTTGACCTTCTCAAATTCTTTTTCCACAATTCCCTGGAGCAAATCCAGATAAGCGGTGATGCGTCTGGCCCGGTAATCCTTCTCATTTTTGGTAATGGGGGTATAGGGTTGCTGGTATTTTCCGCAATAAAATTGGCGCATCTGTTCAATCAAGGTGTCATCCACCAAAGAAATTACAGAATGAATACCATATTTAGCTACTTTAATAGGGGTATCGATAGAAAATCCGGTTCCCATGACCGGAATATGGAATGTGTGAATTGCCGTCGACTTTGACATAGATTAAATATAAACTATGTTGGCCAAAAAGCAAGAAATATCTTCTGTTACGTAGTTTTTAAAAGTGCACTTTTTATGAATTAAAAGTGCACTGGTAATATCAGGTCAGTTTTAACTTGCTGAGTGTCTAAAAGTTTATCTTTGTGCCAGAATCTGACCTCCGAT
>JAHFGE010000022.1:14493-15957 GCA_023247575.1 Candidatus Omnitrophota bacterium | reverse complement strand
CATCAATACGTCTGTCAATTTCGCTATAAGTCATTTCCCTGTCATAATGCATATTTACTCTACCGCTCTGATTTGGACCAGTAGTTTGTTCTGTTTTTGGCTCCGGACGCGGTGTGGATGTGGTAGAAGAAGCTGTAGATTCGTTTCCATTACCTGCCACCTTGAAACTTTCCATGCGCCTACTTATTTGTGGTTCCAGTACAGTGAAAGTGTGGTGAGCTATTGCTATATTGACTAGTGATTTATCTTCTAGCCTATCAGGGTGTATCTCAATAAGTAATTTCCTTAGCTCTGACCCACCAGTTGCGTCTCTAATCTTTTGTTCCCATACTATTTGCTTTTGTAACCAGACTGTCTTTTTCTCTATGGCTTCTCTAAATAATCCTGCCAGAGTATGTTTAGCCTCTATAGAAATTTCGGGATAGCCCATAAAAATCTTTCCCATTTCTGTTGTTACTTCATGTACAATTCTATTTAACTCTGTCGAATCCCTCGCATCCGTAATTTTATCAATATATCCTCGTTGGATATGACCTAGAATATTTTTAGGCGCTCCATCATTATTGAATATGCCTCGGGTGCGAACCCCAGAGTCACCTGTCATTACTTCATTTTCTCTTGCCGTCATCGCCTGATCGGAAGACGACACGACACGCTCTACCTCTTCTTTAATTCTTTGAGCCGTCAATCCAGCTTCCGACTGCTCCAATTGATCCACCGCTTTCCATATATCATCTGCCAGTGTCTTTGCTTGATTTTCAACTTTTCCCAAATCGATAAAAATATTCTGCACTCCTTCAATAGTAATCATCAGCTTTAGACCAATCGTCTGCTGGTATTCTGTAAGAAAATATTGGATTCCTCCTTTAGTCGATATTCTTACATCCATACTCCGTCTTTCCCAACCCCACTCCTTGGGACTCTGCCCTAGGCCTAAAATTTGCACTCGCTCCCCCGTCATCGCCGAGTCTCTAACAGAAGATTCTTGTCCCTCCCAAGTAACATCTACAGTTTTAGGATCTTGCACAATTCCTACCGCAGCCGGCCCGCCTACAGAAGCAGGGAGTTTATGGGATATTCGGGCATAATCCATAGCTGCAACCCCACCGGAAAAATATTTTCTGGGGACAGTTTCATTGGTATATTTATCCACGTCTTCTTTAATAAAATCAAAAACTCCCTTCTTGTAGGCCTTCAAGTATTGCTGGTAAATGGCTTCATTTGTTTTAGGGTCTTGATCAACCCCTTTGACCCTGGCTTTATCGGCGTAAATCTTGCCCAACAAAGATTCTTTTAAAACCCGTTTATACCAGGCCGCTAAAATCATGCCGCTGTAGGCCTGTCTTAAATTTGCAAAATTTTTACCCTCATTAACTTCCTTTTCAATCTCAGGAATAACAATTTCTTTTACAATCTTTGAAGCTATAGCGTGGGCTTTATTGTTGTCAGAAGATTGGGTAATAT
>JAHFGE010000022.1:0-14393 GCA_023247575.1 Candidatus Omnitrophota bacterium | reverse complement strand
GCGGCTTATATGAGGGGTAGTCAGCGAGGTCAAAAGAAAGCTCACGGATACACAAGAAGCTATGATACGCTTGGTCTGTTTTAATGGGTTCATCGGACTCCTATATTTTATTGTTCAATTAAAGTATGTCCTATGAAATGGCTGTTGTCAAGGGCTGGAGAGCAGTTTTGAGAAAACGCTTTTTGATTATCTTTTGATAAGGAAAATGGCGATATCGGCCAGAAGGTTGGGCCAAATGTGGACTTCGCTGGTGGGGCCTATGGCGCACTCGGCCTCAATGGTGATGTGGCGTTGATGGCAGAACTCCCGGAAGTCTTTGATACTTAAAAACCGCAAATTGGGCGTATTATACCAGGTATAAGGCAGGCCCTTGGTGACCGGCACCTTGCCCAAAAAGAATATCTGTAAACGGGCCGAAAGACTGCAAAAGTTAGGAATACCCACAATGACCTTCTTGCCCACCCGTAAGGCTTCCATAATGACCTTTTCGGGGTTTAAGATCTCCTGTAAGCTTTCATTGAGAATAACATAATCGAAACGTTGATCAGAATAGTCCTGTAGGCCAGAATCGACATCTCCATGAGAAACCGTCACTCCCCGCTCCACGCATTTATAAATGGCCTTTTCATCGATCTCAATGCCCGTGGCCTGGCAATTCTTTTGTTTCATCAAAAGCCACAGCAATTGCCCATCCCCGCATCCTAAGTCCAGGACGTGGCTGTGGGGTTCAATCATGTCTAGGATATATTTATGGTCGGTTCTCATTTAATATTTTCCAAAAAACTCTTCACCAATCTCGACTGGCCATCGATTTCCACCAAAAACGAATCATGGCCATAGGTAGTGTTGATTTCAATAAAAGACACATCGATATCGTTGGCTTTCATGGCCTTGACCACATCCTTGCTTTGATACGACGGATAAAGCCAGTCGGAAGTAAAAGTAATAACCAAAAATTTGGTTTGAACTCCTTTGAACACCGTCAACAAATCAGTATCTTCTGACAGGTCAAAGTAATCCAGAGCCTTGGAGATATACAAATAACTGTTGGCATCAAACCGCTGTACAAAGCTGGCCCCTCGATAATGCAAATAGTTCTGCACCTCGAAATCATGGGAGAAATCATAGCCGACTCTTTCTTTGCCCTGCAATTTGCGGCCGAATTTCTCCTCCATGGAGCGTTCGCTCATATAGGTAATGTGTCCAATCATCCGCGAGACCGCCATGCCCTGGGCCGGCACCGCTTTACCATAATAATCACCCTGATTCCAGTTGGGATCTGACATGATGGCCTGACGGGCCGCTTCATGCAAAGCAATCTGCTGGGCGGTGTGTTTATAGTTGGTGGCAATCAAAATGGCTGAACGCAAGGTGCCTGGGAAACGCACCGCCCATTCCATGGCCATCAAACCGCCCATGGATCCGCCGGAAGCGCATAAAAGTTTTTTAATCCCCAGATGGTCCATCAACCGTTTTTGGGACTGCACCATATCTTCAATGGTAATGACCGGAAAACTCATGCCGTAGGGTTTGCCAGTGGCCGGGTTCATCGACGATGGTCCTGTGGAACCTTTACAGCCGCCAATGCAATTAATACAAATGACAAAATATTTGTCCGTATCAAAAGCCTTGCCCGCGCCGATCATAGGGTCCCACCAGCCCAGGGTCCCTGAATCTTTGTGCAATCCGGCGGCGTGCGCATCGCCCGTTAAGGCATGGAATATGAGAATGGCATTGGATTTATCCCTATTGAGTTTGCCATAGGTCTCATAGGCTAAGGTGATAGGCCCAAGCTTGCCGCCGCTTTTTAAAACCAATTCATTGGGCGGTTGAGCAAAAGTATAAGATTGAATTTGTACGTACTGGTCCTGGCTCATGATTTTACTTAACTTTCGGCGTAATGAAACATGGCCTCAATGGTCTTGAGGGCTCGCAGGCGTGTTTGCTCGTCGAAAACCACCCGGTCTTTGGGCAAAGGATTTTTTAAAACGCGCAAAATATCCTGCAGGCTGTTGGATTTCATGTATTTGCACAACGTACAGCTGCCCACTAACTGCTTGTCAGGAAATTCTGACTGCAGGCGGCTGGAAAGCCCGCACTCAGTCAGCATGAGAAATTGCTTGGTGGAAGTCTCCCGCATATAGCTTAACATTTGCTCTGTGCTTCCCACGAAATCGGAATGGTCAATCACTGTCGTGTTGCACTCGGGGTGGCTGACGATTTTGGCATCAGGGTATTCCAGACGGACTTTCAAAATATCTTCGATATCATATTCTTCATGCACATAACAGGTGCCTGAGTAATATCGAATGTCTTTTTTGATGCCGTGGCGATCGATATAATTCTTTAAATTCTGGCCCATGAATTTATCCGGCAGGAAATAAATTTTGTCATTGGGAATTTTCCCAACCACTTTATAGGCATTGGCGGAAGTCACCGTGACATCACACAGGGCTTTAACCTGGGCGGTGGTATTGATGTAACACACAAAGGTGTACCCTGGATATTGCCGCCGCAGTTCCTGCACGGTGGCTGGGTTAATGGAATCAGCCAGCGAGCAGCCATCTAATTTGGCTGGAATGAGAACTTCCTTTTCCGGGTTAAGGATTTTAGCGGTCTCCCCCATAAAACGCACCGCCACAAAGACGATGGTGGAGGCCTGGGTGGTTAAAGCATCGCGGCTTAATTTGTAGGAATCGCCCACGAAATCGCTCACCCCATAAATAATTTCAGGAGAAATGTAGGAATGCGCCAGGATAACGGCATTCTTTTCCTCTTTGAGATCATTGATCTCATTGATTATGGGAACCAGTTCCTCGCATTTCTTTAAAGAATACACGCACCCCTGGCCGCCGAGCTTAATATCTTTAAGCTTATCGTAAAGTTGTTGGGCTGTTATTTGGGTTTGTAACATATATTTGTCCTTGAATTTAACGGATAATATACCTTACAGCCTGCATTTTAGCAAGAAGAAGGGTGAAAGGAAAGATTTAACGGATGACCTTTGAGGGCATGCGGGGTGGCGTCGGTGACCTTGACCTTCACCATCTCCCCCATTCGATAACCGTTTTGAGATAGGAGCACCAGCTTATTGCCATCGGTACGGCCGACTGAATTGTGGGAAGGTTTATCTGAAATTGCTGGCTCAATTAAAATCGTATGTGTTTGGCCGATATGGGCCTTGTTTTTCTTATAAGTAATTCCTTTTTGAAGTTCATTCAGACGCATAATGCGTTCGGTTTTTTGTGCATCCGTCACATCATCCGGGTATTTCTTGGAGGCGATGGTGCCTTTACGCTCGGAATACTTAAACGTAAAAGCCGAATCGAATTGCACTTGAGATATGACCTTCAGGGTATCTTCGAATTCTTCCTCCGTCTCTGTGGGAAAACCAACGATAATATCCGTCGATAAGACCAGTCCTGGTATGCGGCTGCGCATTTTCTCAACCAGGCCTAAAAACTCTTCTTGAGTATAGGTGCGGTCCATCATCTCCAGCACCCGATTGTTGCCTGCCTGCAAGGGTAAATGGATTTGCTTGCAGATTTTAGAATTATTGGCCATTACATCCAAAAAGCGGTCCGGGAAATCTTTAGGGTGCGGCGAAGTAAAGCGGATACGCTCAATGCCTTTGACCTTACTGACTTCCTCCATCAAATAGGCAAAATCATGGGTCTCATAACGATAGGAATTGACGTTTTGCCCAAGAAGTGTGACTTGCTTGAAGCCCTCACTAGCTAAGCGGCGCACTTCATCGATGATGTTTTGCGGGTCGCGGCTGCGTTCGCGGCCGCGCGTGTACGGCACCACGCAAAACGTACAGAAATTATTGCACCCGCGCATGACCGCAATCCAGGCGTTTACCCTGAGCGAGCCCGAAGGGCGAGTCGAAGGGTTGCCCCTATCCTCGCGAGTTGGATAAATATCCGAGTAGGTCTCAAATTCACTTAATGTGACATCATAGCCCTTGGTACCGTCACTTGATGCCTCACGAATCAAGTCCGGCAAACGTTTGTAGCTATCCGGCCCGGCGATAAAATCAATTTTTAAGGAATGGTCCTCCAGGAGTTCCTGACGAAGATTAGTGACCATGCAACCCAGTAAACCAATCATCACCGGCTTGCCCATACGGTCATGGCGAATCTGATGCACCCGGCCATAGATCTTGCGATGCGCATGCTCTCTGATAGCACAGGTGTTAAGCATCACAATATCCGCCTCCCGCTCGTCGGCAATAAACTCATAGTTCTCCTTCTTGAGTATCGCCCGCACGAGCTCGGAGTCGTACTCGTTCATCTGACACCCATAAGTTTCAAGAAAAACCTTATTTTTCTTAATCTCTTTATCGCTCATATAGTTATAGAAATTTTCGCGTCTCTACTTATCATAACTTTCGGCTCCTAAAAGCCTCAAAACGTCGCGTACGTTCATCGGTTCTTTAACGAAGTATCACTCTTTCCTAAATTACAGTCTTGACATAACGTTTGCAAGTTATCGATCTTACTTAAGCCTGCTCATCAGTACATTTAATCATTGGCATAAAAAACACTCCTCATTATTGTTGTTTCCATAAGAATCTGCTGCAATTTATAATTTATTCGGTGTGCCACCATACAAATCCGATGATAAATCAGACTGCCAATATTCCTTGCTTTCAACATCTATGATCGTAAGTTTCCCAGACCAGCCAGCTCCGGTATCAATATCCCAAACATTACAAACATGAACGGGCTCTAAAGTTTTATACGTCTCAGTCGTTGTATGCCCCAGAAATATATCCCTGTAAGAACCAAATTTATGATCTGGCTTAGTATGATGCCTCCTCCAAGCCATTGTTAAAAGCGACCTGTCCCATGTTAAAAAAGCGGCATTCTGTTTCTGCAATCTAGCGTCTGGGTTAAATCCGCCATGAACAAATAGCTGATCACCAATCTCAAGCCAAAGATGCGCATTTCTTAAGAAATCAATATGCACCTGCGGCATAGGGCCACCGTCATACGAAGCCATGGTCTGGCTTCCCCCTTGGGTAGTCCAAATTTCAGGTGTCAGCCCTTTTAATGCCCAATCCAATGCCCAGAGATCATGATTGCCAAGAATATAATCACAATGCTTGACCTTCAATAACTCGTCAATACATTGTTTAACATCCGGATACCCATCGACCACATCGCCCATCACGATCAAACGGTCATTTTGGTAATCGAATTTTGAACGCTCAAGACACCGAATAAGCGCTTTATAGGCGCCATGTATATCGCCGATGGCGTATGTTTTAAAATTTTCTACTTCCACGGCCCCGGAACTTTCCATTCTTTATTAAATTTAATCCCTTTATTAAACGCGCCTAACGGCTCGATAAGAAATTTTTTTATCTCTTTGGCAGTAGTTGCTAACTTATCCGGCGCATGTTTAATGCCGCCTTTTGTTAAAAACGCCTTCCAAAGCGTTTGACGGTCGGAGCGTTCATCATAAATTTCATCAGCTAATAATTTAGAACCTTGAGGTAAATCAATTTTTCTCTGTTCAAACGTCCTTTTCAAAGCTTCAGTAAGGATTGATCCCTGAAAATCAAACCGTCGCATCAACAACCAAATATCATAAAAGTCTTTCATCCGGCTGTTTAATGCCCCCAACTGAACCATCGCCTCAAATTTTTCACTCACAACAGTCTCCGGCGCGTAACCTTTCAGCCTCGGCGCTGGGAAATCAAGAATAACAGGATAATTGATCATCTTTGGCAACGGATAAGTGGTATCGCCAAAACCAAAATCAATCTGCATAGGGATACGTGATTTACCAAGAAATCCAGTGAATTTTACCCGCACCCCTTCGTAATCGGCATCCTCTTTGATTTTTGCTCCGACAACAGAATCAGGATCAAAACGCAAACCATCAGGTGTCGCATTAACGGCACAGACTTCTTTCACAACTTTCTCTATTGCTAATATTTGGTTGCTGTAATGCGCCAATAAATCTATGTCCAGAGTAGTTCTTCTTTCTTTGACATTCCATGCCGTAAAAAGCAAAGCACCTTTCAGGACAAAATCATTAACGAACTCCGCTTTGCTCAGACGATAAAGGAATCTTTCCATTGCATAAGTCCGCAAAATCTCTAAAAATGGAATGTTTAATTCTTTTCTTTTATTGTCCAATTTGGCACGGACAGAGCTTTCAATATTCTTAATTTCACGTGTCATAGCAGAGTTTCCAGAATAGGCTTAACAATCTTTGTCATTCGACAAATAGAGGCGTATTTCATGATATCTCGATGTGATACTTTTTTTTCTTCAAAAGCATTTTTAAGGGCCGACCGGGCTACGTCTATCCCAACTTGATTTCTAAATCTAAAACAATCCACAATAGTTTTGGCTAGGCTGTACACTTTTATTTTATGGCCATCAATAAGATGTTCTTCGATTCCCGCCTCCCAAGTTCTTTTTGAAAACCGATAGTACTTGATCGGGATATTACTAATTTCCTTTGCACGCGATCTAGCAGGGATGGCAACATCTATACAGCGGGGAATCTCATCAGTTGCTTCATGGAATGAAAGGGCTGAAATTAGACAGATAACCCCCTTAGGAATCACAACAGAAACAGTAGCCAGATCCGGTTGAGATAGATCTAGATTTCCTGAAAGACTATAAACACCTCGGCTAAGCCGTTCAATATGTCTTGCTTTTAGGGCATCATTAAGAATGGCTTTATAAAATCCTGACTTTAGTAGATCAGAATAACGGGCAAATCCCCCGCTCTTTTTGATATATTCAATAAGTTTGTCGTGTTTGGCTTCCATGACAGTTTTCCCTAACTGTTGATAGTTGTAAATAAGTATATACGCTTAGGGAAATATTGCAAGCTCAATTATTGCGGGAGGTTAGGTAGGATTACTTATACCAGTCAAGGCAAACAACGGCCTCGGCCAGCTCTTCCATAGTGCGTCTATATTGTGGCCAACGGCCACCCATAAGTTTCAAGAAAAACTTTTTTGCTCATAGTTTAATAATTTGGGGTAATTCGGGGGACACAATACTTATTTCTGCCAATTAAGTATTGTGTCCCTTTATTTCGTCAAATAAAACTTCAAAAATTACCTTAATAAGAATCTGGTTCAATGTGGGTGGTGACATCCATGATATGCAAATTAGCGTCAAGTAAAGCTTCTTTGACATCATGGGCTATGCGGTGACCCTCCTTGACGGAAATATGACCATTGACACTAATGTGAATCTCAACAAAAAAATCCAGCCCGCTTTTTCTAATGCGGCATTTTTCAATGTGGGATACCCCGGGAATTTGCTCGCCAATGCCCCTGGCTTGGTTCTCAAATTCCACGGAAACTGCGGAATCCATCATTTCACCCAAAGAAAATTTAAAAATTCGAAAGCCATTAAAAAATATGACCGCACTGGCAAAAAGAGCGGCCCATCCATCCGCGCTTGAATATCCTTTGCCTGCCACCAGGGCGATAGAGATACCAATAAATGCCGCCAAAGAGGTCAAGGCATCCGAGCGGCTGTGCCAGGCGTCTGCTCTAACGGAAAGGCTCTCAATATCGTTTCCTGTCTTCCATAAAAATCGGTACATAATTTCTTTAACAACAATGACGAGAATTAAAACAATAAGAGTAAAGGCCTTGGGAGGATTGTGAGGCATTAAAACCTTAACGATGCTTTCAACAGCAATGGCCAAAGCAACCAAAATCAACACTATGGCAGCAACCAGGGCTGCCAAAGACTCTGCTTTCCCATAACCAAATGGATAGTCTTTATCCGGCGGAATAGCGCCGATTTTTAAACCACCCCAGACAATAGTTGAGGAAAAAATATCCAGGAGGGATTCTACTCCATCAGCAATAAGGGCATAAGAATTTCCGAAAATTCCTGAAACAATCTTGATCGCAGCCAAAACTATATTGGAAACTAAATTCGTCGTTGCTTATGTAAAGTTCGATGATCTGTCATGAATGTATTCACCATGGTGAGCGAGACCCGCTAAAGGCGGGTCGAGTCGAACCATCAGCTTGCTCCGATAAACCATCCGGCCATAAATACGAGAAAACCGCCAACCACGACTTGAAAAAAGGCTGACAGAAACGGTGTGTCCATATAGCGCCAGCGTATATAAGCAATAGTGGCCAGTTCCACGGCCACCACAGCGATGGCAATATTGGTGGCCAAACGAAAGTTATGAATGAGATACGGCAAAGTATGCCCTAACCCGCCGATCGTGGTCATGAGCCCGCAAACCAAGCCGCGCAACCATGGCGTCCCTCGGCCGCTTAACTTACCATCGTCGGAGAGCGCCTCGGCAAACCCCATGCTGATCCCTGCTCCTACAGCAGCGGCCAACCCAACTTTGAAAGTCTCCGCCGTGTTGCCGGTAGCAAAGGCAGCGGCAAACAAAGGAGCTAAAGTCGAAATAGAACCATCCATAAGCCCGGCCAGGCCTGGCTGGACAATGCGCAGTACAAACAATCGCCGTCCCATCCTTTTTTCCTCATCCAACTCGCCGCTGGCCGCATGCGCTTCGGTCACCTGGCTGGCTAACGCTTCGTGCTTGGATTCCTCCTGGGCTAAATCCCCTAAAAGCTGACGCACCGCCGCATCTTTGCTTTTTTCAATGGCTGCTTCATAAAAACGCAGAGCGGTCAATTCCATGAGAGCCGCCTGTTCCCTGGCTTTTTCCGGACGCAAAGTTTTCAACAGCGACCAGGAAGGCGGCAGCCAAAAGCCCCGCACGTCTTGACGGCGAATCAATGGAATATGTTCCCCGAAACGACGGCGGTACAAATCAATGAGCCGGTGGCGATGGTTGGATTCCTCCTGGGCCATCCGTGTAAAAAGCTCGGCGGTGGCAGGAAAATCATGACGGAGCCTCTCGGCAAAATCTCGAAAAATATGCCCGTCTTCTTCCTCGGCAGTAATGGCTAGAGCTAACAATTGAGATTCATTAAGGTCACGGAAATGCATTTTAATCCTCCCCTTTCACAATTTGGCCTTCGATAGTCTGCAAGCGCACCTTAACAATACGATTGGATAAATCTTGGTCAGACTCGACTTTGACCCGTACATAATTATCTGTCAACCCCAGCCAGAAACCATTTTTATAATCTTCAAACAAAACTTCCTGTGTAGTCCCTAAAAGTGATTCATGGAACATACGGCGTTTGCGGGCTGATAATTTCCGCAAAGCCTGGCTGCGTTGGGTGATCACATGACTGGGAACATTAGTCTGTAACCGGCTTTTGGCCATGTACCGAGGAGAATAGCTGAATACATGCACATAATGGATGGGCTCTTGGCGGATAAAATCCATGGTTTGATCGAAATGTTTGTCCGTCTCCCCTGGAAAACCTACAATGACATCAGTACCAATGCATATTTGTACCACTCTTTGCTGGGCCTGGCAAATAAAACCACTGAATTCACTGACAGTATATTGACGTTTCATGGCTCTTAAAATTTCATCAGATCCGCTTTGCAAAGGAATATGCAGGTGACGGCAAAGTGTAGGGGAGGGTTCTGAACCATCCCCTACTTTCATGAAATCGAAAATTTTCAATGGAATGGTGGTCGGTTCAATGGACGAAATGCGGACACGCTTGAGCTCCTCGATGTTTTCCAAGGCTGCCACGACATCCAACAAACCCTTGCCTTCTTGGGCAAAGGTGCCGATGTTGATACCAGTCAAAACAATTTCCTTATGCCCCGCCGCTGCCAAGGCCTGCGCCTCCAGCAAAATGTCGGCAAACACCCGACTGCGGGCCCGTCCTCTGGCATAAGGAATTTCACAGAACGAACAAAAGAAATCGCAGCCATCCTGAATTTTAATATTGGCCCGCGTATGCCGGCGGTCAATGCCCGCCACGGCTTGAGTAAAGGGGCGCCGCTCAATGACCGGAGTAATCACCGCCGCCTGAGAGGGGGAAGGATATTCCCTTAACACAGACACCAGGTCCATCTTACGGCTATTGCCCACAATCCAGCGTACATTGGGCATAGCCGCCAATTTTTCTTTCTGTACCTGCGCCTGGCAGCCGACTAAAGCAATGCGGGCCTGAGGATTGAGACGATGGACTTTATTCACTAGACGACGGGTATCGGCATCTCCCCCTGCGGTGACGGTGCACGTATTAATAACCACAATGTCCGAAGGCTGGCCAAAGTCGACGACTTGATAACCATTCGTATCAAAGGAATTTTGGATGGAAGCCGTTTCACTTTGATTCAGCCGGCACCCCAAGGTATAGAAGGAAATTTTGGTCATATAAATAATTGTGTCATTGCGAGGTTATCGCTTGTTTTAAACCTTCACAGGTAACTTTTACTCTCCAATCGAAAAGCTGATGACCGCTAGAACCCTGGGAATAATATCGTTTAATAAGATAAGCATTCTCTTTAGCGGTTGGAGTGACCCTCTCCTCTAATGGAACAGTCACGCCTAAAAACTTTTCCAGCTCAAAAATTTTCTCATCCCGTTTATAACTACCGTCTTTTTGACGCGATGAAACCAATATTTTGACCGGTCTTTTTAAAGCAAAAGCGACACTGCCTTCAATACCATTGCGCACAATGGCAATGCCTCGAAACCCAGCTCGTTCGGCAATCGTGAGCATCTTTTCTCCATAAGAAGGATGGAATGCCGAGGCAATAAGAATGTCTGCTTTAAAAGGATTGATAAACCGTTCAATCGTCGACATAAAGGGACGCTTTATTGTCTGTAAACGAATACTATGCCAGCGTTCGAAAGCACTCGACATGCTGTTTTGAAGTCCAAACCATCCGAAAGGCGGTTTACTAGCGGCTAAATCATTGGATCCTTGCATGGCGGGCTGTCCCAACTCCTGGGCAATGTCCCATAAATTCATGACCATCTTAGGGCCGCTATTTTTTCCTACCATATGCACCGCACGATACCCTAAAGACTGCATATAGTGGCCAATTAAAGGCGTTATCATGGTGGAATGGTCAACTCCGTCGAAAGGTTCTGCCAGCTGCACAAGTGGCTCACCCGACGGTACAGCCTTTGTGAAAGCCGGCAGCAGGGTTTCCTGCAAAGCCTGCAAGAGCCCTTCGTATTCATCATCGGTCTCATAACGCACCCGAAGGAAACTGGCGATGAATCCCCGGGCGCCGTCGCCAGGCTGGTCGGAAAACAAAAAACAGCCTAAATCATAAGCTGTTTTTTTATCCAAGGTTTGCCCGCTGAATAATTGCAGACAAACCCACTGCACAAATTCCGGAGCATCACCAGCAATGGTCTGGACTAAATGCTGAGGATCTTTCCCTACCAAAATTTCTTCCTGAAGTTCAAGACCTTTGGCTAACAAACCAGCTAAAAAAGCACCTTTGGCTGCCGCAAAAACCTTGCCTGATTTTAAATCTTCAAAAATTTCATGGATCAACTCATCAGATAAGGCGTGACTTCCCTTTTTGCCTACCCCGACGGTTCTGATGCCCCGGCTAATCGCCGGTTCTTGTGGATTGAGGACGATGGACATATATTGTAAGGGTGGACCTTGTGTTCGCCCTTTAACTATTAGGGTCGATACAAGATCGACTCCTACATAGTATAATGCCGTCTTTATTTTTTTCAATCTTTGCGTTAATGACAGATTCATATATAATTATCGCCATGCGAATTGGCCCCTATGAATTTCAACAACCTCTGGCCCTGGCGCCTATGGAAGATGTCAGCGAGCTGCCCTTTCGTTTAATTTGCAAGCGCCTGGGAGCAGACTTAGTGTACACGGAATTTACCGCCTCCGAGGCGCTGATTCGTGATATCCCGCGCGCCTTACATAAAATCGAAATTTGCGAAGAAGAAAGGCCGGTGGGTATTCAAATTTTTGGCGGCCGTCCAGAAGCTATGCAAGGGGCGGCGCAAGTGGTAGAAAAATTCCAGCCTGACTTTATTGATATCAATTGTGGCTGCTGGGTCAAGAACCATGTGGCCCGTAATGAAGGTGCTGGTCTTTTGCGCGACCTTCCCCTTTTTGAAAAAATCGTCAAGGCAACCATTGCCGCTACCAAGCTGCCGGTCACAGTTAAAACCCGTCTGGGATGGGATGATCAAAACATTGTGATTTTGGATGTAGCGAAAATGGTCGAGCAAGCCGGAGCTCAAGCTCTGACCTTGCATTGCCGTACCCGCGCCCAAGGTCACAATGGTTTTGCCGATTGGGCCTGGCTTGAAAAAATTAAAAAGGCTATTTCTATTCCCCTTATTGGCAACGGTGATGTGACAACCCCTGAAGATGTCAAAGCCATGCTGGAAACCGGCTGTGACGGTGTCATGATCGGCCGTGGCGCCATTGCCAACCCCTGGATTTTCAAACAAACCAAACATTATTTAAAAACTGGCCAACATTGGCCAGAACCCACCATCGAAGAGAAAATTCAAACCTGCCTCGAGCACCTGAAACTTAGCGTACAGTACAAAGGTGAAAAATATGGTGTGCAGACATTTCGTAAACATTATGCCGGTTATTTGAAAGGCCTTGCCAATATTGCTCAAGTACGCGCTGATTTAATGCAATACACTGAGTTTGAACCTGTAGCTGCACGTTTAATGAACAAAGGGGGACAGTTGCGCAACTGTCCCCACATGTTATGAAAAAATTTGACGTGATTACCATCGGTTCCGGCGGCGGGGCTAAAATCTCTTCCCCGGCCGCTTCCATGGGCTATAAAGTTGCTGTGATCGAGAAGGACCGTTTAGGCGGCACCTGTTTAAATCGTGGCTGCATTCCTTCCAAAATGCTCATTCACCCGGCGGATGTCGCCATTGCCATCAAAGAAGCCAAGCGCTTTGATATCAATAATGATCCCCGATTGAGTGTTAATTTTGCTCGTCTGGTAAACCGCATTTCTCAAACTGTCGACACGGACTCTGATAAAATCGCTGCCAGCTACAGCAAACATCCCCATATCACACCTATCAAAGGCGAGGCCAAGTTTGCCGGCAATAAAGTGATCGAGGTCAATGGTGAACAGATAACAGCGGATAAAATTTTTATTGCTGTTGGGGCTAGGCCCCGTATCCCCGAGATTCCAGGGTTAGCTGGCACTCCCTACATGACTTCCACGCAAGCACTGCGTAACACCATCTTGCCCGAATCGATGATCATTTTAGGTGGCGGCTACATTGCCTGCGAATTGGGCCACGCTTATGCGGCTTTTGGCACCCGCACACATTTTTTAGTACGTTCATCGTTATTGCGCCACGAAGATTCCGAAATAGCGGCAGAATTTCACAAAGTATTTAGCCAATACCATGATATTCGCCTGAAAGCTGTGCCGACTCAAGTAGAATACGCCCATGGTCATTTTACCGTGCACTACACCCAGGAGGGGGCAACCCAAACCATCACTGCCAAAGCGTTGTTAGTAGCTGCCGGTATTGTTTCTAATGCAGATACCTTGAATCCCGAAAGCAGCGGCATTGAGCTTAACAATGGCTTTGTTAAAGTCAATGACTACTTGGAAACCGCCGCCCCTGGGGTTTATGCCCTCGGTGATTGCGTGGGTCATTACTTTTTCCGTCACAATGTGAATTTCGAGGGTGAGTATCTTTTTGATACGCTCTTTGCCGGTAAGCCCAGTACTCCAATTGTTTATCCACCCATGCCCCATGCGATTTTTACTCATCCTCAAGTAGCTGGCGTTGACAAAACTGAAGATGAATTAAAAAAGAAAGGTGTGGATTATGTCGTCGGTCTTAATCCTTACAAAAGTTCGGCCATGGGCATGGCGCTCTTGTCCGAATATGGATTTTGTAAATTATTGTTTGAGCGCAAAACCAAACGATTGTTGGGCGGCCACATGATCGGCGAGGAAGCCTCAGACATGATCCATATGGTTATTGCCTATATGAACATGAATGCCACGCTGGATGATATGCTGCGTACCGTTTATATTCATCCGGCTCTGCCGGAAATTGTACGCAATGCTGCGCGAAAAGCAAAAGCAGCACTAGACAAAAATGTGATACGAGTATAATAGGGCATTGTCACCCCCGAACGTATTAATCGGGGGTCCAGATACGGAAGTACTAGATTCCCGATTAAAGCATTCGGGAATGACATTAAAAAACTTATGGAAAAAGTAACCTTAGCGAAAGATTTTTCTCACACGATTTGTGTCCCCTGCATCCAGAATCAACAGCAGGAGATTCATGCCTGGCTGCAAGGGTATGAGAAAGTCTATACGCCTATTTACAGTTCGGTCGATATCCGTGATGCGGGCTTTAAAATCGCGGTGGTGGATACCAATCTCTTTCCTTCTGGTTTTAACAATTTATGCGAGCATGGAATTGAAGACGCTATTCGACTGATTGGCTCTGCTATTAAAAAGAGGGGCCCCCATGCCCAAAAGATATTGATTGCAGCC
>JAHFGE010000021.1 GCA_023247575.1 Candidatus Omnitrophota bacterium | reverse complement strand
TTAGTAATTGTTATCGAAAAGACTCAACAGATAATCTCAATAAATCGATTAACTGGATTCACTGCGTATAATCTAGAGATCTATGTTTCACATATCCTTTCTAAAACAGGACAACCTGAGTTTGGTTTTATTGATACAAATAGAGTATATACTCCTCAGCTTATTTCTCAATTACCTGAGCAAGTGCGTAAAGAATTCGGTCTAGATGAGGCGATGATCGCCTGGATCAGTCCAGATTTAGAAATTAATGTAGGAGGAGTTAAATATAAGGTTCTTAGTCAAGGTTCTTATGGGGCAGTATTCGTGGATCCTACAAAGCAAAATGTTATTAAGGTATTTTTTAAAAATGCAGAAACAACCGTTGACAAACTTCGTCAAATGCAAAAATTGATTGTAGATATCAATGGAGCTTTGCCACCAGGGATAGGTCGACTAAACGAAATAAATGAGATTCTGTCCATCTCAGAGGAATTGACTGGAGGACTAGGTAATATTGGTGTAAGAATGCCCTATATTGACGGTGAGTCACTGTCATCGATCCTCTCTTTCTACAGGAGTCCAGATGAACCAGAAAGATCAGATAAGCAGAAAATAGAATCTGATTATCGGAGTTTAACCAGAGAAGTGCGTCAATTATTAGGAGATCAAGTAAAGTTAGACCCATGGGTGGCAAATGATCCTCGGTTATATTTAGATCAAGAGGTTCAGAATTTCATAGTAGAAAAGAATGGTAATTTAGTATGGTTTGATCCATTTGGCGGTTTTCCAGAAAGATTCCCTACAATTGCAGCAAAGGCATCGGAAGAGATCGGCCGAACAGACTCGGCGATGACGGCGCTGACTCCATACAACGTAGCTAAAGGTGGGGAAAAGTTAGAAGATATTGCCTTGAAAAACGGCATAACATCTTGGAAAATCTTGCAGTTAAATCCTCATTTAGATCGGATGACTCCTCCTAGCCAAGTTCTTTCTGAAGGAACAATCTTATATCTACCTGCGAACCTGAGTTTTACAGATACTCTGCAGGCATATATGGTGGCGATGGGAATTCTATGGTTCCAAAAACCTTTTAATCCTTCTTTAATTGTTGATTTGCTTGTTGATTTTCTGACTCCTGTCCGTCAACAGAAGGGAATAAAAGATTTTTTAGCAAAGGCTGATGGCGAAAGTGTCAGGTTTAGTTTGCCTGTTTTAAAAGATGTAAAAATATCTCCCCAACCAGTAAACATCACGCCAGCTGTCCAGGCACTGTCTGTTCCGAATACCGACACGGCGATGATGGTTATTGTTGATGATACAGCTGTAGAGAACAATATTTCTCTTCAAAGGAAGTATAATAGTACTGTTTGGGACACTATGGCAGGTCTAGTAACGGGGGATTTAAATCAGCCAATCACCATCAATTCAAATCAATTCCCGGAGAGTGTCAGTGATACTATATATAACAATTTTGATGAATTTTTAGGTGTAGTGCGTCAAGTCGTCCATTCTCCATTTAGAGAGCCCACACTTGTTGTTACAGGAAGAAGATATGCCGACCGAAGCAAAGGTTGGCAGATTCAATTGAGCATAGATAGGGCGACGACGGCTCCTGGCGGTATCGACTTTAACGCAGCTAACTTGAACCTGCAAATCAAGCGTGACGGTAACGGCGTGCCGCTGCCCATAGCTCAGCAGAACCTAGAAAACATCCACATCGACGGCCTCATTCCCATCATCCTGGACATCAAACCCGCCACATCCTCACCGCTATTGTCGGAATTTACTCAGCACCCATAGGTTTCAGGAATTACATTTTATAGAAACCTAAGCATGGGTGCCCCCACGTTTAGGTTTGTGAAGCAAACCTGCGGGGGCCGCTGACCAAGACGTAAGTGGGTTTCTTAGACAAAAATAGTGACTGACCTAATGACTTATGATATTCTTTAATCATGCCAGGAAACCCACAAGAATGGTTAACACAGGCAGATTACGATTTTCAAACGGCTGAATACATGTTCCAGGGTGCACGGTATGTATATGCTGTTTTTATGGCCCATTTATCCATTGAAAAAGCTTTGAAAGGAATTTATCAAAAGAGGCTTAACGCAATTCCGCCTAAAACACATAATCTTACTTATTTGACTACCGAAACAAAATCTCAACCACCTGAGCACATTGATAAGTTCCTCATATGGCTTGACCAAGCCAGTGTTGCCACTCGTTATCCAGAAGAGCTGATGAAATTGCAAAATGTTTATACTCAAGAAGTAGTCAGAGAAATTCTTGTGCAAACAAAGGAAGCACTCCAATGGGCAAAAATGACGTTTTGAATATACTCAAACAGTTAATAGAATTCTTAAAACAGGATAATATTGATGTCGACCGGTTAATTCTCTTTGGTTCATGGTCCAAAGGAACACAACGGGATGGAAGCGATATTGACATTGTGGTGGTTTCAAATGATTTTAAAGATAAGGATTACTGGGCTCGAATCAATATTCTTTCTGAAGCCATCTATGATGTTCATGCCCCTATTCAAGCCGTAGCCATGACCCCTCAAGAATGGGAGAGCAAAGAGAGCCCTATTTGTGAATTTGCCCAAGCAGGCGAAGTCATCCTGGGTTAACGTTGCAGGTCTCAATTTGTAAATGAGGCACGATCCTTCGACAAGCTCAGGACTTCGTGGCAACGGCCACCGCCTTGAAAGCGGCGGGGCAAGCGTGCCGCTGCCCATAGCTCAGCAGAACCTAGAAAATATTCATATCGACGGCCTGATTCCCATTATCCTGGACATCAAACCCGCCATGTCCTCGCCGCTCTTGTCCTCTCTTACCGAGGACTCCCGTAAGTCGTCCGAGCTTACGGCTCAGCCCCAGCCGCTGACAAAGACGTAGGTGGTCTTAAAAGGTGGCCCGCACTAAGAATTTTGTTTGACAAGTGTATGACATATGTTATACTTTTGTTAGACAAAATCCTACGGCAGGCAAAAAAAGGGGGAGGATCAATATGACTGCTATCAATATGAGAGAGTTTAGTCACAATATGTCCAGATATCTGGACAAAGTTAAACGTGGGGATCGCATTGTTTTGATGGAGCGCAATATGCCCGTCGTAGACATTGTGGCCCATAATCCCCATGTGGCACAGCCTACCTGGAAACGCCCCATTAAACGCATTAAAATTAAAGGGGAACCCTTAAGTATCAGTATTGTCAAAGCCAGGCAAGAGGAACGGTCATGAAAGTTTTTTTTGATACCAGCGCCTTAGCTAAAAAATATATTGAAGAGCCTGGAATTGCATCTTTTGATCGGATTTTCTCTCAAACTACTTCCATGGTGGTGGCCCCCATCTATGTCATAGAAATGAATAGCATTTTACATCGCCGCTGGCGGGAAGGGACCCTGACGGAAAAACAGGTTCACTGGTTAAAAAGTGAGATTTTCCATGACGCCCTGGCTTTTGAGCAGGTCGTTTTTTCTGATTCCCTGATTACTAAAGCCATTGCATTAATGGATAAATATCCTTTGGTTACTCTTGATAGTATCCAGTTAGCCAGCGCATCTCTGACTGAAATTGATATGTTCGTGACAGCCGATAAAAAGCTTTCTGAATATGCCAAGAGGGAACTTGGGAAGGTGGAGTATATTTAGGATGTACCTATGTCCCTCGTCCCTTAAAATTGTATTTGCTAAGTACTCGGGACTATGGTGAGGAACAGTATAATTTTTTAGGTAACGAACCATGTCGATAGTTATCTCCAAGAATGATTCGTGGAAGATGTTTGATAAAATCGCCAAGCGGTATGATTTTTTAAACTGCCTTTTGTCGTTGGGCCAGGATGCCTCCTGGCGCCGGGAAATCAGAGCCCACCTTCCGCAAAAAAATGGCCTCGACCTCTTAGATATTGCCACCGGAACCGGCAATGTAGTTTTATCTTTAGTCAAAGATAACCCCAACATCCACATGGCTTATGGAATCGATTTAGCTGAAAATATGCTGGAAATTGCCAAAGCTAAAATCAAGACAGCAGGATATCAGTCGAAGATCATGCTGCAAAAGGCCGATGCCCAGGCTTTACCTTTTTTGGCGGAAACTTTCGATGTCGTGACCATTGCTTTCGGCATCCGCAATATGCCGGATCTGCGTTTAGCTTTTCTCGAGATGTATCGCGTGCTTAAAAAAGAGGGAAGGGTGGTGATCTTAGAGTTTTCTTTGCCACCAAATCCCATTGTAAGATTTTGCCATTGGATTTATCTCAATGCACTTGTGCCTTTAGTGGGGTTTTTATTATCAGGTCACAGCAGTGCTTATCGATACCTGGCTCAAACCATAGAAATTTTTCCTTTTGGGGAGCGTTTTTGTAAAATTTTAAGGCAGATGGGATTTAAGAATATTCAATACCAACAATTGATGGCCGGGGCAGCGACCATTTATTGGGCGGAAAAGTAAAAATTAGAACTCTAAATCCTAAACTCTAAATTCTAAATAATGACCAAAATCCAAATGACCTAAATTTAGAACGTTTTGGTCATTAAAATTTCGGTTCATTTGAATTTGTTTAGGGTTTAGAATTTAGGATTTAGAATTTGAAAAGATAAATTATGTCAGAAAACATCATTGATTTCATCAAGGCCAAGCGCATCATGGCCGATAAAATTAAAGAGGGTATTCCTAATACCGCGCCTACGGATGTTGTTCGCATTGAAATTAAAATTCACCCCATCGATGAAATGGCCTGGATTGCTCAACAGAAGTCCAAGGTAAAAATTTTTGGAGCCAATCAGGATAATACGGCCTCTATTGCCGGCATTGGCCAGGCGGCTTATGTCCAAGGCCGATCTATAACTGACTTGAGAAGAATTTTTTCCACCTTAAGGCAATATTTAAAAACTCAGTATCCTTATTTGCAATGGTATGGAGGTTTATGCTTTGACCCTAAGCGGTTGTCTAAAGAATGGAAAGATTTTGGGGCTTACCGGTTTATAGTACCGCGTTTTGAACTGGCTTCCAATAGTAGTTCCATGATTTTTTGTTGTAATATAGTGGGTAAAATTTCTGCTCGGCAAAGAAAAGAAATTTTGCATCAATTGGACGGCCTTGAATGGTCAGAAGGATATCGCGACGCGCCGTTGTTTAAACCAATCAGGAGGATTGATTATCCCTCTATGATACAATGGGAAAACAGCGTTGAGAATATTTTAAAGACAATTGCCCGGGGGCGATTACAAAAAGTTGTTCTGGCCCGCCAGACAAAATTAAAATTTACAAAAAAGATTGATCCCTTGGTGGTTTTACGCCATCTTTTTGAGGTCACGCCTAACAGTTATCATTTTTGTTTTGAATTTGGACGGACAGCCTTTCTAGGAGCTTCTCCAGAACGGCTTTATCGTAAATATGGACATTCCATTATTAGTGAAGCTATCGCCGGCACTTCGCCTAAAGGCATGGGAGTTTCTCAGGATAATGCCTTCAAAGAGAAATTACTGGCTTGCCTTAAGGATAATCGTGAGCATGCCTTTGTGGTGACGGCCATTAATCAAAGTTTTCGAAGACTTTGCAAGGATCATCAGCATGCAGATAGACCGGAGATTTTAACGTTAGGTAATGGTCATCACTTAAGGACTTCTTTCGAAGGGAGGCTCAAGGAACGCATTTTTGATGAGGAAATTGTCAAAAGTCTGCATCCTACACCGGCCGTAGGGGGAGTGCCGCGAAGGCAAGCTTTGCAAACTTTGGCCCGCCTGGAAGGATTCCCGCGAGGTTGGTATACGGGGCTTATTGGTTATGTGGGATTAGATTGGAGCGAATTTGTGGTAGGTATTCGTTCCGCTCTCATTAGGGGTAAAGAAATGACCGTTTATGCCGGTGCTGGTATTGTGGAAGATTCCCATTCTTATGACGAATGGCAGGAAATTGAAAATAAAATCGACAATTTTATTAAAATTTTTAGATAGAAATTGTCGTCCCCGAATGTATTAATCGGGGACCTAGTACTTGCAAATTCTGGATTCCCGATTAAAGCATTCGGGAATGACACATTGTTTTATGAATACTATTAATATCAATTATTGTTGGGGCAGTTTGATTGTCGAGGAGTTAATACGTTTAGGCGCGGATTATTTTTGTATCGCTCCAGGCTCACGTTCATCTCCCTTGACAGTTTCTGCCGGGCAAAATAAACGCCTCAGAACTTTAGTACATTTCGATGAACGGGGGCTGGCTTTTCATGCTTTAGGATATGCTTCAGTTGTTCAACAACCAGCGGTGCTTATTTGTACCTCAGGGACAGCAGCTGCTAATTTGTTCCCGGCCATTATTGAAGCTTCCAAGAAAAAGGTCCCTTTAATTGTGCTGACCGCTGACCGGCCGCCGGAGTTACGCCAAACCGGAAGCGTCCAGACCATTGACCAGGCAGGGCTATTTGGCCGCTATGTGAAATTTTTTGTCGATTTGCCTTGTCCGGATTTGAATATTAAGCCGGAATTTGTTTTGACCACTATCGATCAGGCCTGGTATCAAGCCATGCGTAATCCCTGTGGTGTTGTTCATATTAATTGTATGTTTCGAGAACCGTTGGTTCCTGTAGAGACGCAGCATTGCTGCGTCTCTACCGACGGAATTAAACATTGGTTAAAAAATAATAAACCCTATACGCAATACATTCAATGTAGAGACGAGGCATGGTTCGACTACGCTCACCACAGGTTGCCTCGTCTCTACGCACAGGAAATTGTTGGACGAATCAGCAGAATCAAGAACGGGTTAATTGTCATAGGGAAAATTGCCCAAAACGAGACTAAGGGCGTTTTAGCTTTAGCTGAAAAATTAAAGTGGCCTATTTTTCCTGATTTAACTTCGGGTTTACGGTTAGGATGTCAACATCCTCAGGTCATTCATTATTTTGACCAGATTTTAAATAGTTTGTCATTCCCGAATGCTTTAATCGGGAATCCAGAATTAGCTAATCCTGGACCCCCGATAAAAACATTCGGGGGTGACAGAAGTTTCCATTTCGATGGTGTTTTGCATTTGGGCGGCCGAATCACCTCCAAACGTTATTATGAGTTTGTGGAAAAGATCAAACCCCGCGAATACATTACGGTTTTAAATCATCCTTTGCGCAACGACCCCACCCATCAGGTGAGCCTGCGGGTGGAATCATCGGCGGATAATTTCTGTAGGACGATCATCCCATTAATTAAATCTCGTGTAGAGAAAGCAGATTTGCGTTCCCTACAGAAATTGAACAAGAACATCGATAAGGCCATCGAGAATTCTTTTAAAAAAGACGATCGTCTTAATGAAATTGCTGCGGCCCGTCTGGTGTCGCAATGGATTCCTAAAGGATCAGGATTGTTCGTGGCCAACAGCATGCCCATCCGCGACATGGATTTTTATGGGGATTTTAAAGGCCATGCGGTTATTGTCGGTGGTAATAGGGGAGCCAGTGGAATTGATGGGACTATTGCCTCGGCCTCAGGGTTCGCTCAGGGTTTAGGTAAACCGCTGACCATCATGATCGGCGATCTGGCAGCCCTGCATGATTTAAATTCACTGGCGTTACTTAAGAATTTGTCAGTACCTGTCGTGATGGTGGTTTTAAACAACGGTGGAGGAGGGATATTTTCTTTTCTGCCCATTGCCCAGTACAAAGATGTGTTCGAGAAATATTTTGGCACTCCTCACAGTTATACTTTTGCGAATGCCGCGGCCATGTTTGAGCTTCAATTTGCTCAGCCTATGAATACAAAAGATTTCTCCAAAGTCTACAGGCGGGCCTTGAAGTCCAAGACATCAACGATTATTGAGGTTATGACTGGTCGGGAAGAAAATTTGAAGATACACAAATTATTGCAGGATAACCTATGACAGCCCAACCATCCATTAATTTCTCTGAACTCGATTTCAATGAGGAATTTGTTGCTGCCTTTGATGCTCTGGAGAATACGAAGCAGCATTTATTTGTAACGGGCAAAGCCGGCACTGGTAAATCAACGCTTTTGCAATATTTCCATCATAAAACCACCAAAAATATGGCTGTGCTGGCTCCCACAGGAGTGGCGGCCCTGAATGTCAAGGGGCAAACCATCCATTCTTTTTTCCAATTTAAGCCTGATATAACACCGGAGGCTGTGGGTGATATCATTGTACGTAAGCGCAAGCGAAAGTTGTATGCCGCTTTAGATGCCGTAGTTATCGATGAAATATCTATGGTTCGAGCGGATTTGTTTGATTGTGTGGATCGTTTTTTGCGTTTGTATGGCCCAGATTGCCACCATCCTTTCGGCGGCGTGCAAATGATTTTTTTCGGCGACCTGTTCCAATTGCCGCCGGTGGTTTCAAAGGCTGAGACCGAAATTTTCCAGAGCTTCTATGCAACTCCTTATTTTTTTTCTGCCAAAGTTTTTGAGGAAATAAGCCTCAAAATGCTGGAGTTAAAAAAGATCTATCGTCAAAAGGATGAGAATTTTATTCATTTGCTCAATGCTTTAAGGCATAATCAGCTTCAAGCCCATCACTTTCATGCGTTTAACAGTCGGCATTTAAGCGATGGCCATAGAGTAGACACCCAAGAATTTTGTATTACCCTAACGACGACCAATGTGACTGCGCAAGCAGCCAACCAAAAACATCTTCAAAATTTGCCTGATCGAGAGCATGTCTATCAGGGCGCCATTGCCGGGGAATTCGATCGTCGCAATCTCCCCACCGCGGAAGTTTTATCTTTGAAAAAAGGCGCCCAGGTGATGTTTTTAAATAATGACACGGATAAACGATGGGTCAACGGGACCTTGGGAGTGATAGAAGGCATTATCCCAAAAGAGCAGGAAGAGGATATTGTTTTCGTCAAACTAGAAGACGGCAAGACAGTGGATGTGAAAAAATATACCTGGGAAATTTATCAGTATTATTTTGATGAAGTCTCGTTGAGTTTAGCTTCCAAGGTGATTGGCTATTTTACCCAATACCCCTTAAAGCTGGCCTGGGCCGTGACCATTCATAAATCTCAAGGCCAGACTTTTGATCGGGTGGTTATTGATGTGGGTCAGGGTACATTTGCCCACGGGCAGATGTATGCGGCCTTAAGCCGCTGTAGGTCGCTGGCAGGAATTACCTTAAAGCGACCTTTAAATAGAAGTCATGTGCTCATGGACCAGCGGATTGTGGAATTCATGACGGCCTGCACTGCTTGACGAGAGATAGGATAGAGATCATGTTAATGACAGTTATTTTTTTATTAATGACCGTGCCTTGTTGGGCTCAAGCGGAACCGTCTTCCACCTGGCGCAGCAGAAATGCGGATCAACCCTACATCGCTCTGGTTAATGAATATGTCACCACCTTAAAATCTGACTGGTCCTATGAGGAGACTTACCATGCCCGGGTCAAAATTCAAACCCAAGAAGGTAAAGATTTAGGCCAGTGGCCGATTTACTACAATAAATCACGGGATACCATTACGGATATCCAGGCCCACGTGGAAACCCCTGACGGCCATCAGTATCCAGCCAAGAATGTTCAAGACGCGGCCGTATATGAAGAGTTTCCTTTATATTCGGATTTAAGGATGAAGGTAGTGACGTTGCCTCAAGTCGATGTGGGCTGCATCATTGATGTCACAGTCAAGAGCACTACGGCTCATAAAGAGATTTCCAATCAATTCTGGGCGGAAGTTCTGCCCCCTTCACTTCCCACAGAACATGCCAGCCATGCGTTTATTTTTCCCGATGATAAACCCATCCCTTATAAGGTTTATAAAATAGCTTATAAGCCCACCATAGAGAAAACGGCTGGCCAGGCCCCGACGGGACCGTCGGGGCAGGTGAAATATACATTTTCTTTTGATGAAACCGACCCCATCCCTGACAAAGAAGACTTGATGCCGCCTCTGCAGGAAGTATTAGGGGGGATTTATTTGTCTTCCATCAATGATTGGAAAGTTGTGGCTGATTGGTATCGGGGTTTGATTCATAAAAATGCCGTCAGCAACGTCGATATGACACTGAAAGCGGTAGAGTTGACCAAGGATAAAACCACTCAAAAAGATAAAGCCAGGGCTATCCTGGAATTTCTTCAGGATAATTTTCATTATGTCCCTTTAAATTTTGCCGATAATATGGTGAATTTACACCCCACCAATGAAATTTTTAAAAGCCATTATGGTGATGGCAAAGACTTGGGCTTATTGGCTAAAGAAATGTTAAAAATAGCAGACATCGATGCGAATATTTGCCTTTTTAGCGGCGAATTTACCGGTAATCCTCAAAACGGTCTGCCCAGCCCTTCTGTGTTTGACCATGTGGTTTTGCAAGTGAATTTAGACAGCCAGAATTATTTCGTCGATCCACAATTAAAGGGTTTTGATTTTGGCCAGCAGCCAGCCAGTTATGATCATGCTACTGTGATGATTATTGATGAGACCGGTTTTAAATTTGATCATTGGCCCACCGGATCACCCGATGATCATAGCTTAAGCAGCAAGGCGGACATAGCTGTTAACAATGATGGCTCTGCCAATTTCCAGGTCCATGTCAAATTGCCTCTGGAGGGCAGTCAAAGCTTTAAACAGTCCTGGGTGACTTCCAGCCCACAGGACAAAGAGAAATTCTTTAAGAATTTGGAACAGAATTTTGCCAGAGGAGGGAAGTTGGTGGAGCGTAAAGTCTCTGGCGTTGAGAACCGTTATGGGCTGGTAGAATTTGACTTGAAGTATGAGTCCCCCAATGCCTATCCGATTATCAATGACATGATGTTAATTAAAGAAGAAGATCAATCAGATATGCCGCCCTTTACTCAAGAGAGCCGTCAATATCCTATTTTTGTATCCGCCAATTCAGTGATCAAAAGTAATAATACTTATCGTATTCCTGATGGTTTTAAGGTTGATTTTGTGCCGGCTAACTATTCCTTAGACACTGATTTGATGAACGTATCCGTCAATTATTTTAAAAAAGACAATACGGTCGAAATCAATAGCATTTATAACACCAAAAGATGCTCGATAGTTCCAGAACATTATCAGGAAGTAAGGAATTTTCGCAAAGAACTGGCGCCTAAAAATAACCAGTATGTAGTTTTGAAAAAAACCTCCAGCCTAGAGCCGGAAGCCAAGGATTGGATCAAGAATCAATGAAAAGCATTTGGAATGACAAGAAAGCTAAACTTTGTGGCAGCGACCCTATCAAAATGAGGGTCTATACGTCGCGCCTGTTGGGCCGAGAGCCTTCCTTGGTATTACACGGCGGCGGTAATACGTCGGTCAAAACTGTTGCCGACGATTTTTTCGGTCAATCTCAAGAAGTGCTGTACATCAACGCAAGTGGGTGGGACTTAGCCACCATCGAAACAGAGGGTTTTGCCGCTGTGAAGCTGGATGCTTTAAAACGCATGGCCGCTTTCCCCCAGCTTTCCGACAGTGACATGGTGGCAGGCCAGAGGCTAGCCATGCTTAACTCTTATGCGCCTAACCCTTCCGTGGAAGCCATCCTGCATGCGATGATCCCTTACACATTCGTGGATCATTCTCATGCCGACGCTGTGGTAGCCATCACTAATACACCCAGGGGCGGCCAATACATTAAAGAAATTTATGGCCCAAAGATTTTGATTGTCCCTTATGTCATGCCGGGTTTTGTGCTGGCCCGCAAAATTTATGAAATGACCCAAAACCTTCATTGGAGCAAATACGAGGGAATAGTTTTATTAAACCACGGCCTGTTTACTTTTGCCGACGATGCCAAAAAAAGCTACGAAAACCATATCCGTTTGGTGACTAAAGCGGAGAATTTTATCAGGCGAGCCAAGATTAGAATCGCTAAGGGGCAATCTTCACCAGAAAATTTTCTGGAATTAGCACGTCTGCGTCAGGTGGTATCCAAGGTGCAGGGCGCGGCTGTAGTTGCTTGTTTAAAAAGCGACGATTTATCGGTAGGATTTGCTAATTTACCTCAGGTCAATTTTATCGCCACACGGGGCACCTTGACCCCGGACCATGTCATTCGCACTAAACCCACACCGGTCGTTATCCGTCAGGAAGCGGTGAGGGAGGTTTACTCTTACGCTAAAAATTATAAATCCTATTTTGATCGTCACACCAACGGCAAACTTAAAATTTTAGATTTGGCTCCTCGCTGGGCGGTTTGGCCTGGGCAGGGGCTGGTGACCTTTGGCCGTTCCTATAAGGAGGCGCAAATTGTCTCCGATATCGTCGATCATACCATTGCCGCTATCCAATGGGCCGAAGGTTTAGGGGGATGGAAGGTCATTGGCGAGAAGGATATTTTTGAGATAGAGTATTGGGAACTTGAGCAAGCCAAACTTTCCAAGAACCCCAAACCGCTTGTCTTGCAAGGCAAGGTGGCTTTGGTCACAGGGGCGGCCAGCGGCATTGGCAAAGCCTGTGTGGAAAGTTTAATAGCGCAAGGTGCGCATGTGGCGGCGTTGGATATTAAGAATGTAGGGGCGATTAATAATCGCCCCTACGTATTAGATATTATTGCCGATGTCACCAAAGACGCTGATTTGCAAAAGGCCGTGGAAGCTGCGGTGCGCCATTTCGGAGGACTGGATATGGTAGTCAGCAATGCGGGTATTTTCCCGCCCAGTGAAACACTTGAGCAGATGGGTCCCGATACATGGGAGCGCAGCGTAAGGGTCAATTTGACTAGCCATCAGCGTTTGATGAAAGCCGCCATTCCTTATTTAACTTATGGCATCGACCCTACCATCATTATTATCGGTTCTAAGAATGTGCCGGCGCCAGGCCCCGGGGCAGGGGCCTATTCGGTCGCCAAGGCCGGATTGACTCAGCTAGCCAGGGTGGCAGCCTTGGAATTGGCGGATAAAGGCATTCGGGTCAATGTGGTGCATCCCAATCAGGTCTTTGATACCGCTATTTGGACTAAGGAAGTTTTAGAAAAACGGGCCCAGCACTATGGCCTGTCTGTGGATGAGTACAAAAAGAGTAATTTACTAAAAACAGAGATCACCTCTAAGCATGTGGCCGACTTAGTCTGTACTTTGGCTGGGCCAGTTTTTGCCAAAACCACCGGCGCCCAGATTCCTATCGATGGGGGCAATGACAGGGTGATTTAGGGAATTATTTCTGAAAAAATCTAAAATATTTTTTGAATTTGTCATAACTATTTGTAAATAATACCGTTATATCGCAAGATTTTTTCCTCCCCAATTGGCATTTTGGATATTTATATGTTATAGTTTAGTTGTATTCCATGTTTACTCATGACTATCATACCAAATTAAACGTTGTGTCATTCCCGCATGTCCCGCCTACGGACGGGATTCCGCCAAAGGCGGTGACTTTAAGCGGGAATCTAGTGATTGCAAGTCCTAGGTTCCCGATTATCCCGCCAAGGCGGGACGGGAACGACAAAATAAAAAAGGACATTTTTTATGTTTAAAAGAGTCATCGCTTCCCTGGTTATTGTTTGTTTTTCCACTACCTTCATTCAACCTTTAGCAGGTGCCCAATCGGTGAATTTGCCGGCCCCCGGCACCATGGTCAATTTAAGCCCGGCGTATGAACCGGTGCTTATGAAAGGCCTGAAAGTCCATCCCGAAAATCCGTTTGTGTTTGATTTCGTGCTGGACCAAGGGGACAGCACGTCCCCCGAAGCCAAAGGCGAAAGCACTTTGGCGAAGGGGGATTACCTCAAACAAGAAATCCAGCGCCTTGTCAAATATTTTCTCGCTGCCATGACCGTTCCTGAAAAGGACCTGTGGGTCAATTTAAGCCCGTATGAAAAGGATAGAATGATTGCGCCTAATCTGGGAGCCACTGAGATGGGAAGAGACATGCTGGCGCAGGATTACATCCTCAAACAGTTGACCGCTTCTCTCATATATCCTGAGAAAGACTTAGGGAAAACCTTCTGGGACAAAGTCTACTCAAAAGCCCGTCAGCTTTATGGCAACGCCCAGGTTCCTGCCGTAGGTACATTTAATAAGGTATGGATTGTGGCAGACAAGGCGGATGTTTTTGAGCGGGGTAGTGTGGCCTATGTGGTAGGGGCGCATTTGAAGGTGATGCTGGAGGAGGATTACGTAGCGCTAAACAAAAGGGGACAGAACAAAAGGGGACAGTTGAATTCAACTGTCCCCATTAGTTCAATTGACAAACTGTCCCCATCTGTTAATACCCTCGCCTCCCAAATCGTCCGCGAACTTATCCTCCCCGAAATCGAAAAAGAGGTCAACACTGGCAAAAATTTTACGCCTTTAAGACAGATGTTCTACAGCATGATCCTGGCCTCCTGGTACAAAATGGCTCTGCAGGACGCCATTCTCACCCAGATTTACGCCAACCAAAGTAAGGTGAAGGTCGGTGTCAACCAGCCAGACATAAAAGCCAACCAGCAGATTTTTCAGCAGTACCTGAAGGCCTACAAGAAGGGCGTGTTCAATTATATTAAGGAAGAGCCGAACCCCGCCAAAGGCGGGGAAACCATCCCCCGCAAATACTTCTCCGGCGGTCTGCAAGTATTCCCGGGAGGCGATGCTGGCCAGGTGGTCCATCGTTTACGAAATATTCCTGCCGGGACCCGGTTTCCTGACCGTGCTGTTATTGCCAATGTTGATCTGTCGCCTGCTAAAGCTATAAGCCATGCCGACGCGGCGATGACGGTAAAAGAATTTGAAATGGTGAACGGATTATTGAAGTCGGCTCTAAAGGATAGCGGTGATGGACATCTTGAGTCTTTGGAGGCAGAACGAATGAGAAGAATAAATTTTGTTCTTTTCCAGCACCCTATAACCGTTACAACTGGTCCCATACCTGGTGGTTTTGGTGCATCTTTTGTTCAAAAGTACTTTTATTATCTTTATCCCACTCTAAAAAATAAAATAGTCTTGATGAATTCAAGGAGAGAGGTGGTAACAAGTCATACAAGACGTTACTTTAAAATTTTTGGTGTGCCTGAGCAGTGGTTAAGATTGGACCAAAAGTCTTTAGTCAATGAAGTGGTAGCTGTTTTAAAGAAAGAACACCAAGAGCATGGTGATGAATTTGTGGAGGATTTACTGCCTGCTCTTAAGAGAGCAGCAAATCCCACAGCCGACGCGGCGATGTCCGCCAGCAACAAAGTTGCTGGCGAGACCTCGCCAATTGGTCAAAGACCAATTGGCGGGACGACGGTGTTAGAATTTGGGAATAGGGAATTTGTTCCTTTGAAAGTTCCTGGGCAAGGAGTAAGTAAGTATAGTTTTACCGCAGAAGAACCGAGAGGAGGCGCTGCTGTCTCAAGTACCGTTGTCTATACTGGTACTTTTACATTGGCAAGAGATCCTGCTACTCATCAAATTATAATAACACAGAGGGAAGATGATAAGGCACCTCTTTTAACGCGGGTGGCAGGAGAAGGAGAAAACCCTGGTGTGGTAGGTCATGAATCCTTAAACCATTTTTCTAAAATCGTTCTAATTTTCGATCGACAAACACCACCTTTTGGTGAGCTTCGTGTTGCGTTAAATAGTGGAAGTGGAATTAGAAAAGTTACGATTAATAGTTTAGCTATAGAGGAAGCCAACCCGGCGAAGCCAGCCGACGCGGCGATGAAAGCGAGAGGTGCCATTACAGATGATGGAATTTTTATCTCTAGGGGATTTTCTCTGGAGCATATAAATAATCTATTAGTCCAAATAGAAATGGCTAGCCGCAATTTGAATACTGCGTGGAAATCTGAAAAAAATGCAACGGAAGACATTTCTCTCAAGCTTTGGGAGCCAGCTGATGAGTATTATATTCAGCTTCAGGGAGTGCCGAATACCCCTACAAATCTAGCATGGGTTAAGGAAAAACTGCTGGAGATTGAATACTTTAGAATACTATTTTCAGCCGACGCGGCGATGAGGGCAGACCAGGCGGCTTTAGCAAAACAGGTCCCGACGGTACCATCGGGGCAGGCCCCCGGCGGTATCGACTTCAACCGTGCTAATATGCAGATGAACGTCAAAAAGGAAGGTCCAGGGGT
>JAHFGE010000020.1 GCA_023247575.1 Candidatus Omnitrophota bacterium | reverse complement strand
GTCTGGAGATTGTCTTTGAGAATAGTATAAAAATCGCCATAAGAAATCTCCCGCTGATTCTTTAAGGTATACTTACTGTCTTGCACGACTAGAAATAAAAAAATCATACCTAAAATCACCCAAAACAAAAAATTCCCGTTGGGTTTATTGGCGCGAGGTGGCTGCTTTTTACCGGTAAAATTCGATTGTTGCATGTATCTCTATCTCCTAAGAAAAATTAATTATAGCGTATTCAACGATTAAATCAAGAATTGCCTTTTTCATGATAATTACGGCAAAGTCCCTGCCTTTTACCGCCTACATAATGGCATTCGCTTTTGAGTTTGCCATTGGGATAAAATTCTCTGACTAAACCGTCAAATTGATTGTCTTTATAATTGGCCTCAATTAAAAGTTTTCCTTCCGAGGAAAACTTCCTGTTAGTCCCATCAAGATTGCCATTTTTAAAATTCATCTCCCACTCAATTTGACCATTATTATAGAAGGTGTGCGAAGGCCCCTCTTTTTGGTCCATCTTGTAATTCCACACAGCATACAGTAATCCGTTGGGGCCATATTCTTGAGAAATCCCATTGATATGATCATTCTCATAATTGATTTCATCCTTTAACGTACCATCTTCATTGTAATCACGGCTTGTGCCGTTGAGTTTTCCATCTTTAAAATTCATCACCATCTTTAAATTGCCATTGGGGTAAAAATACTGATTGGCCCCTGTTAAATTATCCTGATAGTAATTTTCAATGCTCTTGATCTGTTCATTCTCATAATATTCCTTGAAAGGGCCATTGAGTTGACCGTCACGGTAGAATTTCTCGGCTTTGATCTTGCCATCTGCAAAATATTCCTTCCAAGGGCCATGAGCAGGCGGTTCTTCGGCACGAGTCCATGTCCATAAAGAGGCAAAAAATAAAAATAGCAGGATGGGTCTTTTCATACGCTTAAGATTAATTCTTTTCTGGATTTTAAAATCCTTACCCCTTGAGGCCAATGCACCAGCGTCCCTGCGGGGCGATTTTGTAACAGGTCCTCTACTTCCTTGATATGTGTAAAAGCCAATTGGTTAAAATCACCCGCCAGATGTTCAAAAGCCAGTCTTAATATCATGCGGCGTATGGACAGATGACAGCTTAAAAATGAACGCAGGTTTATTTTAACTTTTGTAGGAAAACTAGCAACTTTTTCTTTAAACAGTTGCTTAGCTTGTTTTAAAAGATAATCATAATCCGTTCGGGATATATCAGCTAAATCCACCAAAACAGCATATACATTGGAATTATATTGCTTCACCAAATAGGGAATCAACTTCAATCGAATTTTATTGCGCAAATAATGCGTTTGTTCGTTACTGAGATCATGACAAAACTTTAAACGATGGCTCTTTAAATACTGTTGAATTTCAGATCTTGCCACCGCTAAAAGCGGCCGTATCAATTTTGTCCCCTTCATTTGATGCTCACTTAAAATGCCTCTTAAACCGAGCAATCCGCTACCCCGTAAAAGGCGCATCAGCACGGTTTCGGCCAAATCATTTTGAGTATGCGCCAAGGCGATGGCTTGGGCCTTGGTTTGACGGGCCACTTTGGTAAAAAACGCCAATCGCCATTGGCGGGCCTGGTCTTCGGAAGCAAGGAGAATTTTCAATCTCCCTTTACGACGCTCAACGCTCATGGGTAAACTTAATCGTTTTGCCAGGTCTTTAACAAAATCTTCATCCCTTTTAGCCTGCGGACGCAATCGATGGTTGAAATGGGCCACATGAAGTTTGATTCCCAGACGATGTCTTAGCCCATATAAAATGTGAAGTAAGGCAACCGAGTCTGGCCCTCCGGAGACACCGACTACAATAGTGTCACCCATTTTTGTTAGTCGGCCATTTTCAATTGCCTGGAAAACTTTTGCAGATAAATCCATAGGAGTTTAATCACTTAAAAACCCGCGTTGCTGCTTTCTGGCTTCCTGATAGGCGCTTCTCAGTAAATCTTCATGCTTGACATTGGGAACACGGGTTTTCAATCGTACAAACCCTTGACGAAGAAGTTCCACGTTAGCCATACGGCCATCGGGTAAATAAACATATGCGACTTTATAACCCTGCTCATTGCGGGAATCCACATCGTATTCTAATTTTACTTTCTTTCCTTCCAGGAGGCTGCGGGCAAAAACAATGGCTTGCTCTTCCAAGGGGATGGTTGGCTCCACCTTATCCACTTCGATAGGCCGGCCTTTACTATCGTATTTAACGGGTGGACGCGGCGGTGGTCCAAAAGACTCTATGCCTAAAAGCTTAATCCTGCGGCCATCTTCCAAAACAAGGGTGTCGGTGCTAATGACTTTTACAACTAACACCTCTTCTTGCTTAAAGGCTGAATGAATGAGGTCACCGTTCTTGTCTTGGGCTTGAGCCAACAGATGATGTGAAATCAAACACAAAACAATCAAGAAATATGGAAGCATAAATTTATTCTACTACGAAGGCTTGATCGATGCAATTTTAAGGACGTAGTTGCGTCCGCTTACTTTTAATATACGAAATTGAAAATCACTGGCATAATTTTCTTTCAAATATTCATAATGAGATTGCTTTAAGATAGCAAAAGTTTCTGGTTGGCTTTTTAAAAAGGCCAATAACTTTTCTTTGGTATTCAAGATAGGGATTGGATGTGGGCTAAAATAATTAGTGCCATTTAAATCCATCACCGCTACCCCCTGATCCGTATAGTAACGGATTCCCCGTGCATAAGGTTTGGAGGTTAGAATAATGGTTTTATGCATGGCCGCTGAAGGCACGTACAGGCAAGCCTCATACATGGAAACATGCGGCTCCAAACTGGAAATGACCATAAAAGCCGTCAAAAGAATAGGCACTAGCGAAAACCCTAACAGCATCACAGCTTGACGGATCCTCTGTTTAACGAGTAAAGTTAAACTGATCCCCGCCAGAGCCAAAAGACTGGCCGAAAGCCAATAGACAGGGACCAAAGAGGGCAGATAAAACCGATAGGCTTTGTAAGCCGCCACAGGAGCAATACTGAAAGCCACCAGGAAACCAATCAGAACATAACTTAATTTTTTAATCATGGAATGCTCAAGAGTTTCTAGTTTTTCCTCGATAAAGTTTCCTGTCAAAAGGGCCAGGGCTGGAAACATGGGTAGAATATAACTGGACAGTTTAGAATGGGCTACCTGAAAAATAACAAAAACGACCAGAATCCAACTTAATAGAAAATACTCAAAAGGTTTAACAGGCCACTTCAATCTTTTAAATAAATTTACCAGCGCTGCTATCAAAAATAAGCTCCAGGGGAACATTCCCCCAATCATGGTCAAGGGATAGAAAAAGAAGTGGTCATTGCCTTTGTGCTCAGCTTGAATGATACGCCGCCAATGGTCGTTATAAAAAAACTCATGAATAAAGGCCTGGCCATATTGGTTAATCATATTAACATACCAAGGTAGGGCTATTGATAAGCAAAAAACGAATCCAACCATAAACCATCTATCGGTAAGCAAGGACAGCTGTCGTCGATAAAGCAAAAAGATTACCACAATGCCCAGCGGAATAAAAAGTCCCAGAGGCCCTTTGGTGAGAACCGCAAGGGCAGTAAAAAAGTAAAAAGCTATAATCCCCTTGACCTTGTAAGCGCTGTTATAAACACCTAAATAAAATGACAATAGTGCATAAAGAATAAAAACCGCGAAAATCATGTCCGTAAAAACAGTCTTACCCATTCCCACATAAAACCCCGCTGTGCACAAGATGAATGCCGACCAAAAGGCCTTGGGTTGGCTGCCAAAACCTAATAAACCTAAAATGTAGACGGCTAAAACACCCAAAGAGGCAAATACCGCCGGGAAAAATCGAGCGGCAAAAGAAGTCTGCCCAAACATGACAAAGGCGAGTTTGATAAACCAGTAGGTCAAAGGAGGTTTCTCAAACTGCGGCTGGTTAAAAATATACGGGGTTAGACACTGATGGCGGCTGGCCATTTCCTTGGCGGTCTGGGCATAAAAGACCTCGTCGGGATCAGTCAAGTGCGCCAGATTATTGCCCAAGAAAAAAAAGAAAATGCAAAGCAATAAAAGGGTTGCGGAGCGCTTTAAAACTAGTTGATTCATAAGGTGGACATTCTACAAGAATCTTTGAGGAGTACAAAGAAAAATTAAGGATGCTTTCAGTGTTTATGGATTTGCAGAGAAGCTAGCCAATAATATCCCTTAATGGTGTACGGCCTTGTATATGCCGTAACCGGCCCCAGCGCTAAGTGCCGTGCCGACCACAAGCCCTAATGTATTGCCCAGCGTATCACAGCCTGATGTGAAAAATAATAAAGTACACATCAAAGTCAATTTGAAAATTGTTTTCAACATAGAATAGTTTAGCTTGCTCCTTTATTTTTTCCTAAGTAATTGACGAAAATTTTTAAGACTATAAAACGGAATGTCTACGACCAGCTGATTGATGATAAAAGCAGGGATAACGCCGCCAGGATCGCTATGTTGCTGAAAGTAAATTTCAGTCCGCCCATCCGCCAATGGAGTAAAGCGCCATAACGACTTCAAATAAAGTACTCGAATCTTCCCCTTTTGAAATGGAAGTTTCTCCGGCAAAGCCGAAAGCGTGTAACTGACCACTCCATGAGCATCCGAGAACTTAACTCTTCGAAAAATCGAATCACGCTCTGAAACAGGCCAAGGGAGATGGATCACAAAGTAAAATATTTTCTGACCTGGACCTTCGTCCTGCAAGCGCTCAAATTTGACACATTGATAATACCATTGGGGCAGCTTTTGGTCATCCTCAAACAAAGCAATAACCTTTTCTATGGGCGCATGGACCGTAACCGTTGCTTTATACTCGAGAATGGAAGAGCCGCTGACTTTGCGGGTATAAACAACAATCCCTTCCCTGTCTCTCTTTAGCTGCCAGGGATACTCCACTGCATAGGTTTTTTGAGGATAAAAAGAAAAAACCAGACTCGCTAAAAAAACGGCCGTTAAAAATCTCATAAACTCTTTCTATTTTATTTGGCTGTTATTTTAACACTATTGCCGCTGTTATGGAGAATGTATATCAAAATTTTTAAGGAGGGTAAAAATGGTGGCGGGGAGTGGATTTAAACCACCGACCTGTCGGGTATGAACCGATTGCTCTATCAGACTGAGCTACCCCGCCAAAATTTTCTCCGAAAATTTTGGCGAGGCTCGCCATTCCGTTATACGGAATGGCGGCCGCCTTACTTTCAGAAAAAAATAATTTTACGATTTTTAAAAATCTAAATAAAGAAAATAATATACAACAAACCTAAAATGATCAAGGAGGAAACAAGGTAGAAATCATTAAAGTAAAAGAAATCTCTAACTCTTTCAATGAAAGTATAGGCGTGCTGGACATTTTCGCTTGGGATTTCGCCGCTGGCGCGGATTTGCATGATTTCACTGCGCTTCAGACGTAAAAACTGATCCGCAATCCGGTAGGCCTGAAGTTGTCCAGCCTCAATCAAGTCCGTCACCTTTTTCTCGGAGATGCCTAAAATCTGTGCCGTTTCTCGCACACTAATAAATTGTCCGTTCATGCTGTTTTGACCCTGCCCGCAGCTGCCCACTGCTCGATCTTGCTACGTTCAAATTTCCAACTCTGTTCTTCTTTAAGCGCCGGAATTTTTCCTGTGGCTGCCAACTCTTCGATAGCCGTTATATCAATTTCCAAATATTGGGCCAGATCATCCACATTCATAAATTCCTCCAGCATCCGGCAATGGCCCTGGAACACAGCGCCTTCGACAATGTTGAGTTTTGGAGTACAGATGTCGCCGGCCAAAACCGCCGTGGGCATCAAGACCAGCATTTTCTTGGCGGTCACATTCCCTTTGACCTTGCCAGCAATAATGACGTTTTCCCCTTGAACATGCGCATCCACACAGGCGCTGGCACCGACGGTTAAAGTGCCTTTAGTGTCTAATTTGCCTGAAAAATGCCCATTGATTTTTAAATTGACCGGATCCTTGAATGCCAGGGAACCGTCCATCTGAGCATTGATTTCAATGACTTTTTCTTCAGGAGTTTCTTTGGTTTCTTTACGATGAAAAGCCATATGCCCCCCTTTTTTTGTAAGTAGAGACGCAGCATGGTTCGACTACGCTCACCACAAGTTGCCTTATCTCTACATTATATATAACAAATTACCTGTCTTTCGTCAATCGTCCTTCGACAATCCTGTCTATTGACAGGATTGCTCAGGATTTCAATGGTGAGCAACGTCGAACCAATACCCTAAGCCTGCAATCATCGTGGCATTGTCCAGGCAAAAGTCCATAGATGGAAGATGCAGGCTTATATGATGGCGCCTGGCAGCCTGCTGCAAAGACAAACGCAAAGCGGAATTGGCTGCCACCCCGCCGCCAACCAGCAGGCTTTTGGCTTTTTTTCGCTGGCAAGCTTGTATGGCTTTAGCGGTCAAAACAGAAATCACGCTATCTTGAAAAGCATAGGCGACTTGGGGAACAGAAAAATTTTTATGTTGGCGCGTATAATACAACACGGCGGTTTTAAGGCCGCTAAAACTAAAATCATAACTATTTTCTAATTGAGCCCGCGGGAACCGAATCTGTTGGTTAACGCCCTCTTTGGCTAGACGATCAATGGCGGGCCCACCAGGATAACCCAAATTCAAAAGACGGGCAACTTTATCAAAAGACTCTCCCGCGGCATCATCGCGGGTTTGTCCCAACAATTTAACCCGATTAAAATCCTTAATATCAAACAAACTCGTGTGCCCACCGGAGACAACTAAACCCACCGCCGGCAACTGAGGTAATGGGCTTTTGTCATCGGCTTTCCGTAAAAAACAAGCGTACCAATGCGCCTGGATATGGTCCACTTCCACTAATGGTTTACCGGTCGCATAAGCCAAAGCCCTGGCAAAAGCAACTCCTACCAATAAAGAACCAATCAGCCCAGGTTTGGTCGTGACAGCTATAGCACCGATAGGACCCCAGGTCATTTTGGCTTCCCTCAAAGCCCGGCTGACAACAAGATAAATCGACTCAATTTGTCGTCGAGAGGCAATTTCGGGAATAATACCGCCAAAACAGGCATGCTCTTTAAGACTGGTGGCCACCACATGGGACCGTACCCGTACACCATCGCTGACCACAGCAGCAGCGGTTTCATCACAAGAAGTTTCAATGCCTAAAATGTTCATCCTAGCTAATTCTTTCTAATTCCGCTACGTTCCTTCGGAACTAGCGGGGATGAACCCCGCCGAAGGCTTGGGTTCATCGTTGGTTGCGCAAAAGATCTTTGACATGGACAATGGCAAAACCCTGTTCTTGCAGGATGGGGATTTCTTCTTGCATGATCTGCAACGTCAATTGGCGGTCATGGCCAATGGCAATCGCATAGCCTTGACGCCGGGCTATTCGGGCAAGAACCACTATTTGTTTTTCAATGGCCTCTCGGGTATTAATGTTATCCAGAAATATATCCCGCTTGGCAAAGGGAATCCTCATCTGTTCAGCCAATTCGCTACAAACCGAATGATGCGGAGCCGTCATGCTATCAACGAAAAATAAACCTTTCCTACGGATTTTCTTAAAAACAATCGTCATTAAAGCTTCGTCTTCGGTAGCTTTGGATCCCATATGGTTATTCACCCCCATAATCAAAGGCATCTTTTTAAAGATCTCCTCAAGGCGTTTCTCCACTTGGGTCACAGACATCTTGGTGGTAATCAAATAACCATCGGGGTAAAGGTCATTATTATGATACGGCTCCATGGGCAAATGCAGCATGATATCCTTGTTATGAATAGCAGCGCATTTCATGATGTCAGTGGAGTGAGGCAGATCAGGCAAGATGGACACCGCTAGCGGCGTCTTGATTTCCTTTAAGTAGCGGCAGTTACGCGTGTTATAACCCCAGTCATCGAAGATAAAAGCAATTTTGCTTCCGGATCCTGCAGGAAGCCTTTGGGTAAATGTTTTTTTAGGCACCGCCCCATGAACAGCTGTTTTAGGTTTAATTTCTTTTTCTCTATGGAAAAATAAAAATATTCCCCCTATCAAAGCCGCGCCTAATAAAACGACTAGCGTCGTCTTAATATTTTTCTTATCGCTGGCGAAAATTTTACTCTTGCCTTTTTTAACCATAGAGGGAGTTAATGGTGATTAAAGCCGCGGTAAATTTTAATCCCTTTGATGATATCAACGGCTACCTGCAGTTGGTTATCCTGCTCATCCTTCTTTTTCTGCTGCAATTCTTTCTTTTTCTCTTCGGTCAGATTTTCTGGCTGTTTCTTATTTTGATTTTCTATGTTTTCAAAAATTTGTTCAATGTTCTTTTTATCTTTTTTATCCTTATCTTTGTCACTCTCTTCTTCTTTAAGAGCCCCAGGCTCTACAACCACATCCGGCGTAATTCCAATGCCATGAATACAAACCCCTGAAGGAGTAAAATATTTGGCCGTGGTCAAACGCAAACCAGACCCATCAGGCAAAGGAATCACCGACTGTACTGACCCTTTCCCAAAAGATTTTATTCCTACGATAACCGCCCGTTTATTATCCTTAAGGGCACCAGCCAAAATTTCACTAGCTGAAGCACTCCCTTCATTGATCAGCACCACCATAGGCCAAGTTAAAAATTCTCCCTTGGTATTAGTCGATTTAGCCACCGTATCATTAGTAGGATGCCTTCCTTTGGTGGAAACAATGGTTTCTCCTGCCAGCAGAAAATCTTGAGTAATTTTAATGGCCACGTTCAAAAGGCCGCCGGGGTTATTGCGCAAATCCACAATCAAACTATCAACTCCTTCCTTTTTAAGTTTTTCCAACGCTGTATGAAACTGTTTATAAGTGTCTTCCCTGAATTCCGTCAGACGTATATAACCAATATGATCGTCCATCATGTGTGGTTCTTTGACATCCTGCACATGAATAAGTTCTCGGGTAATAGTAAAATCTTTAACGACACCTTCCTTTTCACGCAGGATGGTAATGTGGATGACTGTGCCAGGATTACCTCTTAGCCTCTTGACAGCATCATCCAAAGTCATATCGCGAGTCAATTCTTTCTCGATTTTGACAATGCGATCCCCGGCCTTAACCCCTACTTTCCAAGCAGGAGTATCTTCAATAGGAGTAATGATCGTCAGCAATCCATCCTTGATGGTAATTTCAACTCCTAACCCGCCAAATTTCCCCTGCGTTTCTGTCTTTAAATCCTTATAGTCATCCGGCGGTAAAAACTGGCTATGCGGATCAAGGGACGAAAGCATGCCTTTCAGCGACCCGTAGATTAAATCGGTGGGTGTTTTTTCATCCACGTATTCCGACTGGATGGTCGTCAAGGCATAGCTAAACAATTCCACCTTGGAGTATAAATCCTCCTTCTCTTTGGGATTTTTGCTTTGTTCTTTTTGCCCTTCATTAGCATAAACAGGCCGATGGGGTATCCAGAATAGTGCTGATAAACAAAAAACCAGAGCTAAACTAATGGCACAGGGCTTCTTAGGCATTGGAAATCCTCCTTGTAATCAGTTCATTAAGTTTTTTAGGGTTAGCCTTGCCACCGCTTTTTTTCATAGCTTGACCGACTAAAAAGCCGGTCGCAGAGGGTTTGCCCTGTTTAATTTGTTCCACCACCGTTGGATTTTGATGGATAATTTCTTCCACGATAGCCATAAGCGACGAATCATCCGAAACCTGAGCCAAGCCCTTCTGGGAAACAATTGTACCGGCACTGTAACCAGAATCCAGCATGTCTGTCAACACTTCCTTACCCGCCAGATTACTAACGACTCCATCTTCCACGGCTTGAATCAATTCAATCAAATGAGCTGGAGTTAATTTTAAATTGCCGAGGCTGGTTTTTCGCTCATTCATCTCTTTGAGAACAGCACCGTTAAGCCAATTGGCAATTTTTTTAGGCTGATGATACTTTTCGCAGCATTGTTCAAAGAAATAAGCCACCGCCTTATCCATAATCAGAACGCCGGCGTCATATTCACTTAAGTCGTATTGCTTGATCAAACGTTCTAATTTGGCCTGAGGCAATTCCGGTAATTCCGCCCTGACCTGATCAATGATCTTATCATCAATGGTAAAGGGGACTAAATCAGGGTCAGGAAAATAACGATAATCGTGGGCTTGTTCTTTAGAGCGCATGCCCGCCGTCACACCTTTTTCATCATCCCACAGTAAAGTCTCCTGCATAATTTTGCCGCCGGATAAAATGACTTGTTGATGCCGCCCAACTTCATATTCCAAGGCTGACTTGACGGAGCGGAAAGAATTCATATTCTTGAGTTCAGTCTTGGTGCCAAATTCTTTTTGACCAACCGGACGTATGGAAACATTGGCATCACAACGTAAGCTTCCCTTTTCCATATCGCAATCAGAAACCTCCAGGTACTGCAAAATTAGTTTTAAAATATTAAGGTAATCGTAAGCTTCCTGCGGGGAACGTAAATCCGGCTCAGTAACGATTTCAATGAGGGGTGTCCCCGTACGATTGTAGTCGACCAAGGAGCAATTGCCTGTATTGTCATGCATGAGTTTACCGGCGTCCTCTTCCAAATGAGCCCGTTTGATGCCGACACGTTTGGGCCCTTGCTCGTTTTTGATCATCACAAAGCCATCTTTGGCCACTGGTAAATCGTATTGGGAAATCTGATATCCTTTAGGCAAGTCGGGATAATAATAATTTTTACGGTCGAATTTAATAAACGGATTAATTTCAGCGTTCAAGGCAAGCCCCACTTTAATAGCGTATAAAAGAGCCTGGTTATTTAAAACTGGTAAAGTTCCCGGTAATCCTAAACACACCGGACAAACATTAGTGTTGGGAGGTGAGCCAAACACATTGGCACATCCACAAAATATTTTGGCTTTAGTCGACAATTGCAGATGGACTTCCAATCCTATGACGGTTTCGAATTGTTGGGTCATAAATTTGGTTTTTTAGTATGCCACTCTGTATTTTGTTCGTAAGTAAATGCAACCCGCAACAGCATCTCTTCATCAAAAGCTTTAGCCATCAATTGCATTCCGATAGGCATTCCCTGCGCAGAAAATCCGCAAGGAATGGAAATCGCCGGAATACCTGCCAAGTTGGCTGGAATGGTGTAAATATCCGACAAATACATACTTAAAGGATCAAAGGTTTTCTCCCCTATTTTAAAAGCCGTGGTGGGCGCCGTTGGTGTCAGAATGACATCGTAGTCTTTAAAAGCATTGTCCAAATCCTGCTTAATGAGGGTGCGCACCTTTTGTCCCCGCAAATAATACGCATCATAATAACCTGATGACAATACATAAGTCCCCAGCATGATGCGGCGCTTGGCCTCATCACCAAAACCCTTCGCACGGGTTTCTTCATACATATCAATCAAAGCATTTTTACGAACGTCGGTCGGTGACTGACGCCAGCCATAACGGACCCCATCGAATCTGGCCAAATTTGAACTGGCCTCGGCGGTCGCCACAATGTAATAGGCCGCCACGGCATAAGGTGTATGCGGCAAAGAAATCTTTTTAACGTTAGCTCCTAATTTCTTTAACTGATTCATCGTCGCCTCAATCGCTTTTCGTACTTGAGGATCCAATCCCTGGCCAAAGGCCTCCTGTGGCACGCCTACTTTAATACCGTGGATATCGTTAACTAACGCCTTGGTGTAATCCGGCACAGGTTCATTGACGCTAGTGGAATCCCGCTCATCGTAGCCGGCGATAATATTCATCAATAAAGCCGAGTCGGTTACATCTTTAGTCAGCGGCCCAATTTGATCAAGGCTAGAGGCAAAAGCGACTAAGCCGTAACGGGACACCCGTCCGTAGGTTGGTTTGAGGCCGACGATGCCGCAAAAGCAAGCAGGCTGGCGTATGGAGCCGCCGGTATCCGAACCCAAAGCCCAAATCGCCTCATCCGCTGCCACACTGGCCGCTGATCCGCCGCTGGAGCCACCGGGTACACGCGAGAGATCCCACGGATTATACGTAGGCCCATAACAGGAATTTTCGGTGGAAGAACCAAAAGCAAACTCATCCATATTGGCAAATCCGAGAATCATCCCACCGCTTTGTTTAATTTTCTTGACTACATGGGCATCATAGGGCGAATAAAAACCTTTGAGAATTCTCGAAGAGCAAGTGATCTCTTCCCCTTGGGTACACATATTGTCTTTAATGGCAATGGGAATAGGGTAATTACCTTGGGTAGAGACGACCCCTACTGCTGTCTTGTGACAGCAAGACGTAGGGGCGTCTCTATATAGGCGCGCATACGCATGCACCCGAGAATCCAGCGCATTAATGCGGGATAAAACATCCTTAAAGACCTCTTGAGGCGAAGTCTTTTTTTCTCTATAAAGGTCTATAATTTGATGGGCGGTTAAACTGTGTAGTTTCATTCAATAACCAATGGTACCTTAAAACAACCATCCTTGGCCTGGGGCGCTAAGGATAAGGCTTGGGCATTAGATAACGAAGGCTTGACAATATCTTTGCGTAAAGCATCTGTCAAAGGCACGGCATGGCTGGTAGGTTTAATATCCTTTAAATCCAGTTTCTGTAATTGTTTAACATATCCGACAATGTCTGTCAGATTCTTGGTCAGCCCTTCTAATTTGTCCTCAGGCAGATCAACCCTGGCTAAAGCAGCGATGTATTGAACGTCTTTTTTAGTAATCATAGAAGTTTAAATAGTATCATCAAAAATAGATGAGGACAAGAAGTGAATTAACAGGATCTGGGAATGTCTTGATTATAGCAAAATTCCACTGCTTTCAAGCAAAATGAAAAGTATTTCTGTTACTCGGTATCAATGCCCTGATTATTTCCAAGGGCATTGACAATATCGATGTAATTTTGCAGATTCAATTCTTCTGGACGGGATTTGGGGTCGATGCCTAATTTCTCAAGTAGGGAACGCAGATCTGCTTTCCCTACTATCGTTTCAAGAGCATTAACAATTGTTTTTCGTCGTTTGGTAAAAGCGGTCTGGATCAAATGAAATAATTGGGGTTCATTGTGGGCCCTCCCAGGCGTTGATTTCATCGTCAATGACACAAAACATGAATCTATTTTCGGTTTTGGGTTAAAACAGCTCCGGCTAATTTTAAAAAGGATTTCTACCTCAGCATAATACTGCACAAAACAGGACAATGAGCCGTAATCTTTGCCTCCGGCTTGAGCGGCTAAACGCTTACCAAATTCTAACTGAACGGTCAAGAATACCTGTCTGATTTTGTCTTTGTGTGCTAATAATTTTTCAATGATGGGAGTTGAAATATAATAAGGAATGTTCCCGACAACAATTGTCCCTTGGGGCAAAAAACTCATGTCCCATTTTAAAAAATCCCCTTGAATGATTTCCAGATGAGGATCTGGAAATTCTTCTTTGAGCCAGGCCGCCAATCGCCGATCCTTCTCAATGGCAATAATTTTTTTAACCAAAGGCAACATCCGTCGGGTAAGAGCGGCTTTTCCAGGGCCGATTTCCACCACCACATCCGAACTTCGCAAATGGCAAGCTTTTACGATGCGTTGCTGTACTCGAGAATCAACGAGAAAACTCTGGCCTAGACTTTTTTGAGGATAATGACAGGTGGTCATGCTAACTCAAAAGCCAGTTTGATGGCCGCTATCATGGATGAGGGGTCGGCCAGGCCACGGCCAGCAATATCAAAAGCCGTACCATGAACAGGAGATGTCCGTACAAAGGGCAGCCCTGCGGTAAAATTGACCAATTCTTTAAAATACATTCCCTTCATAGGGGCCAATCCTTGATCGTGATACATGGCTACAATCCCATCAAACAATGGGGGACAGTTGTGCAACTGTCCCCATTGTATAAAAAAAGTGTCGGCTGGAAACGGCCCTTCTACTTTTATACCTTGCCGTTTGGCTTGGTGGATAGCCGGTATAATATATTTGATCTCCTCTGTGCCAAGTAAGCCTTTCTCCCCGGCATGAGGATTTAAGCCCAACACAGCAATCCGTGGGCGGGACAGGCCAAACCTTTGTTGTAAAGTCTCCTGCATCAGCCCAATACTTGAAAATACTGCCCCTTTTGTAATGAGCTTAGAAACTTTATTCAAAGCAACATGGCGAGTCACCAGCAATAAACGCACCTGGGGTGAGACAAACATCATAGCGAAACGTTTGACATAAAAGCTGTTGGCCAAATATTCCGTATGACCCAGGAAATTTTTGTGATAGCCACTGACAGTTTCTTTCGATAACGGGGCCGTGACCAAAGCATCTGCTATTTTCTCTTTAATCAACTGTATGCCTTTGTCTAAAAATTTCAAAGAACCTTCCCCCGGCGTACGGTAAGAAATATCAATGACCGCAGCCTTTATGTTCCGCAACAACTTACGGCTGCCGATAACAACAAATTTTCCTAAAGATAAAATATTTCTTTGTTGGAGGGCTTTGGTGATGACCTCAGGACCAATACCACGAGGATCTCCCATGGTGATGGCAATACACTTGGTATGTGTCATGCCCGAACGTTTTAGTCGGGCATCTAGAACTTCTGGATCCCCGATAAAGGCATTCGGGGATGACAATAAATCAGCTACGAATTTCGACATAAGCTTTTTGGCGTAATTTATCAATCCAAACCTTGAATTTCTGCTGAAACAGCTGGTCATAAAGTATTCCGTAAATATGGTCCCTGGCTTCCTTCAAAGTTTCCTTATGGCCTGGCAAAATACCGCTTACTTTAAACAAATACACACCACCTTCAACCTTGACTGGCTGGGATATGTCCGCAAGTTTCAGACTAAAGACTTCCTTTTCTATGGCGGGCACCATCTGACCTTCTTCCAATGTACCGACAGAAGGTGCCTCCGAATATTCCTTGCTGACTTTTTCAAAATCCCCTCCGGAGGCCAATTGATCACGGGCTTGCCTAATACGCTTCATGGCCTGCTCTTCACCCTTGTCGAAAGAAATGTAAATGGAATCCAGATTATATTTGGTCTTGCGTTCAAATTCACCTGCGTGGGTATTGTAATACTGAGTCACATCTTCGGGATTGACAAAAATCTTATCCCTGACTTCCACATCCACCATGAATTTGGCTTTCAACTGACTTATAAGCTTGTTCTTTAAATCCGTAACTGTCATGCCCTGGTTGTTTAAGACATCAAGAAATTGGTCCTCCGAAGGGTAATGGTCCTTAATTTCCTGAAGGCGCTTGTCAACGATTTCAGGCCGGATTTCTAATCCTTTTGCATTAGCCGCCTCCAGAATCAATTTGTCATTCACCAGCTGATCGATCCCTTTTTCTTCATAGGAAGCCATAATTTCCCGGATTTCCTGGGGACTCCTATTTTCTACCTTCAACTGTCGGTAAACTCCCGCAATATAATCTTTAAGATCTTTCAACGTAATGGCCTCGCTATTGACAATAGCTATAATGGCGTCATTCAAAGGCTTAGCTAGGGCTGTGGTGGGAAATGACAGGAGCATCAATAATACAAGTATGATGTCATGACGACACTTTTTGCAGCCTTTGCTCATGATTAATCTCCAGTTCTTTTTTGAGATGTTCAATAGATTCCTTGAGCATACGGCAATACAGATCAAAACCTACCGCCGATACAAACCCATGCTGTTGAGCCCCCAATAAGTTGCCGGCGCCGCGAATCTGCAAATCTTCAAAGGCAATATGAAATCCCGCCCCCAAATCACTGTGTTTTTCAATAGCCTTGAGCCTTTGCCTAGACACCTCAGATAAAGTCTGTTTGGGCGGCACAATCAAATACGCCCAGGCCTGCACATCCAGCCGGCCCACACGGCCTCTTAATTGATGAAGATCGGCAAGCCCAAACGTATCCGCCCGATTAACGATTAAAGAATTCGCTAAAGGGACATCAATGCCGGACTCGATGATGGTCGTGCAGACCAAAACATCGATTTTTTGTTGCAGGAATTTTAACATAATTTCTTCCAACAAACGAGCACTCATTTGTCCATGAGCAACCTCTACCCTGGCCTGTGGGACCATGCGTTTGATGCCTTTTGCGATGCTCTCAATGTCATCCACGCGGTTGTGCAGGAAAAAAACCTGGCCGCCGCGGCCCAGCTCTCTGTTGATCGCCTCCTCGATGATTTCTTCGTCAAAAGGAATAATTTCCGTCTCGATGGCGAGGCGATTGGTCGGCGGCGTTGAAATGAC
>JAHFGE010000094.1 GCA_023247575.1 Candidatus Omnitrophota bacterium | reverse complement strand
CTTCCAGGACAAAAAAGGGCTGCCATAAATCATGGCTGGTCAAGCGATATTCCTGAACAAAATTTCGAATATGAGGTTTTCTCAAACGGCGAAATCGTTTCATATCTGCACTCCGTGCGGTTGGTATCCTCTCTCTTGTAAAGCTTGGGCTGTCACTGGTCCTTTGGCAAAAATGTGCCACAAAGCTGGTATTGTACCATAATCTTGCAGAAAATTCTTAACTGTTGAAGGACTGGTGAAAATAACCCCATCAATGGATTCATCAGGCAAGGGCCTTTTAGACGGTTTAACATTTTCATAAATGGCCCATTCCTTGATGCTGGCGCCTTCTTTTTCCAGAGCCTGTTTTAAAAAAGGATTTGGTAAAGAAGAACGAGGAAATAAAATGGTCTTGCCCTTCACATGAGCAATACGCTTTATCGTCTCCCATAAGCCTTCGGCGGTTTCTTGACCAGCTTGAATGTGAGGCGTGACGGTGTGTTCTTCCAGAGCTTTGGCTGTGGTGCGGCCTATCACAGCATAAATTTTATCACGAACGACTTCCAGTGATTTAAACATCAGAACTGTTTTTATAAAATGTTCTACAGCCGCAGGGCTGGTCAGCATGATCCAGTCGCTGTGTTCAAAATCTTTAATAAAATTTTGTTGTTGCTGATCGCTCCAATGAATGGCTTGGATTTGAATCATCGGCCAGGGAATAATCTTTCCTAAATAGGCATATTCCTGTGGATGAGTGCCGCAATGCAAAAAAGTCCGTGCATGGCCTTTACCATAAAAATTAACAGTATCTCCGGCAATGATTAACGCCGGTGGCATCAGCGAATGGGATTGGGCCAGATTTTGTATATTAGCCAAAGTCCCCTGCACGATCGTTTCATTGGCCTTGGTGCCATTACAAATAATCATGATGGGTTTGGACTTCTCCCAACCGTTTTTAAGCAACGTCCGCACGATTTGATTTAATTTTGTTAATCCCATCAAAAATACCATCGTCTGGGCTGGTGGAATTACAATATTCTCTGATGTTTGACTTTCATTTTCACCATGGCCACTGACAAAAGCAACAGAAGAAGAAATTTCTCTGGCCGTCAACGGTATTCCTAAAGTCGATGGGATGCCTGTAGCGGAACTTACCCCGGGTATCACTTGAACCGGAATATGATAAGAAGACAAATAAGTAATCTCGTCAGCTCCACGTCCAAAAATAAGAGGGTCTCCCCCTTTAAGACGTACCACACATTGGCCTTGTAGGGCTTTTTCTTTTAATTGTTTGGAAAGTTGCTCTTGAGAAAGTGTATGCGCCCCTTTCCGTTTTCCTACATAGATAGGCTGTGCTTGAGGGGCATACTTTAACAAAGAGGCATCTATTAAATAGTCATAGAAAATACAATCAGCCTTTTTTAAAATTTCGACAGCCTTAAGGGTGATTAAGCCCGGATCCCCGGGGCCGGCGCCCACTAAAAAGACTTGCCCATAATGGCGTCGCACATCAATAGGTGCAAATAACTTTTCTAATTCAGCATCTTCCCGACGTCCGAGGACAGCTAATTGCCCCTGCAGGGGCATAGCTTCCCAAGGTAGGAGACTTTTGATATGCCTCTCTAGCCCTAGGCGTTTAAGTGCACAGGTAGCAATAATTAGGCCCTCCATCTTGCCTTTTTGCATTAAATCAATGCGTTCTTCAATGGTACCGCGTATATCAACAAGCTCAACATCGGGTTTTAAAGCTTTCATCATTTGTCCACGTAAAAGACTGCTGGTCCCCACCCTGGCTTGGGGAGGTAAATTTTCCAAAGCATAGGGGGATACCCAACTATCGGTTTCATCCAATGATTTGGTTAAGGCAAAAATTTTTAACCCTTCGGGTAATTTCTGAGGCAAATCTTTGGCACTATGAATGGCTACATCAATTTGTTTTTTAAGAAGCGCTTCATCGATGGTATCCGTAAAAAAATTGTCGGCGGGATCGGTGGTCAAAGAGGTGGATTTATCTTTATCGCCTCTGGTGGTGAATGTCAATAATTCATGTAGGGGCACGGCATGCCGTGCCCCTACCATGGACAACACCTCCTGCACCTGCATTTTAGCAAGAGGGCTTCCACGAGAACCAATCTTAATGAGTAAAGACATAAAAATATTATAAAGAAGGCTTTAGCGTTTGACTAGAGATTTGATGGATGGGAGATGTTTCAAGGCAGCTTCTTGGCCGCGCTTAATAATTTCGCCTGCTTTATACAACTCAAACCAGTTAATACCTTTAAGATCTGGATGAATAAGCACATCGGCCTGTTTTCCACTCATTTCCGCCAAAAAATACTCGGAAGCTTGTAGAGTACGTACCACAATATCTGCAATATTGGGTGTAAATATTCTGTTTATTAATTTTCCCAAACGAAAAGCTGTGTATTGAAAGGGATGCTGGGAAAAAGATATTTTGGCTTGTAATGTCATTCGTTCATTTTCTTCATTTTGTCCCCAGGAAACTTCTTGAGGAGATTGAAGCACATTGACGGCAATAATTTTTTTTACACCTCCATTGATCAGTACGTTGGTTGGTAAAGGATTAATAACTCCCCCGTCTATAATCATTTGGCCAGACTCCATGACAGGACGAAAAACCCCTGGAACAGCTATGCTTTTGGATATGGCCTCCGCCAGGGAGCCATCATCAATGACAATTTCCTGTCTTCGGTAAAGATCATAGGCAATGCACTTCAAAGGAATTTTGACCTGGTGAAAAGTTTTGTCATTAATTTTTCCCTTTAGCCAATGTTTGATAGCCAACCCTCGAATTAAACCAGAGACAGGAACAGATAAAGGTATGGCTAAAGACAGAAACAGCAGTCCCAGCACGAAAAATTTAAACATAAATAAAAGGGCTACCAGAGTAAACATAACCAAGGCTCGTTCGAAAGGTGGATCAAAAATCTTAAGCAAGGCGGATTTGTTCTCAAATTCACGGGCAAATTTTTCTATGTCATCCGCTTTATGTCCAGCGGCCCATAAACCGCCAAGGAGAGCGCCCATGCTGCTTCCTACCACAATATCAATAGGAATATTTTCCCGTTCCAGAATACGGATAACGCCTATATGAGCCAAACCTAAAGCAGCTCCGCCTCCTAGAACTAACCCAATCAAAGAGCCGCTAATTTGACGACTTAAACGCTGCAAAAAGAAGGCATATTCGCTGCCTGGGTCAACGCGGACGATATTAAATCCCTCATAGATATTCTCACTTTTATATTCTTCTGGTGTTAGATGAGGGAACTTTAAAAATACGTCATAGTTAAGAAATTTTTTAATTTCGTCCGGTTTAAGGATGTTGTCTTGTCGTACTCCGCTAATAACCACTTGAACTTTGTCTGTTTGGAAGCGATCTTTCAATTGCTCTGCCAGTTTATCAATCACATGGCGGGTCATTTCCAAATCCTGTTCGCGCTCTAAGGTGACTAAATACACCCTATCGCTTTGAACCAATGTTCTTATCACCACATCATCTGCCTGATTGGGTAAATCAAAAACAATGTAATTGTAATCATTGGCTGGCGCGCTCACAAATTGGCTAATTTTTCCTAAAAGACCATGATCGTTAGAGTCAAATTTTACCGCCAATACATCAATGGGTAATTTTCCCTTTTGGATGGATTCGATGATTTTTTGATGGTCATAGACAATATCCACTAAATTGGTCAAGGGATCATTGATATCGGAAGAAAGACTTAGCAGCAATACTTTTTTATCCGTTTGCGCTTTTAAAGTCAGAGCTAAATTAGTCGCAAAGGTTGAACTTCCTGAACCCTTGACCGATGCATAGACGGCAATAATGGTGTTTTCCAAAGTGCTTTTACTTCCTGTTACATGGCTTCGAATCCGGCGGGAGAGGCTTTGGCTTAAGGCCACGGCCAATTTAGGTGTAATTTTAAGAAGAGTAGCAAAATCATCCTTTTTGATTCTAATAACAAGGGAATCATTGATGACTTCATAGGTATGGGAGTGGCTTTCTCCTGTTAAGGTCGAGATAATACCAAAATGCATCCCCCGTAAAATAAAATCGATTTCTTCCTTCTGGCCAGCGGAATTCAACGTATAGGAATAAACACGGCCGGAGACCAAAATATAAAAGGCATCGGCGGGATCCCCCTGATGGCAAATAATGTCGCCCTTATTGAATTCAATCAGTTCCACTCGAGCAGCAATACGATTAATTTCAAACCAACTGAGGCCCTCGAAGATGGGAATTTGCTTGATAATGGAGAGTTTATTAAGGAATGACGATCGTGCGGTCATTTAATGATCTCATTTTCCATCCACTCAAACTCACGGCCCAGAATTTTTTTAGCTATTTTGAGATTGGCCTGGTCATTGTTACAGGAATATTCTTTAAAAATGGCCTCGATACGTGTTTGAGCCTGCTTGCAGAAACTATCAGCTAAATCAATGGCATTCGCCTGTCCTTTTTGGCATAACATAGCAGCATAAGAACAGGTCGCTGATATGGCAAATAGCTCTGTGCCTATGTCCACTATGCGATTGAGAATACTTTGTTTGCTTTCTAGTTTTTGTTGGTATTGCATCATTCGATGAAAAATGGATCTGGCCAAACGTTTACTTGTCAGGCGAACATAATTCATGTGGTCTTCTAATGGGAACTGGAGCCCTGTTTTACCTGTAGCAAAACAAAGTTTAATCATTAAAAACAAAACCAACGCTGTCAAGGCTGCCGGGATAAGGCCAAATAAAGAGATATTTATCAGCAAAATAATTAAATTGAGGAAATGGGCTAAACCAGGGAACCAAAGTTTCGGATACCAAACTGCGTAAAAGGCCAGCGTCTTAAAGGCAACTATAATTTTACCGACCATTGAAGTACGCCTGCTCATGAGCGGTTTGATTTTGGCTAAGTGAGGATCCAAAGCTTCTCGGGCAATAAACAAATGCATGATCTCGCTGGTTCCTTCAAGGATGCGGTTAATACGCAGGTCCCGCATGACTCTTTCTACCGGCCAATAATCTACGCCTCGTTGTCGCAAAGAGGAAGAGGTTTCATAACCGCTGCCCCCTCTTATTTGCAAGGTCTCATCGACGATCTTCCAGGATGTTTCCGTACAAAAGTATTTGGCCAGGCCTGCTTCCAGACGGATATCACGATGTTGATCATCCGCCATGGCTGAAGAAAGCCAGGCCACCGCATCCATGGCAAAGCTGTGACTGGCGATGGTGGAAAGTTTCAAGGCAATGGTCTCGTGTTCCCCAATGGGACTTCCCCATTGATGGCGTTTGACGGCCCACTGGCGGACTACATTTAAACACCATTTACCGCAAGCCGCAGAAGCTGCCGGTAGCGTTAAACGCCCGGTATTTAAAGTCATCAAGGCAAGCTTGAGCCCTTCCCCTTCGCCTAAAATAATATTGTCTCGAGGGACTTTTACATTGCGGAAGCGAATGAGGCCATTTTGAATGCCGTGCAATCCCATAAATTGACAGCGATGCACATTTTCAATACCCTCCCAGCTGGTTTCCACAATAAAAGCCGTAATTTGTTTAACCTCTTTGCCTTTGATGATTTTAGGTGGTGTTACAGCCATGACCACAAGCACATGAGCAATCGGACCGTTGGTACACCAAAGTTTCTCTCCGTTAAGAAGAAAATATTTACCGTCTTCAATGGGCGTGGCTGTGGTAAGCATTTGGCGAGGATCAGAACCAACCGTCGGTTCGGTGAGAGCAAAAGCAGAAATAGCCCCTTTGGCAAACATCGGCAGATATTTCTTTTTTTGTTGCTCCGTACCAAAAAGTTTCAAAGGTTGGGGCACCCCGATGCTTTGATGGGCCGATAAAAGAACAGCCGTAGACCCGCAATAACTGGAAACCAAGTGCATAATACGGTTGTAATTGTATTGGCTAAAACCCATGCCACCGTATTCTTTGGGGATTTTTAAAGCAAAGGCTCCAATGTTGGCCAGACCTTTGTAGACTTTATCCGGAATTAAGCCCGTACGGTCAACCTCATCGGGATCAAGGTTCTCCCGTAAAAATTTTTCCATTTTGGCTAAATACTCATCCCCTGTTTTCTTTTCTGATTCGCTTTGTTGCGGGAAAGGATAAATAAGGTTGAAATGAACTGTTCCATGGAATAATTGCAGGGCATAACTGGGAGATTTCCATTCCTGCTCGCGGGCTGCTTCGGCAAATTCTAAAGACTTCAATTTTTCCTGGCCGATGTTTTTATCGAACATGTTCATG
>JAHFGE010000019.1:13905-16291 GCA_023247575.1 Candidatus Omnitrophota bacterium | reverse complement strand
ACAGGTTTTGCTAATAACCTCTCGCTGACCCACGCGGAACTATTCGCCGTCTATATCAATCACTTCCTCAAAAAGTTCAATGTACTGCCCAAGGAACCTATGCGACAAACAGATAACGGCAGCGAATACATCGGTTCCTGGAACGCCAAAGAACCATCCGCCTATACAAGGACCATTGAATCCCTGCCCGGCCAATGGCACAACACCATATTCCCCGGAGCTCATCGCATGCAGTCTGACGTTGAAACCATTCACAACCTCATGGAAACAGAGTTCTATGAGATCGAATCCTTCTCAAGCCGTCATGACTTTATGTGCAAGGCCGCAACCTATCAATTGTCCTTTAACCTTCATCGTCCCAACTCTTACAAAGAACACAAAACGCCTTGGCAATTGGCCCAGGAAAAGAAACCAGACCTGGATAAACGCTTCTTAATGGTCCCTCCGGTTGATCTGGATAAACTGCTTAACTGGAAGATTAATCTCATTCAAGGGGGTAAGGATCAATGGTACCATTCCCTTTTTTTATATCCCCATTGAAAAGCGTATCGGGTATAAGTGATAAATTTTGCCTGATGAGCATTTCGAAAAACAAGATCTATTAAAGCAGCTGCATTTTTCACTTCATCATTAGCTACAATAAATGTCTTTTGTGGCCACTTAGATATTTTAAAATAACAGTCCCAATTACTCAGCGAGTCACCTGCCTCACTCATTCTAATAATTTCTCGTTTCCCAAACTCATTAATGTCACTCCACAAGAATTCATATTTCTTAAAAGGCGTCCGAATTTCAAGCTGTTCAGATGCTATGATGGTTTTCGTAAAACACGTGCCCCAAATAATCGCCAACATCCAAAACCATGCGATCACAGCGCAAATCAAAAACAAACAAAACCCGACGACCTTTATGACTTCAATGGGAACAAAAGTAAATAGCAAGGTCCCAAATAAAATAAAAGCAGGCATAAAGAACCATAAAACAGAAAGGATGATCGAATAAAGCCACGGCCGTGCAACACGATTAATGATTACCTCAGACATTACGATTCCTTTTTAATCCGAATATCACAAACCTTTTCTTAATTTCTATTTCTTATTCAAATACTCAAACGCCCACTTGTAAGAACTCTCGGCCCCGATTAAATTAGCTGCCGATTATCCCCTTCACCCATTGATAAACTCTTGCCGTTACTTTGACCATCTCATCGGCATCAGATTTATTAACACTCCGGCATTCGTACTGAACCAAATTTTTGCGCGTGATAATCTTGCGCAATTGTCGAGATTTCTCCGGTACGCCATCCAGCGGAAGCTTGGCAACCAGATCACAAACATCCAGATGATCCTGCGACACCGAACGGACGCCTTTCTCATGGACGCAAATCGCATCCGCCGATGAAATCGCGCATTGAACAGCCAAGGTTGCTGCCGCATTCCAATTTGACGCATTAAAAGCAGCCAGCATTTGCTCATAATTGTCAGATGCCTTCTTTAAATAATCTGCCGCTGCCGACCGATTCTCTTCCCTGACTTTCATCTCACGGGCGGTCATATTTAGATCTCCAATGGCTCTTTACCATACAAAACAGAATAAAATTTCATCATCGTTGAAACCGGAGGTTGATTTTTTTTGAGCCGTTTCTTAAACTCCACCGCTGATTTGATGTATGGGTCCACCTGAACGCCAAAATAAGTCTTGAACCGGGGGATTATTTCCGAAAAAAAAGCATCTTCAACCGATTTCAAATCCACCGCTCTGGAGACCACCACGGCAACATCTACATCGCTGTCCTTTTTAGCTGTCCCGGCTTGCATGCTTCCATAAAGAATTAAAGATACTATCTCTGCCTTAATCTTCGTTCGCTTAAATTCATCCAAAAGAAAGTCCCGAATTTCATTCTTAACATTCCTCTCGGTGGCAAACATGGGGCGAATAATTTTCTGAACAATCCGGTCATCCTCATTTAAGGCATAGATATGTTGTTTACCGATGACCTCCAGCTTCAAGATATTACGACCCTGCAAATCCTTTAATGATTCGTGTGTTGAAGGAGCGGAATACCCTACAAGTTTAGCTATTTGCCGGCCAGTTGCCCTAAGTCCCAGGTGGGCGGTAAAGACACGCAAAATAGCGAGTTTAGAGGGAGAATCAATAATTTCTTCGATGCGAAATGGGGTAGCCATAAGAGAACCTAACATTTGTAAGGTTTACCTGACATGAAGTATAGCATTTTTCCGGAAACTGTCAACCGCCATGTTGTTGCCGCAGAGAGATACCACATCTAAATAATCGCTTAAATCGGTTCGAAAGGGCATTAAACAGTGCCGATTAAAAATCTGGCAATTTGGAGATAAAGAGATGCGTTTGACAGAAAAATTGGCCG
>JAHFGE010000019.1:0-13874 GCA_023247575.1 Candidatus Omnitrophota bacterium | reverse complement strand
TGTTTAACGAACCTTGCTTGATGTCGAATTCCGTCGAGCAATGCCGAAAAATTATGCCCTAACTCTTTGACACCTCGCAAAATAAAAAACCCCAACCGGTGTGCTCGATCAGGGTTTTATTTATCTCTCGACGGGAAAATCAAGAGAATTTACTGGCTGCCCCGTCTGGACTCGAACGTAAAACTATCTCATGGTTTATCTCTGTACAAGCGGGGCGTATTGGACTCGAACTTATTATTCTAAATCACTCTTCCCTATATTGCACACTGAACACAGTGTTTGCAAATTGTCCAGAACAGTTTCGCCGCCCTTGGCCCATGCTTTATTATGGTCGACATGCAATATAACACCTTTATCTGTTGCTGGCGAATGACCGCACTTTTTACATCGAAAATCATCTCTTCGCATTACCAAAAAACGCATTCGCCAAGACATGCTCCTCGACCCTCTTTTTTTAAAAGCTGCTTTTGTTAAATTATCTTTAAATTCGCTGATTCCTGCTTTATTTATGTATTCTACAAAAGCCTCCAACGCCTTTCGCCACGTACCAAATCTTTTTTTATAAGCAGTCGCAGAATATCTCGAAAGTAGTTTTTCTATATCGCCCTGTACTGGCTGTTTCCCTAAAGTACGCCATATATTTTCGAGATTGCTAAAATATTCTTCATCATTAACTCTTTCTCTCTGCATATCAGCAACCTCTAACCCCACTTTTTGCAAAGCGTTTCGCCAAGAGCCAAACCGTCTCGTAAAAGTGTCTGCGCAAAATTTTCCATGAGCATCATATTCTCCTCTTGACATCTTTTTGACCCCAAGTTTTTGCGCAACATCTTTTATAAGTCTTGGAGCAAGATATCTTCTGAAACGTTACGTTTTAATGGAGTTAATTCAAATTTCATAAAATCCTTATTGGCTTTCTTTTGCGACTCTCGCGGGGAGAAAAGTTAACATTTTTCCCATTTTTGCACTATAACCCTTGTCTGTATGTTCTATAAGATCGAGACGAATAAGCTCATTTATATCTCGGCTCAACATTTTAGCGGATCCCTGCTTATAGTAATCTATAACTTTAGGACTCAGGGTGACCAGTGACTCTTTGGGAACAGGTTCACTCTTTCGGGAAAGATCGAGGACTAACGTTCTCATTCGCTTAGTGCTCTTTTCAGAACGCTTGTGTTCCTTAAATTTTTCATAAACATAGTTTTCCCAAGAGGTCTCTAAAACTTGTTTAAAAATATACTGCAACTGTTCAATAAGCCCATCACGAAATCCCTGCACAGCATAAACAATAAAGTCACAAACATCCTTTTTTTGGGTCGCAACATTCAATTGACGATAATACTCATTGCGCGTCTGGTTATAATGATTACTAAGCAGGTGAGCGGCGGGAGATGGCACCCCAGAAGAAATAAGAATAGCGAACTCCAGCAAGCGCCCGACGCGACCATTGCCATCACCAAACGGATGAACCCATTCGAGGTAAAGATGCGCTACAATCGCTTTGATAATACTGCTGACAATCAAGGGCGCATTAGGAATTTTAAAATAATCACTGTTTAGCCACGAACACATCGCATTCATTAGACCATCCACATCCTGCGGATCAACAGCTTTATAAGCACCAGCACCTACCGGAACGTCTCTAAATTCCCCCGGTACGGCATAATCAGGCAACGGAACACCTTTCAAAATAATCTTGTTGAAATGCTTAATCTCTCCTTTGGTTATTAAAAAATTCTTACCAGTACATATTTGATTTTTCAACTCATTACATAAAAAAAGGATGTTGTCCACCTCCTGTTTTAAATATTCTCTGGACGGAGGAAGTTCCAATTTCTTATCGATGATTTGCCTAACCTGTTCTTCTGAAAGGGTATTGCCTTCAATGGCCGTGGTGGCATTAACGCCTTTGGCCAAATACACTTTATGCATTTCCGAAGCAGTAGATGGACGAAGAGGTATGCGAGAAATATGCTCACATTTCGAAAAGCATTCTCCCAGCTGAATCCAGGTCGAATAATTTAAACCTGTTAAATTCACCTCGAATTTTAACCAAGGATATTTGACTATTTTGTCCGCTATATTGTCTTTAAAATTGTCCACCCTAAATATCTTTCATCAATAAAGTTATGTTATTTATGTCACAAATATTGTCTAAATAATAGCACATTAAACAACTATTGTCAAATTGATGATTACTCACCAAAAAGATCGATGAATTTAATCCTGTCTTTCGTATACTAGACATTTTATGCCCCCCGAAGAGAGATGTCAGATAAGAAGAGTCGCTTAAAGTTGATTCGAAACAGCATTAAACACTACCGATTAAATAATCGGCCTTTTAGAGATAAAGAGATGCGTTTGACAGAAAAATTGGCCGATGGGGGCGGGGTGTTTAACGAACCTTGCTTGATGTCGAATTCCGTCGAGCAATGCCGAAAAATTATGCCCTAACTCTTTGACACCTCGCAAAATAAAAAACCCCAACCGGCGCGCCCGATCAGGGTTTTATTTATCTCTCGACGGAGAAATCGAGAGATTTATTTGGCTGCCCCGTCTGGACTCGAACCAGAACACTGAGATCCAGAGTCTCATGTCCTACCAATTAGACGACAGGGCAGTTGCCACAATGCCTTGTTTTACCACAGATTTTTTTGCATCCAGGCATCTGCCTTTTGCAGGGCGTGCCATCCGTTTTTATCGGGGTCCGTAAGCTTCGCCAAATTTTTACCGGTGTTTTGCGCGTCTTGGCTAAAACCATTCGCTGCACCCTTGGCCGTTTCGCATCCGCTCAACATACCAACCAAGACTATCATCGTGATAATTAAAAAGATTGTTTTCATAGGATTTATCCTCATTTAAAAACCGTTTTTAACCGCTGTACCGTTTTTTCTTTACCCAAGACTGCCATGGTATCAAAAAGTCCAGGGCCAACCGCTCTTCCAGTCAAAGCCACCCGCACAGGATGAACTAACTCTCCCGCTGGTATGCCCAGTTGTTCAACGATTCTGCGGAAAGCTTCTTCCACCGTTTTGACATTGAAGTCCTGTACTCCTTCCAAAGCTTGTACTAAAAGGGCAAAGTCTTTGGACCTATCCTGCGATAAATGCTTTTGCTTGGCCTCCGGGTCAAATTGCGCCTGGTCGGCAAAAATGAAATCCGTCCATTCCAAAAAGTCCATCAAGGTCGTCATGCGGCCTTTAAATAATTGTACAATATTTTCTAATTTTTTTCCATCTAGCAAAGAGGCAGTAGGATATTTTTCTTTTAAAAAAGGAATCAGTAAGGCCGTCAAGTTGGCCGTATCCGTCTCTTTAATATATTGGCCATTAAGCCATCTAAGCTTATCTAAAGAAAATACAGCGCCTGCCTTATTGATCCTTTTAATAGAGAAATTTTTGATCGCTGCCGACAGGGTGATTTTTTCCTGATTGTTCCCCGGAGACCAGCCCAACAACATCAGATAATTGACGATAGCCTGTGGTAAAAATCCCTGCCGACGGTATTCGCTGACCGCCACCGCTCCAGCGCGTTTAGACATGCGCGCGCGCTCATCATCCAAAATTAAGGGTAAGTGAGCAAATTTAGGAGGCTTGAGCCCTAAGGCCTCATAGATTACAATTTGTTTGGGTGTATTGGAAATGTGATCTTCCCCACGGATAACGCAGGAAATCTCCATGAGCGCATCGTCGATAACACAGGCGAAACTGTACGTAGGCGACCCATCGGATTTCATTAATACCTGATCTTTGATTTCTTTGGTATCAACGACAATTTCGTCCCTGATAAGATCGTAAATCTTGATTTGTTTTTGCGGCACTTTCAATAATACGGCCTCGCCGTCTTTGTAAGCCTTGCCTTCATCGAGCAGCTTTTGGGCATACTTGCGGTAAATATCAAAACGGTCGCTTTGCTTATAACACTCGTCCCATGAGAGTCCTAACCATTTCATGCTGTCCAAGATCTCATCGAGAAATTCGTTTTTGGATCGGCCCTTGTCGGTGTCTTCAATGCGCAGGATAAATTTCCCCCCCTGCGCCCTGGCATACATCCAATTAAACAACGCCGTACGGGCACTGCCTATGTGCAAATATCCGGTTGGAGATGGAGCAAAACGAACACGAACCATATGAAAAATTACTCCTAAGATACTCGAAGTCTCTCGACTTGTTTTTTTAGATAAAAAACTTTCTCTTCATCCAGCCCTTCGAAAACAATAGCCACAGCATAAAATTTTGGTGAACCGGAAGGTTGATTTTCTTGACAACGCAGGACCCGTCCACAACATTGAAAGGTCTCTGTCTTGGAAAAATCCACCCTAATATCCACTTTAAGCCCGATTTCCAACCGCTGGTCGAGATGCACCGAAAGGCCGCCAGCTCCTATATTAGCCGTATTGGCCAATAGAGTGTCGAGACCGCCTTCCTGCCAAATAGTCAAAGAGCAGGGATAGTTTGCCCGAGGGAACCTGCGTTTATTGGCATCAAACATAAGGTTTTAAAATGGAGGTGCTACTTGAGATGAGTTTATCAATAACCTTCTGAAGATGTCCTTTTTGACGATCGGGTAAACTAACAAATTCAATTCCTGCATCATAAAACATGGGTTTGATCTCTTCGGCAGCTTTTCTCCGTACCGCCCACACGATTTTGCCGTTGGTCTTAATGTGATCAAACTCATCTAACAAATCAATTTCCAGCTCCACATCAGCAAAAAGTTTGAATTCTTTTTTAACAATCACACCTACGCCACCCACACCAATATTTTGCGTATGGGTCAGAATGGTTTCTTTTTCACCGCCCTTAGAAGAAACTTTGATGAGGCACGGGAAAACAACACGAGGGAATCTTCGACGATTTAAGCCATCCCAAACCATGTTTATCCTTGTTGGAGGCGGATAATACGGCTGGCCCGCCCGGTTTTTTCATCAACACTAACAACGACGGCACATAACTTTGCGTCCCCTTGGGCCACTTCAAATTTGTGGGGAAGACTTGTCAAAAAACGTTTCAAAATTTTTTCCTTAACCTGTCCGATGACAGAATCATAAGGACCGCTCATGCCTAAATCCGTTATATACGCCGTGCCTTCAGATAAAATTCTCTCATCGGCAGTCTGAATATGAGTATGGGTGCCGACCACGGCCGACACACGCCCATTGGCCCAGTACCCCATAGCTACTTTCTCACTGGTTGTCTCGGCATGCATATCAAGCACTACCACAGGGGTTTGAGAGCCTATATCGGCCAAAGCCCTATCCAAAGCTCTAAACGGACAATCGATATTATATCGCATAAAAGTACGGCCCAAAAGATTTATTAGGCCAACTTTAATGCCGTTGGCGGCTTCCATAACCGTCCAGCCTCGTCCTGGTGCACCATCAGGGAAATTGGCCGGCCGTATAATCCTGGAACTCCCCTCCAGATAAACATGAATTCCTGACCTATCCCAAACATGATCCCCTAAGGTGATGGCATCAACTCCTAAGCCAAAAATTTCTTCGGCCTGTTGAGGAAGAATTCCGCTGCCTCCAGCGGCATTCTCTCCATTAGCCATCGTAAAGTCAACGGCATATTCTTTTTTGACCCCCGAAAGGACTTTGGCCAAAACTGCTCGTCCTGGCCGCCCGACAATATCGCCAATGCATAAAATGTTCATAATTTATTTTGCATATTCAATGGCCCTAGTTTCCCTGACCACCGTCACCTTAATTTGGCCAGGGTATTCCATTTCCTCCTCGATTTTCTTGCGGATATCGCGGGCCATGACAATGGCCTCATCGTCGTTAATTTGATCTGGTACGACGGCCACGCGAATCTCGCGTCCGGCCTGAAGGGCATAAGATTTTTCTACTCCTTTAAACGAATTGCAAATCTTCTCTAAATTTTCCAAACGCTTGATATAGGTTTCCATGCTCTCGGCGCGTGCCCCTGGACGAGCCGCGGAAATCGCGTCTGCCGCAGACACTAAAATACCATGAAGTGTATTCATTTCCACTTCGCCATGATGACTTTCCACGGCATAAGACACCTCTTCGCTTTCACCATACTTGCGGCATAGCCTGGCCCCCACCATAGCATGCGTCCCTTCTTCCACATCGGAAGAAACCACTTTACCGATATCATGTAAAAGGCCGGCGCGCTTAGCTATTTTGACATCGATGCCTAGTTGGTAAGCCATAATTCCCATGAGCTTGGCCACTTCGATGGAATGGCTTAAGCCATTTTGGCCGAAGGAAGTGCGATAGCGCAAGCGCCCGACGAGCTTAATAAGCTCAGGATGCATCCCGTGAATCCCCAGATCGATGGCGGCCTGCTCTCCCGCCTCTTTAATTTTGTTTTCCAGTTCTTCCTTGGCTTTCACCACCACTTCTTCAATGCGACCAGGATGGATACGTCCGTCGGCAATCAATTGTTCGATCGCCATACGCGCAACTTCCCGCCGCATCATATCAAAACCAGAAATGGTCACGGCTTCCGGAGTATCATCGATAATAATATCCACGCCTGTGGCCTGCTCCAAAGCCCGGATGTTGCGCCCTTCGCGGCCAATAATGCGACCTTTCATTTCGTCGGATGGCAAAGGGACCACCGAAATAGTGGTTTCTGCCGTATGGTCGGAAGCACAACGCTGAATGGCAATCGTAACAAGTTCACGGGCCTTTTTATCGGCAGCTTCTTTGATTTCTTCGTTCATCTGACGGACCCTCGTGGCCTTTTCACCAGTCAATTCTTCATCCACACGGAGCAAGAGAACTTTCTTAGCTTCTTCGGTGGAAAGATTGGCCACCGATTGCAACCTATGCTTTTCCTCGGCCAGAATTTTGGTGAGTTCTTCGGTCTTTTCTTTGACTTTAGTTTCACCTTCACGTAAAGCTTCCAGGCGAGTAGCTAAATCTTTTTCTTTTTTCTCCAATAAATCGACGCGCTTGTCCAGATTTTCTTCCCGGGTCAAAATGCGCTTCTCCGCATTATTAAGCTCTTCCCGTCGCTCTTTGGTCTGGATCTCAAACTCCTGGCGCATCTTCAACATCACATCTTTGGCCTGAATCTCAGCTTCCTTACGGATAGCCTCCGCTTCTCTTTTAGCCAATTCCCGGATATCGTTGGCATCTTTGTTGGTTGCTTTGAAACGTTTAGTCGATAAAAAATAATTTAAAAAGAATCCGGCAATAATACAGCCTACGCCGGCGAAAATCAAAATAAATACTTGCCCTAAGTTTTCCATAGGTACTCCTTTCTACAAATCAAATCGAAGCTTTAATTCGCGATGACAAGGGACACGGGAACATCGTGCCCTCGAACAGGAAGGCGATCAGTCAACTGAAAATCAAAGGCAAGGCCAATGGTGGCCGTATGGCAAAAAAGATTTTTTAAAAAACGGTCATAATAACCGGCCCCCCGGCCCAGGCGGTTATTGAGCTTATCAAAGCTCAGGCCCGGCACAATAACCGCGTCGATGTCTTTAAGAGCAATCTGCAAAGAAACATCACGCCGCGGTTGGGGAATGCCATAAACACCGTTTTCTAAATCCTCCACGGATTTGGTTAATGTAGGAATCATTGTCCTTTGATCACGTACCAAAATTGGTAAACAAATACGTTTTTTCAGTTGAATAGCCTTACTTATCATCGCGAAAGTATCTACTTCGCCCGGCAGGGGTGCGTAAAATAGGATGGTCTTAGCCTTTTTAATGGCCTCCAGCCTAAAGAGTTTAAGGGCAATCTTATGGCTTTTGGCCCGCCTATCACCGCTCGCCTGCTTTTTTAAAAGATCTAAATAATGCTTCCTTAAAGAACTTTTGTCCTTCATGTGGCGCTATATTAGCATAAAGGGAGTGGTTGCGCAACTATCCCTTGTCTAGTTAGCCTTCTTTAATTTGTCCAAATGCTCTTTGATTTTGGCTTCAAAACCTTGGGAAGTGGGTTCGTAATAGGTGGCTTCATGGGGCATGTATTGTTGTTGGACATGATGTTGCGAATAATCATGCGAATATTTATACCCCTTCCCGTGCCCCAATTGAGCAGCGCCTTTATAATGTGTATCCTTAAGATGTTGTGGCACCGCTTGAATGCGTTTATCTTTGACATCCGCCAGAGCTTTATCAATGCCTAAATAGACGGCGTTGGATTTAGGAGCGCAGGCCACATACACCGCCGCCTGGGCAAGAATAATGCGTGCTTCTGGTAATCCCACAAATTCTGTGGCTTGCATGGCTGAGGCAGCCACCACCAGGGCTTGAGGGTCCGCATTGCCTACGTCTTCGCTGGCACAGATGACAATGCGCCGCGCAATGAATCGGGGGTCTTCTCCGGCATAAATCATTTTGGCCATCCAATACAGTGTGGCATTCGCATCAGAGCCGCGCATCGATTTGATAAAAACGGAAATAGTGTCGTAATGCTGATCCCCGTCGGCATCATACTGCACCTGTTTTTTCTGAATGCTTTCTTCAATGATGGCAAGATCCAAAATGATTTTCCCTCGAGCGTTTTGAGAAGTCGTAAGAGCGGCGATTTCTAAAGCATTAAGCGCTTTGCGAGCGTCCCCATCCGAAATCTCCGCCAGAAATTCTAATGCTTTTGGATCAGCCTCGATATCCAAAAAGCCCATGCCTCTTTCTTTGTCCGACAATGCTCTATGAAGCAGTTCGAGAATCTCCTCTTTGCTTAAGGGTTGCAGTTCAAACACCAGCGATCGCGATAACAGTGGCGAAACAAGAGCAAAAAATGGATTAAAGACTGTGGCCCCTATAAGAATGATGTTGCCCTCTTCAATGTCCGGCATCAGAACATCTTGCTGGGCTTTATTAAAACGATGAATTTCGTCGATAAAAAGGATGGTCTTTCTGCCGCTCATCGCCCGACGCTGTTGAGAAGCGGCAATGACTTTTCGCATGTCGTCCACATTGGAAGAAACGGCATTGAGTCTTTCAAAATGGGATTGAGTCTGGTGGGCAATACACAAGGCCAAGGTGGTTTTTCCTGAACCCGGCGGCCCATAGAGGATCAAGGAAGCAATGCGGTCAGCTTCAATGGCGCGAGTCAAAAGCTTGCCTTGACCCAAAATGTGTTTTTGTCCAACATACCCTTGAAGATCACGAGGGCGTATTCGTGCTGCCAGGGGAGCATCTTTGACCATTGTTTCTGTGGAATCGAAAAGGTCAGCCATAGAGAATAAAACCCTGCTTCGTCCCGACGTTACGTCGGGACTTCGCAGGGCTTAAAAGTCCCGCCTCTGCCGTGGGGTTTGGTGTAAGGAGAACCATTGTTCTCAAAGTGGGCACCGGTATCCCGCCTTTGGCGGGAAGAACCAGTTCCCTAGTATTGTGTTTGTGGTTCAATACATCCGAGCCCTCACGCGCAGCGCAGGATTAATCTTATTATAGCACGTTAAAAATTTTTGTCACGAAAGTGATGCTACTCCCCTGGAGACACTTGCCATTACTTTTTAACTAACTTCTTTTGGACCAGTTGAATACTCTCTGTTACCGGCAAATGTTCAGGCATTGTGCCGCCTAATTCCTTGATGGTTTGCCGTACCTTTTGGCCTACTTCATAATGAGTCTGGTTGGCTTTACTCTTACCCTTGATTTGTTCGCGTTTAATCTTACTTTCAGTCTGTGTGGCTCTAAATAAATTAGCCGCTAATTCTGTGCTTCCCATATGATCTAAAATCTGCTGTCCTTTTTTAAGATCTTTTTTAGCATGAATGTCCTGGGCCCCAAGCCCTCCATAGAGCCCCCTGTAGCCGTGATCTTGAAAAATGGCATAATCTATGGGGGTAATAACACCTGCCTCTTTGGCCACACCCGCTAATCTGACATTATGCACCTTTAACTGATTACGTAAGAATAATCGTTTTTCATCTTCTGTGTTTAAAGCCGCATATTCAGCCTGTTCAATTAATTCCTGTTTACGTGTTTGAATGGCAAAATAGGTCTGACCTAAAGCAACAACAGGTTTGGATGGATCAGCATTCTGGACAATTAAGTAACAGGCGTAACGAGATAATTGATAATCCTCTACAGATCGTTGTGTATCCGATCCGATCGTGACCATTTTGTCCACTTGGACGAAATGGTCCGTAACTCTTTGGCCAGAATTAATACAGGCTTCCTTGGCTTTTTCTATGACACCAGAAAATTTGCGCCACTCTTTGTATTGCAAAATAATCTGAAACTCACGCGCAAACCAAAATTCCTGTCCTTCCTGGTTAATCTGTTTGATGATTTCAAACACTGATTTTTGAGTACTGATTTTTTGTAAATTCATGGCCCCCTCCTTATGGTGGGTTTAAAGTTTCCTGACGCTTGGAGGGCACGTAGGAAACAAAATTGCTGTTGTCTCATTAAATCAACTTGACTGTCCGATCGGGGAAATCGGTTAGAACGAAATTATTCTAGCGGGATTAGGAAGAATTGCAAGAGGTTTGGTACTGCCGCCATGAAAAACTGGCTGGTATTAAATTGGGGGCAGGCTCAATTTAAATCTTTGCTAACTGCGGTTCGGCTGTTTTTGTACTTCCAACCTTCAAAAAATCAGGCATAGTAATCGGCTTAAACTGAATGCTTACGGGCATAAATCCCTGAATTTTCATAGTGCCGATAGGTTGTTGACTGACGGGCAATGGCACACCTTTACCATTACGCTTAATCTGTAAATCAAACCATTCGGGTCGTAAATCGATACCACCTAGTGGATCAGTAGAAGAAACATTACGCTGCTGTGGAATCACAGCAAGAGCGGCGTGATCTACCGATTGATATACCTCTCCCATGTGGTCAGATGGAAGTTGAGCAACAAATCTTTCGGGTTCTTGTTTTTGTTTATTGCTTCTCAAGAATGGTGAATCGGCTCTATTTAAATCACGCAAAATTTTGGCCAATTCATAAGAACCTTCAACGGTACGCGCATTGGTCCCCAAAGGTTCGAATTGTCCTAATTGAGCAGTTCTAAGTTCACGGTTCCATTCCAGTGCTTTGAATCTAACTTCATCAAAGTCAGTTTTTCCTGTTAAGTCTTCAACTTTTGTAACTTGAGTACCGTCGTCGGAAAGATCATATTTCAATGCAACCATAATCGGGTGACTGTCTTTGGTCGCAACAGCATTACGTAAGGCCGTTGGAATAGACTGTAACCAATGTGACCCATTCATGTCTCCTTGCACAATTAAAGGACGGGTTTTAAAGAATTCAACGATGTGAGTCATTAAATCGGTATGTCCAACCATGACAGGATCATCTTTACCAACATATTCCCCACCGGTCAAAATACCTAAACGAGTGATAGAACTGGCCAAGACAGGCCTATCCAAATATTGTTGTGGATTACTAATATCCCATCCAGATTCTGTTTTGCCCCATACATGCTTAATATTAAAACGATCAGAATCAGCCAGGTAGCGTAAAATGGCATCCCGATCAGCTTGAGCGTCCAAGAAAATTCTCTTGGCAGGAACAAATCCGCTTGCTTTGAGAATCTTAGACAATCTATTTTTCTCATCTGCGCTTAGGTTTAAATTTAAATGACCGTCTTGGTAAGCAGTATCTACAAATTGCTTATCCTCTCCTGATTTTATATTCAATGTTTTAACTTCTTCCTTTGAAACCGGTAAATCTTCAGCAGCAATGTCACCCTGTTCATTAAATGCTTTAGCATCCCATATTTCAAATACTAAACCGTTCTTGAAAGCCCCTGACGTTAAAGCCGCATAGACGCCTTCACGAATAGGCCTATTTAAGGCAGGAGGCCCCATTTTATCACCAGCCACAACTATAAAATTTTTTTCTGTTTTAGGATTTAAGAAATAGCGGGCTGACCCTATACCCTGCGCGGATACGTTTCCGTTAAACGGTTCGGTTAATGTTTGTGAACTTTGACCATTAGTTTGCCAATCTTTCCATCCTGTGTATATAGGATCGATCATCCACATATAATCATTGGGCATGGCTTGACGTAGAAGTTCAAAGAATCGTTCTGAAAATTCAGAATAAGCATATGGCTTCTGTTTTGCTACTTTAGCCTCTGCTCCTTGATAATCTTGTCCTTCACCATAAGGCTTCATCCCATTGGCGCTTGAAAATAAATAAGCGCGTGTAAATGTTCTAAAGGCTAATTTATGCGCCTCTTGGCCAAATCGGCTTTTATCCCCTAACATAATCATGTGACCATCATCACCTACACCAAGATTTTCATCATTTTCCAAGCGACCGGTTCTGATATCACCAAATGTATTCCCGTTGACTATTCTACCCTGCTCGACGGCTTCTAACATAGATGCACGATAAACAGCGGTCATAAACGGAGGCACGGCGGTGTGTCCTAATAATCCTCCCATATCTGCTTTATCATCGGTAATGGTAATAAGGCTACCTTGCTCTACTTGATTTTCTAATTTACTTAAATACGTATCTTCTTCGCCATCTTTAGGCGCACGTACAAAGAGAGAATTTTGTTGTTGTCTCAAATGTTCAACTTTGGCCTCAGCCGCAGCAGGTGTTAAGCCAGGTTGATCCCATTGATGATCGGCCATGACTTCACCTAATCTGACAGCTAAACGACGTTCCGGTTCAACACCAGGTGAATTAACTCCCACGTGGTCTATGATTCCCATACGTTCAGGAGGAATCTGGCCATTATTGCGCGACTGATACCCGTATACGGTAAAGTATCCAATACCCCCCCCCGTGACAGATATTTTCTGACGGGCTTCTTTTAAGGAAAGCGGGGAAGTTGCTACATAATGCTCCCCATTCTCCCCACCAGGGACAAAGTTGGGAGTTTCCATCATTGTACCAATAACGCCTACAGCATCGGCCCCGCTTTGACTACGAAATATAATAGTTGGATTTAAAGAAACGGCGGCCTTTCCTTTATTATAAACTGGCTGATAGACAACTGTAGCCAAAGGTTCATTAGATGGTAAAGCGCCTCCTTCAACGGGATAAACAGCTACAATTTGATAGTCATTGGGCTGGGAAGCTAATGCCAAAAGACTTGTAGTTTCATTCTTGGATGGCCAAACCTTGCCCTGTTTGTCCGTTCTAGCTTCGGAAATTTCAAAATCCCACACTGGACCGTTAAGATTATTCTCTAATATATCCTTAGTCCGTCGGACAGTAAAACGCACCCCCGGCGCCTTACTCAAACCTAATTTCTGACGAGGAGTAGAACCTGGGACAGCAAAAAGATGAAATAGCTTGATGTTAGCGGCACCCATTCCAACATTAATACCGCGAGAAATGACCACGGATTCAGCGCCCCGCTCAGTGACGGTATGCTCGTTACTCTTTACATTTAAAGTTTCTGCAAGCTTTTGCAATGCCAAAGCATTAACATCTTGGTTTAATAATTCCATTTCTTGGGCTTTAATTAAACCAGCTTTAATAGCATTTAATACAACTTGATGAACTGAAACATTTAATGGGCCAAAATTATGGGTCACATGGATATCAACATCGCTACCTTGAAAATCATTGACCAAAAAGCTTTTAATGTGGCCGTTAGTTATTTCCTGTTGCAAATAACCCTTAATAGCGTCTATCACATCATCGGGAATCTGATTTAAAGGCCGTTTTAATAAGGATATGATTTGAAAAGAGGAATAAATATTTGTGAATACTTCCGGCCTTTGTCCTTCTGGCGTGGTAAATCCCTGACGGACTGAAAGCATCGCACCATCAGCTGTTCTTTTGTTGAGTGCCCCTCTAATATGGTCAGCATCCACTTGTGGTCCCATATCCATAGCTTTCCATGTTAATTGACGCACATTCCCAACAGAGCCAGCCACAGCCGCGCGATCTACAGCAGGTAATGTTTCCAAATCACCATGTCGAATATCGACAATCTTAGCAATCGCAGCCCAATCAGCCCC
>JAHFGE010000093.1 GCA_023247575.1 Candidatus Omnitrophota bacterium | reverse complement strand
ATGTAGCCAGCGGCCCTGGAGTCTGGGTGGGGATCCCACGCCAGGGTCACACTCTGGTCTGACAAAGCAGGGGACCACCAAAAAACACCTAACAAGAGGCTGACAGTCAAGAAGGCCCCTCCTAATTTTGAACCCAAAAGTTCCTTAAGGCGAAGACGCCGCATCATCCAGAAGTCAGACGGCCAGGGCTCTAGGCCATAATGAGCGTAATTTTTCCTGGCTTTATCAATCATGGCTTGCGCGCGGACTAAAATCCGACCTAGTTGTTTAGGTCTAGGGCTTTGAGAAGCCATATAGTTAAGGATATATTTGGTTTCCGGTTCAAGTTTAGAAAGTGCCGCCATCAATTGCATGCGCAGATAAACTAATTGATCATGTCGTGTATACAAGGTCGCAACCATAGGAGCAAAAGGAAAGCCACGGGCAGTGCTGAGAATCTTAAATTCTCTTAAGAATTCTTTATAATAACCATAGCGCAAGGCCACCATGGTAATTTCCGCCTGCTGGATGGCGGGATAAAGGCCGTAGTCGCTGCGCTGATTGATACGCTTCATTTTCTTCATTTCTTTATAGGCCTCAGCAGCTCTGTGAGTATCACCCAAAAGATTAAAAAACGTCATCAGGTGTTTAAACTGCCTTTCACTGCGGCCAAACATATCCCTTAAATCATTATCGGTTAACCACTCCCCTTGAGTCGTCCTGTACCTCTCATCTCTCTTATAACCGTCAGGATATTGTCGCAAAAGCTCAGCAGCTTCCACTCGGGCCTGGCGGTACTCTTCAATCAATCTGGGGACCAAATGCACAGTCTCAGCCACGATTGATTCCTGCATGAGCCCAAACAAAAACTGTTGAACTTCCGCCGGCTCGAGTAAACCATAGAGATTCTCCTGGGCAAAACGAACTGTTGTATCATTTAATTTCTGGTATTCCCTATCGTTTAAATTACGCGTGAAGTCATCCGATAGGCGCCTGTATAGATAAACCCATTCCAGCAAATACATGAAGAAGATGGTAGCCAGTTTTTTGTCCTTGGGCTTATCCAAATCGAAACGTTCTAAAAATTTTCTTGGTACATACATGACCATACGCCGCCGCCCGGCGCTGACTGTCCGGATAACACGGTAGGGAGAGTCCGTCAACAGATCCGGCATCGGCGATTCCACGCAGACCACGGTAATCCGTTCTTTAAGTTCATCAAATGTATTTCTGAAATCATCATAATAATCCGCCATATGACTGCCGCGCAAAAGCCCCTGCCCAAGCAGGATTCCCACATGGTCTATAAGCTGCCTGGTCTTTTGCTGTAGCGTCCTCTCCTGGTCTGTCATTGGTTCCCTGGGGTCCTGCTCTCCAAATCCTTTATGAATAGCGGGAGGATAAAGAGCATTTTTGCCTTTATACAAATACATCTTCGGCATGGCTATAATGACGCTATCAGTCCACAAATGATAGGAGCCTCTTCGAGTCATGCAAATCTTTTCGACATCCATGGGTTTAAGGACACTGCGGACAATATTGTTCATAAAAGGCTCTGCATTCAAAGCCAAGGGGTTTTCCAAATCATCAAGATCGTGAAAGAGCGCGCCCAGGGCCACGGAATATTTGTCCAAGTTAATAACACGCCCCCTTTTCCGGCGGAGAAGAGGCTGGCGATCTAAGCCTATGGCCTCGAATGCTTCCTTGATCTGTCGGGGATAATCCACCATGCGTCTGTTCAATACTTTTGCGCGCAGCTCAGAGAGAAGCTTTGCCTGTTTTCCCTTGAACTCAAATTCCCTCTCCAAGGCATCAATCAAAAAGATGGTGATGTGACGGTAGCGTCTCCTGAGGTCTTCGGACGACATACTGCGCACATCAAAGGCCAGGACATGGTTCCAGAGCCAGTTTAATTTCTTGTCCTTCCACCACCGTCTTATCCGGTGAGGATAGACGGCCAGCAGCCATTTATCCAGATGGATATAAAGTAAACGATAAACCACGGTCTGCCAATTAATCCTGCTTAACAAATAAATGACCCCGATCAGCACAAGGCCTATCGACAACCAAATAGCCGTATTGGACATAACTGCAAAAATTGTGGCCGACGTTATCGACCAAGCGCTGCCAGAATGAACAACCTGCATTGGCTGGTCGTTGATCCCGCCAAAGGCCGGATTGACAGTCCCTGCAAACAATGCTAAGCTAATTTCTGTTAACAACTTCCCAGTCCTTCCCCAAACTGTTAACATAAATCGAATGATTAACCCCGCCACTTCCCCAGGCAAATTTAACATGCGAGGAGTTTGTATGTTTAATTCACCTTTGCCTTTTAACCAAGACCAAAAACGAGAAATGGCCAAAACCTTCTTTGACTTAAGTAAGTTGACTTTTGCTACCTTAGTATTAGCCCAATTAGTCAATAAAGATCTGGATACCCCCATTGTTATTTTTGGCGCATTTATGTTTACTGCCTGGTTCAGTGTTGCTACAATTATTCTTAGAACTGAAAGGAGCCATCTATGAATAATTTGATTCTGTTCTTCTCGTTTATGACCCTGTTTGCTATTGCGGTGGGGGTTGTTGTCACTCGTAGTTCTCGTCACGGTTCTGGTCAAACGGGTGTCAAACATTTCTAAAATAATGATTATGACGGTTTCTGTTGCGGCAGGAGTCATTGGTATACTCGTCCAACCTAATACGAATAATAAAGAGGCATAAGATGTTATCAATGGCCATAGCAATGTTAATATTTGTTTTAATTGTTGGGATTTGGTTTGGTATTGAGCAATACCAGGTAAAGAAGCACCATCATTCGGCACATTGACAATTCCCAAACCCCGCGGGTTCGCAGATTCTTCCTTGGCCGCCACCCGCATGGGTTTTTGACGGGCGATGAATGCGCGAACGCCCCAGACAACGGCTAATGCCCCCACCCCCGCAACGGCAAGCCCCGTAAAGACCCAGAGGGTCTTGTACGGGGCAAGCGCAATCCAGGGATAAGCAGAGGCCGCGTATTTCAATCCAACAATGGCGGCCAAAATCACGGTGGGTTCAAGACCAAGCACATGGCCGCCGTTTGGTTTCTTAAACTCTCCTTGACGTTGCCTAAACAGTATTGTATGCTTACTCGGTAAAGGAGATTGATGATGTCTAGAGTTACTCTTGATTTGACCCCTAAACAAATCATGAATCTGGCGGAAAAATTGCAGGATTTTACTGCCCAATTTCGTATCCGCAAAATCCTTGAGCGTATTGATGCGCGTAAAGGATTGCGTCCGTCTACCCGCGATATTCTCAAAGAGATACATACTCACCGCAACCAAAAGCATGCTCAAAGCCGTCATTGATACAAGCGTATTTACCGCCGGTATTATCTCCGCTGCTGGAGCATCCAGACGCATCATCCACGCTATGTCAGCCGGATTATTTATTCCTGTTGCTTGCGAAGAAACAATTGAGGAGTTTGTTGATGTATGCCAGCGCCATAAATTCGAAAATTTTATCAGTAAAACTGAAGCTAAAACGCTTATTGAAATACTCCACAGGCGCACATTGATTGTGCGGCCGGCCATCATCACGAAACCAATTACTGAAGATCCCGACGATGATATATTCCTTATGATTGCTCTAACAGCCAGAGCTGATTGTGTTGTTTCCTTAGACAACCACCTGCTGAAAGTCGAAACTTTTCGTAACATCCCCATTATTAAACCAGCGACGTTCCTCCAGCGACTTAACGTGTGATCTCCTATTCCCAAACCCCGCGGGTTCGCAGATTCTTCCTTGGCCAGCGCCCTCATGGGCTTTCGACGGGCGAAGAATTTGCGAACGCCCAAGACAACGGCCAGCGCCCCCACACCTGCCACGGCCAGGGCAATCCAGGGATGAGCAGAGGCCGCGTATTTCAATCCAACAATGGCGGCCAAAATCACGGTGGGTTCAAGACCAAGCACATGGCCGCCGTTTGGTTTTTTAAACTTCGACAGAATGTCCGTTGCCATTCTTAAGAATTCCAGGGCTCCTTGCGGTCCCTTCACAGGCCAATTCATAAATCGCACACTTTTAATATCCGTTACATCTTCTTTCCTGGCAAAATTAATACCGGCCCCTGCTCCATAATCCAAGGCATGGCGATCGTTACCACCTTGTTCAAATTCATCGCCGAGAAAAACCATCTGTTCATATTTGACTCTTAGCAGTGAGAAAAGCCTCTGTATGCCATATCCCTTGTTGATGCCTGGCAAAAGAATATTGATCGATGATGTTCCTGAAATTTCCGCTTTTAATTTGATCCCCGCGTCGTCCAGGCGCTTTTGAATGATCTCTTTCCATACAAAACGTTTTTTACGGTCGGGATCAAAACTTTTGCGCAGCTGTTTATCACCAATGTCCCCTAGAATCTGAAGATTGACCCTCAAATTAGTCGCCTTGATTTGTTTAAAGTCAGGGTATTTAGCCTTTAATTGCCCACGTAAGGACTTCAACTCTGGCGTCTGGTCAACGAACTCCCTGAGGATTCTTTCCACATCTTTAATGGCATCTGACCCTATCTCCTGGGAAAGTTTGACCGTATAAATTTCCTTATATATTCCCGTTGTTAAATCGACGTCATAAAGACCGGAACCATTATTAACAATCACATATATATGAATGTTCCCCTGAGGTTGTGCTGCCACAGCCTCCTGTAAGGGCACAATAAATTCCTTCTTGAGCCGGTCTAAATCCGACCCGGACGCCAGGACAAAAACAGCGCCGGCCTTAATCAAATCAAGGATGGCCAAAGCCATTGGTCTATCCAACGATTCATGCGCCTCGGTCAGAGTTTTATCTTTATCGGCCACCACAATCAATTGGCCATGTTGACGAATAATATTTTCAACAATCCGACGCGCCAAGAAATATAATTCTGTATCCCTCATTGCTTCAGTTTCACTTTTTATACCCTTGGCGATGTGGCTGACGGGTTCAAAGAAAATAGAATACAGTTTCTGGCTTGTCTCTTCAGTGCCTACCCCCTCAAATCTTTGGGCTTGATGAGCAACAATGCCCTGGATTAAAGCGCTGCGCTGATTATGATATTTAGGAAGCTCGTTACGCGTTAACTCGGCCATCAGGATATCTGCGAATAACACCCTGGCAGATTCTATCAATAACCTTTGCGTGCCGTCGCTTGCTGCTTTAAATAAATAGTCAAAGGCTTCTTCCGCTATATGAGGATAGGCGATAAATCCTTTGCTCACCAACCGCCGGGCGAGTTTCACTGTTTCGTCTATAATACCGCCCGTATCTTCCTTTTGCTCAAGGCGCACCTTAATGTCGGCAAACAATACATCACGCAAGATATCCTGCTGGGTATTATCCTTTGCCTCATAAGTAATCTCATCAAACAAGGCAAAACGCGAATAAAAATGATGTTTTAATCTCTCGAATTGCCCGGGCACCAAGGATTCCACCTTGGAAGAAAGCCTCGCTTCTGATCCGGAAGTCCTCACCAGCACCCAGCCGATTTCCTGGCCTTGTGTGCCGCTGACGATAATCTTTACGCCGTCTTTGGGATCCTGCTGCTGCCGAGTAACAAACCCTTCTTTCTCCGCCAGCGCGTCAAATTCTTTTCCTATTTTTTCACACAATGCCAATCGATCCTCGTACCTATCCATCCCAACCACCGGCGGGCGAATATCAAATGTCTTGGCGTATTTGCGGAAACCGGTTTCGCCGCGCAGCCTGCCGAAATCATATCCAAAATTCTTAAACGCCAGGAAGAATAAAACCGACGCCAATACGGAATCGTCAAATCCCCAATTCCACGCCGGGAACATATGCCCGCTTTGCTCCCCGCCAAAAATAGCCTCTTTGTCCTTAATGACCTCCTTCACATTGACGTATCCTGTTTTTGTTTCAACCGCGGCGGAAGCGCCGAAGATTTTTTCGATATACTCCTTTAAGGCTCGGGAGCATTTCAGGTCATAAGCAACCACCGGCTTAAATCCGTGAAAGGTTCCGCCTGCGGCAAATAACCCGGGCAGAAGTGTGGAAATAACAAGAAGGATGTCGTCTCCTTCCAGGTCAACTCTCTTGTCATCCTCAAAATACACAATGCCTATCCTGTCTCCATCCGTGTCATACCCGCTTGCCGCGTGCGCCTGATGGACCAGAACCTCCTGGGCAGCCTGATCCATATTGCGCGGCTCATTGGGATTGGGCTCGTGAGCCGGGAATGCCTCATCGGGAGTATTATTAATCTTGATAACTTCCGCCCCCAGCTCCTCGAAGACATCGCCCGCGAAAAACGCCGCGCCATGGCCCGGGTCAATCACTATTTTTAA
>JAHFGE010000092.1 GCA_023247575.1 Candidatus Omnitrophota bacterium | reverse complement strand
AATACCGATAACATCAAAACCGTGCTTTACCCCTTTTTTAACCACAGCACGAATCACCGCATTTAAACCAGGGCAGTCACCGCCGCTGGTCAGAACCGCTATTCTTTTCATATTTACTTTCCTTGTTATAGGCCGCTACAATATAATAAAAATATGACCACCGACGCACCCAGACAATATATTCCGAACCAATACCAACGGCCGCGCTCCAGCCAATTGGAAAGCCATTGAAGGGCCAAAACTCCAGAGGCAAAGCTCAATACCATGCCTATAAGGCTGGGAACAAAAAGAGCAAAAAGATTTGTTTCATGCCATGAGGATATATGATGCGCCTTCAGTAATCGTAAAGTTTCTCTTAAGATTACAGGCGGGGTCAGGACAACGGCCAAAGCGAAACTAAAATCTTCAGCGATCCTTTTTTCAACACCTAAAAGAAGTCCGGTAGATATGGTTGCTCCCGAGCGGGAAAACCCACGAAAAGGCAAACAAATTCCCTGCACTATGCCGATTAAACACGATGCCCCAAAATTTAATGTAGGGGGGCATGCAGGGATCCTCGTACTGGCCGAGCATGCTCGGCCACTACTTTTCCCTGCCAACAAAATTAATATCCCCACCGCCGCAAGTGCCGCTGAAATTAAACCTAAGTTGCCAAAAATCAATTCAATTTCCGCATGCGGTGTACTTCTAAGGACCCATTTTTCAATCAGGGTTTTTAATAACAAACCTACAAAGCCCGTCAACACTGTTGCGGCCATAATAAGTTTTACGGAGTCTAAAAACGCCTGCCGTGACGAAAAAAATCTTGCTTTCCAGGAATTCCAGAAAAAAACAATAACCGCAAGCATGGTACCGGTGTGAAGCATGGCCAGAAGAAGCGTCATCGAAGGAGCAGTAGGATCAAGACCCATCAACTTCTCGGCTACAATAACATGCGCTGAGCTTGAAACTGGCAAGAGCTCCGTGGCCCCTTGAATCATAGCGAGAATAAATATTTTTAGCCAAGGCATGAGAGATCCTTCCGTCAATGCTATTTAGAATAACAAAAAACAGAACCTTGCGCACTTTATTTAATCACAATAAACAGATTTATGTTGAGTTAGTTGTAACAGTTTCACGGATTTCTCCCTTGGGGCTTAGACTTAAACTCCCGCGATAGGGTGAATGAAACTTAGGGTCCCCTTGTCCTATCACAGTGGCTTGGAAATGGAAATTCCAATTTTCTTGATTGTTTTGCTCTGCCCTAACGATAAGAGATAAAAAAAGAGATGTATAGATACGATAGACAAAATATTTTGGCAAGTCCTATTCATACCCATACTTTTTGATAAACCAGCTTTTGACAAATTGCATTAAAACGAGATACGCGGCGAGGATAATCACCAGCGCCACAAAGAACATCGCCGGTGGCATGACAAATTTAAAATATCCTCCCCAAGGAGTATAAGGCAAAATCATGCCTATGGTCACTATATAGATGGAAGTGAATATCAGGAACTGACTCGGCATACTTTGAATAAAAGGTATTTTACCGGTGCGGATTACATGAATAACTAATGTCTGGGTGCAGAGAGATTCCATAAACCAGCCGGTATTAAACAAAGGCTGCTGGGCATGAAAAATCCATAACAAGACTCCGAAGGTTATAAAATCGAATACAGAACTAATAGGCCCAAGAATAAGGATAAATTTCCTGATGTAGTCGATATTCCAAGGCCTTGCTTTTAAAACATATTCTTTATCCAGTTCATCCGTCGGGATAGCCACCTGGGAGACATCATAAAGAAAGTTATTCAAAAGCACCTGGATGGGCAGCATGGGCAGAAATGGCAATAACAGGCTCGCCCCCGTCATACTAAACATATTGCCGAAATTAGAACTGGCCCCCATTTTGATGTATTTGAGTATATTCCCGAAAGTTTTGCGCCCCTCCAATACCCCGTCCTCAAGCACCAAAAGACTTTTCTTTAAAAGAATAAGATCTGCTGATTCCTTGGCAATGTCGACCGCATTGTTGACCGAGATACCCACGTCCGCGGCTTTCAAGGCAGGAGCATCATTGATGCCATCACCTAAGAAACCCACCGTATGATTGTTTTTCTGCAGGGCCCGGATAATCCTTTCCTTCTGTAATGGCATCAGTCTCGCAAAGACATTGGTGGTCTTGACCAGTTCCCTCAATTCTTCATCAGAGGCCTTTTCCACGCGATCCCCATTGACGAGGCCTTTAACATCGAGACCCACTTCCGCACAAATTTTTCTGGTGACCAACTCATTATCACCGGTCAAAACTTTAAAATCTATACCCAGACTTCTAAGCCTCTCGATCGCTTTTTTTGTAGTCGGCTTAGGTGGATCCAGAAAAGCAATATAACCTTTAAGAATCAATCCCTGTTCGTCGTCTTTGGAATACACGCTCTTATTGACATCAAAATCTTTATACGCAATGGCCAGCACCCTGAAGCCTTGTGCGCTTAAGTCATCATATTCCGTCTTTAAATCCGTCAACACCAATTGCTCCATGTCCAGCACTTCATCTTCGACGACGTATTTGGTGCATCTTTTAAAAATCTCTTCCGGTGCACCTTTCGAAATGATCCTGTGTTTGCCCTCTGCTTCTACAACCACGGACATTATTTTTCTGGAGAAATCAAACGGCACCTCATCAATCTTTTTATACTCAACGACCAATAACTTCTCATATTTCAAAACGGCTCTGTCCAAAATATTTTTAAGACCAGTTTGATAATAACTGTTGATATAGGCGAATTTTAAAACATCCCTGTCATCTTTACCTACAACGTCGCAATATTTTTCCAAGACTATCCTGTCTAGCGTTAATGTTCCTGTTTTATCGGTGCAGAGCACATCCATAGCGCCGAAATTCTGAATAGAGTTAAGTCTTTTGACAATGACTTCCTTCTTGGACATGGCAATGGCGCCTTTGGAAAGATTCACCGTCACCAGCATAGGAAGCATCTCAGGAGTAAGCCCCACGGAAACAGCCAGTGAAAACATAAAGGCATCAAGAATGTTATGTTTCGATAAAACGTTGATAATAAAAATGACAACGACTAAAACAACCATCAGGGAGATCATCAGCCACGTAAATCTTCGTATCCCTCTATCAAAGCTTGTTGCCACACTCATGCTAGCCAATCGGCGGGAAATCTCTCCAAATTGCGTGGCAAGCCCAGTCCTGATGACCACTCCCCAGGCGGTCCCGCTGACCACACTGGATCCCATAAAGGCAATATTGTTGAGCTCGGAAGGAGAATCACTTTTAGTCTGGATGGGAACAGCGACTTTCTCATTAGGGAGGGATTCTCCTGTTAAAGAAGCCTGATTGACAAATAAATCTTTGCAGGACACAATGCGTAAATCTGCCGGAATCATGTCCCCTGCGTATAAATCAACAATGTCTCCGGGAACTATTTCTCGGATAGGAATTTCCCGCGCTTTGCCATTGCGGTAAACCGTGGCTGTAGCACGCACCATTTCAATTAACTTTTCAGCCTCTTTTCCGGCGCGGTATTCCTGCACAAAAGCCAAAACAACGCTCATAAGGGCCATCAGAATGACCAAAATGGCTTCTATTTTCTCCCCGAAAAATATGGAAAAAACGGCAATGACGATAAGAACAATAACCAGAGGATTTAAAAACTTTGAAAAGAATTGTTTGAGAATACTTCTTTTCTTTTTGCGGGCGGTCTCATTAAGGCCATATTCTCGAAGGCGCTTGAAGGCCTCTTGATCACTTAAACCTTTAAGAGAGGTCTGAAACTTTTCAAGAAGGACTTCGTTGGGACAGCCAATATAATCAAAATCCAAAACCTGACTCTTGAGCATCATGGACCCCCATTAAATTTTCACCCAAAATGCGTAGCTTATTCCTGAGACGAGGATATGTCAAGTCCCGAGTGTGTGAATTTGGCGAGAAGAATTCCGTGGTAGTACGCTTATATGCTACCGATGTAAACTTAATCACCGTCAGCGAAGTGCTGGGACATGGCCGGCAAATGGGTGTGACGGAATATTATCGCGGAGTCAAAGAGACAGAAAATCTTTTAAGAAAAATCCGTCTGGAAATTGCGGTGAATGAAAATTTTGTTGAGCCCACCATCGGCTAGATCTTATGATTGCTTATCTGGTAAAATCCTCATGTCATAAAAGGACTTGGTTAAAAACAGCAGGGATACGCTAAAAAATAAAAACGCCAGGACCGTATTCATGGTTCTGCTTAAGTGGATGGCAATTTCAATAGCCAAAAGTCCAAAAAGTGTGGTGAACTTAACCACCGGATTAATCGCGACCGACGAGGTGTCCTTGAAGGGATCGCCGACGGTATCCCCCACCACCGTTGCCGCATGGAGCTGAGTGCCTTTTTCCTTATAAGTGACCTCAACGAGCTTTTTAGCATTATCCCATGCTCCCCCTGCATTAGCCTTAAAAACAGCATGAAAAAGTCCGAAGACGGCGATAGAAATAAGATAACCGATAAAAAAATAGGGTTCCAGGCAGGCAAAGGCCAGGGCTGAAAAAAAGATGGTTAAAAACAGATTGATCATGCCTTTTTGGGCAAACCTCGTACATATCTCCACGACTTTGGTACTATCTGCCGCTGACGCTCGTTGAGTGTTTTTAAGTTTAATATGTTCTTTAATATATTCCACCGCATAGTAAGATCCGGTTACCACCGCCTGGATGGTCGCTCCCGTAAACCAGTAAAGTATGGCCCCTCCAGCTAAAATTCCTAACAGAAATGGCGGATACAAAATGGAAATCCTATCGATGTGCACCGTCAGCCCCTGGGTCAGGATCATAATAATGGAAAAAACCATCGTGGTCGCCCCCACCACCGCTGTCCCAATCAGAACCGGCTTGGATGTGGCTTTAAAAGTATTGCCTGCCGCATCATTGGCTTCCAAATAATGCTTGGCCTTTTCAAAATTGGATTCAAAACCAAAATCTCTTTTGATTTCCATTTTGATATCAGGAAGAGTTTCGATTAATGAAAGCTCGTAAATTGATTGGGCATTATCGGAGACAGGCCCGTAGGAATCGACCGCAATTGTCACCGGGCCCATGCCTAAAAACCCGAAAGCAACCAGACCAAAGGCAAAGACCGCAGGGGCCATCATAATCTGGCCCATGTCCAGTACACTGAAAAAATAAGCTATCCCCATCAAAGAGGCAATAACTATCCCCATCCAATACGCGCTAAAATACCCGACCACAAGCCCTGATAAAATATTAAGAGAAGTCCCTCCCACTTTGGAACACTGATAAATATTCTTAACATATTCTGAGTCGGTGGAGGTAAACGTCTTGATCGTTTCCGGAATCACGGCCCCAGCGATCGTGCCGCAGGTAATAATGCTGGCCAACTTCCACCAGAATGTCCCATTGCCTAAATGCGGAATCAGAATATAAGAAACCGCAAAGGTCAAGATGACGGAAAGTATGGAGGTAATCCATACCAGCGAGGTCAAAGGATGCTCGAAATTCATTTCATTGACTTCGGAGTAGCGCCTCTTAGCAAAAAAATGATTAATCTCATAGGAAAGCCCGCTGGCCATAATCATGATGATACGCACGGCAAACAGCCATACGAGAAGCTGGGCTTGATTCAGGGGATCTTTAACAGCCAGGAGGATGAAAGAGATCAGAGCAACACCGGTCACCCCATAGGTTTCAAAACCGTCTGCCGTTGGTCCCACCGAATCACCGGCATTATCTCCCACGCAATCCGCTATGACACCGGGATTACGGGCATCGTCTTCTTTAATATTAAAAACGATTTTCATTAAATCAGAACCAATGTCCGCGATTTTAGTGAAAATCCCTCCCGCAATTCTTAAAACGGAAGCTCCCAAAGAATCCCCAATGGCAAAACCGATAAAACAAGGACCGGCATAGTCCGGATTTATAAAAAGCAAAATACATAACATCACAAAAAGTTCAATGCTAATCAGCAGCATGCCAATACTCATTCCTGCCTGCAAAGGGATCGAATATACCTTAAATGGTTTGCCTGTAAGGCTGGCAAAAGCGCAGCGAGAGTTGGCAAACGTATTAATCCTCATCCCAAACCAGGCCACTCCATAGCTGCCGGCGATACCAACTAAACTACATATGAGAATTAGAGCGACTCTCCCTGCGTCCATATGGCGCAGCCAGCTAAAATACATCACCATCACACTGCCAATGAGTAGCTCCAGCATGAGTAAAAACTTGCCCTGCGCAATCAAGTAAGCTTTGCAGGTAGTATAAATTAACTCGGAAATCTCACTCATCGCTTTATGCACCGGCATGCTTTTGATCTGCCGGTACTGATAAATTCCAAAAAAGACGCCAAAAGCGCAAACCACAAGCCCACAAAGGAGAAAAGAATGGCCGTTGAGATTAAA
>JAHFGE010000091.1 GCA_023247575.1 Candidatus Omnitrophota bacterium | reverse complement strand
ATTACCTCAAGCAGGATTGAAGGCGGTTGACCGGCATATAGATGGATTGGTAGAAGTTCTTCTAGATGCGACTAAAAATCATGGTAAGCCTTTAAATGTCCAGAGACTTTACAGTTGGCATGCTGCTTTGTTTCCAACTGGTTATTCCGGTTTGTATAAAATTCGTGCGGGGAAATGGCGTATTGAACCCATGCAGGTTGTCTCCGGGCCTGTTGGTCGGCATAAAGTTCACTTTGAAGCTCCGCCCAGTGAAAGGCTTGATGAGGAAATCAAAAACTTTCTGGTTTGGTTTAAAGAAGGCCATAACAACACAGAAGGGTTTTTGCGCTGTGCGATAGCTCATTTTTGGTTTGTGACCATTCACCCTTTTGATGATGGCAATGGGCGTATTGCGCGCGCTTTGACAGATATGGCTTTAGCCCAAGATGAAAATCTTGCTATAAGATTTTACAGCCTTTCTTCTCAGATCATGGAAGAAAGAAATTCGTACTATAACGTTTTACAAGAGGTTTCCAAAGGAAATGGAGATGTGACGCTTTGGCTTGCATGGTTTTTAGGTTGTTTAATACGTGCTATGGAAAAATCAAAGACCATTATTGGAAAAGTTTTGGCCAAGTCAGAATTTTGGCAAAAACATAGCCAGACTGAACTTAATGAACGTCAGCGTAAAGTGATTAACCTTCTTTTGGATGCGGGTCAAGGGAATTTCCAAGGTGGATTAACAACCAGGAAATATGTTTCTGTGGGTAAGGTGAGTCGTGCGACCGCCTATCGTGAGATCACCGAGCTTGTTGAGAAGGGAATTTTGCGTCTTCTTCCTGGGCGGGGCCGTAGTGCGGCCTATGAAATAGTTTAGCCTAAAGCAACTGACACCCAACGGTTTTAAATCCTATTGACAAAACCAACAGAGCGGATATTATTGTGGTTCGACTCGCTTCGCTGTGATTTATGTTGACGCGAGTCGAAGGGTAAGTAAAATATTTAAATTTCGCTAAAATGAAGGAGTGTTGCGATGGCAATCAAAGTGGGTATTAACGGTTTCGGGCGCATCGGGCGCATGGTATTTCAGGCCATTTGTGATCAAGGGCTTTTAGGCAAAGACATTGACGTGGTGGCCGTGGTTGATGTGTCCACCGACGCGAAATATTTCGCTTATCAAATTAAATATGATTCCATTCATGGTCATTTCAAGCACAGTGTCTCAACAGCTAAAAGTAATCCTGCCAGTCAAGAGGACGATGTTTTAATCGTCAACGGCTGTAAAGTCAAATGTGTGGCCGCCACTAAAAGTCCGTCGGAGCTTCCCTGGAAAGCTTTAGGGGTTGATTATGTGGTTGAATCAACCGGCCTTTTTACCGACAGCGAAAAGGCGGCAGGGCATCTGCAGGCCGGGGCCAAGAAAGTTATTATTTCCGCCCCTGCCAAAGGAGATGTGAAGACCATCGTCATAGGTGTCAATGAGCAGGAATACGATGCAGCCAAACACAACATTATTTCCAATGCCTCCTGCACCACCAATTGTTTGGCGCCGCTGGTGCATGTCTTAATTAAGGAAGGCATTGGCATTGAAACCGGTTTGATGACCACCATCCACGCCTACACCGCCACGCAAAAGACGGTGGATGGCCCATCCAAGAAAGATTGGAGAGGCGGGCGTGCCGCCGCGATCAACACCATTCCCTCGACGACAGGTGCAGCGAAAGCTGTCGGAGAAGTGTTGCCGGTGACCAAAGGCAAATTAACGGGGATGGCTTTTCGTGTGGCCACGGCGGATGTGTCGGTGGTTGACTTGACGTTCCGTTCGGTGAAAGAGACCTCCATCGAAGAAATTGATGCCTTGATGAAAAAGGCCTCGCAGACTTACCTTAAAGACATCTTAGGGTACTGTAACGAAGAATTGGTCTCCACGGATTTTATTCATGACCCCCGTTCTTCTATTTATGACTCTTTAGCTACCACCCAGAATAACCTCAAAGGCGAGAAACGGTTCTTTAAAATCGTCTCGTGGTATGACAATGAGTGGGGTTATTCCAACCGCGTCGTGGATTTATTGAGATATATCGGCAAGAAATAATCATTTTCAATGAAAGGATTTTTTTAGTGAAGACGTATGCGTATGGGTTCCCCCGTTTAGGGGAAAACCGGGAATACAAAAAGGCTATTGAATCATATTGGAAAAAAGAAATATCCGACTATGATTTGGAACAGGCTTTATATAGAATTCAAGAGAGCATCATTGCAGCCTACCAGTCCAGCGTCGATCGTTTTCCGGTGGAGGCCATCTCAGGCTATGATCCCATGCTGGATACGGCCATCATCACCGGTGTGTATCCTGTCAACAATTGTCAGGAGTATTATGAACTTTGCCGCGGTCATCAAGCCCTGGAGATGACCAAATGGTTTAATACCAATTACCATTATCTTGTCCCTGATTTCTCCTCCTGGAGTAAGCCGCGTTTTACATTACATATGAATATACCGTTGAAATTCAAAAAGAGATTTCCGCAAGGGATTCCCTCTATGATAGGCCCCTTGACCTTTTTGAAACTCAGCAAGGGCATAGCCCCTGCCCCGACGGTACCGTCGGGGGCTGCACGTTTCAATGAGTTCTTGGAAAATTTGGCGGAAGTCTATCGTCAGGTTTTTGCCACGGTAGGGGAAGTCCACGTCGACGAACCTGCTTTGGTCCTGGATTTGACCAAGGATGAAATCAAGGCTTGCAAAAAAGCCTATCAGCATATGGCCGCCTCTGGTGCCAAAATCCATTTGTTGACTTACTATGATCAGGTGGATTTTTTAAAAGAGCTTTACGCCTGGCCGGCGGCTTCTTTAGGGTTGGATTTTGTGCGCGGCAAGGATTATTTGAAAATCATCGAACGCGAAGGTTTCCCTGCAGACAAAATTTTGATTGCCGGCGTGGTGGATGGCCGTAATGTCTGGCGCAATGACATGAAGAGTTCCGTGCAGTTAATCAAGCGATTAAATAAAAAAGTCAAACATTTATGGATTTCCAATGCTGCGCCTTTATTTCATTTGCCTATTACCACCGAAGGCCAGGGCCTGGATCCTCGTCTGAAAGAGCATTTGGCTTTTGCCAAGGAGAAGTTAGGGGAGATCCGTCAGATTGCCGATAGTGTGGAACAAGGTTTGAAGGTGCCGGCCGCCAAACCGATGATCTTCGGCCAAAATAAATCTGTGCAGAAAAAAGTGGCTGGTTTGGCCAGGAAAGATTTTATTAAAAAAGTGTCTCTGGAAAAGCGCAGGAAAACTCAGGACAAAATTTTTCAATTGCCGCTTTTGCCAACGACCACCATCGGCAGTTTCCCCCAAACCGTCGACGTACGTCAGAAGCGCTCCGATGTTCGCTCGGGGAAGATTACTCCACAAGAATACGAAGTTTACGTTCAATCCAAGATTAGAGAGGCAGTTGATTTTCAGGAACGGTTAGGATTGGATGTGCTGGTGCATGGAGAATTCGAGCGCACCGACATGGTGGAATTTTTCGCCGAGAAACTGGAGGGGATTGCCACCACCGCCCAAGGGTGGATTATTTCTTACGGGACCCGCGTTTACCGTCCTCCTATTATTTTCGGAGATGTGTTCCGTCCCCAACCCATGACGGTCAAAGAAATCAAGTATGCTCAGTCCTTGACGAGTAAACCCGTCAAGGGGATGTTGACCGGGCCGGTGACGATTATTGCCTGGAGTTTTGTGCGCGAAGATATTCCTATTAAAAATGTGGCTTATCAGATTGCTCTGGCCCTTCAGGAGGAAATCCGCGATTACGAGCAGGCCGGTATTAAAATTGTGCAGGTGGACGAACCGGCGATCCGGGAAAGAGCCCCGATTAAACACCGCCAATGGCCTCAGTACTTTGATTGGGCCGTCAACTCTTTTCGCCTGGCCACCAATACGGACGTTGCCACGCAGATTCATACGCATATGTGCTATTCGGAATTTGGAGAAATCATTGACCATATCAATGATATGGATTTTGATGTGATTTCCATTGAAACCACCCGAAGCCGCGCCGACATTATCCGTCATTTTGAAAAGATTAAATTCCGTCGGCAAATCGGTTTAGGGGTTTGGGACATTCACTCGCCGGCTGTCCCCACGGTGGATGAAATGAAAGAGGTGGCCAGGCGGGCCTTGAAAGTCATCCCCAAGAAGAATTTTTGGATCAACCCCGACTGCGGTCTGAAAACCCGCGGCTGGCCGGAAACCGAAGCATCTTTGAAAAACCTGGTTACTCTGGCTCACCAGTTGCGTCAATGACCGATTTTCCCCATCCTGTCTTTCCTTGACGCATGGAAAGTCTGTAGTAATATATATCCATTCGCATTCCCCATGCGTTGATATAGATCCCCTAATAAGCAGTCTAACCATTTCATAGCGGGGGAAACTATGTCCACACAAATAAAATCTTCACAGTATGTTCAATTCCTAAAACAAATCAAAGAAAGGGTGCGTAACGCTCAGAATAAAGCTGTTTTGTCAGTAAATCGTGAGTTAATTCAGCTTTACTGGGATATAGGTGGAAGCCTTTTTGAAAAGCAAGAGCGCCTAGGGTGGGGAAGTAATGTTGTTGAGAAACTTTCTTTGGATTTAAGGAGTGCTTTTAACGGATTAAAAGGTTTTTCAGTCCAGAATCTTTGGCGAATGAAGCAATTATATGAGGCATACTACCAGAATGAAAAACTCTCAACACTGTTGAGAGAATTGTCCTGGTCACATAATATTCTTATTTTGCATAGGACAAACTCTCTTCAAGAGAAGGAATTCTACATAAAGACTTGTATTAATGAGCATTGGAGTTTTCGCGAGTTAGAGCGCCAAATCGAATCTTCTTTGTTCGAGCGATACATGCTTTCCAAAAAACCAAGGGCGATAATTGCAAAATCAGAAGATAAACAACCGCTAGCTCATTTTAAAAATGAATATTTTTTGGATTTTTTAGGCTTAAAAGATGAGTTTTCCGAGAAAGATTTGCGTAAGTCTATAGTGACGAATTTAAAGCAATTTTTTTTAGAATTCGGCAAGTATTTTACCTTTGTCGGAGAGGAATATGCTGTTAATGTGGGAGGGGAAGATTTTAAGATTGATTTGCTTTTTTACCACCGCATTCTATGTTGTCTGGTGGCAATTGAGTTAAAAATAGGAGAATTTAAGCCAGAATATATTGGAAAAATGCAATTTTATCTGGCAGCGCTGGATCGTAAAATTAGATTGGATCACGAAAATCCGTCCGTTGGATTGATCCTTTGTAAATCTCATAACAAAGAAGTAGTAGAAATCGCCCTGAGTAGATCTGCTTCCCCCATGCAAATTTCACTTTATAAGACAGAGGTTATTGATCGAAAATTACTTAAACGTCGGTTACATGCGTTACCTTTCCCGAAAGTTGGTTCGTAATTTCATTCCCGTACGGCTTTAAGAATCACGTCCACAGGATGGGTTTTGTTCAGGCAGTAAAAATGCAGGCCAGGAGCGCCTTTGTCAAGCAGCTGGCGGCATTGCTGGATAGCAAAATGGATGCCGGCTTCCAGCATCTTTTCGGGGTTATCGGCAATGGGTTTAAAAATTTCGTGCACCTGGGCAGGAATGGAGGCCCCGCACAGCGCGCAAAATTTTATCAGCGCCTGGTAATCGGTAATGGGCAGGATGCCGGGGATCACCGGTTTATTCACCCCTAATTTTTTTAATCGGGATCTATAATCGAAATAATCCTGATTATTGAAAAAAAGCTGGGTGATCACATAGTCGGCACCGGCATCGATCTTACTTTTAAGATACTGCGCATCTACATCGCGGTTAGGAGCCAGTAGATGCCCTTCGGGAAATCCTGCCACCCCAATGTCAAAATAAGAACCAAAATGCTGGCGGATAAAGCTAACCAACTCACAACTGTATTTAAAATTTTTAGGTCCCGGCTGCCAGTCGGGATGCTCTTTGGGCGGATCCCCGCGCAAAGCCAGCACCTGATGGATATGGCGGCGTTTCATCTCCTGCAAGATATTCAAGATTTCATCTTTGGTGTGCAGGACACAGGTCAAGTGAGCCACCGCTTTAATCCCCCATTGAGTTTGAATGTGCTCGACGATGTCCAGAGTTTTCTCCCGGCTGCCGCCGCCGGCGCCATAGGTGCAGGAAATAAAATCGGGCTTGAGGGCACAGAGTTGCTCAATGGTTGCTAAAAGTTTCTGGTAACCTTCTTCGGTTTTAGGGGGGAAAAGTTCAAAAGAAATAGATGTTTTGGGATTTGCCACGGGGAGCATTATAGCAAAAATTTTCCAAGGGAAGGATTTTTGTTAGTTTGAGCTAATAACCGTTGTAGGCCATAGCCTATACAGATTAAATATAATGGGGCAATGGGTAAGGCCCATCGGGGAACCGTGTTAAAAAGAGCATAC
>JAHFGE010000018.1 GCA_023247575.1 Candidatus Omnitrophota bacterium | reverse complement strand
ACCTTTCCTAATATTTGCGCGTAAACGCCCCAATTCTCTGCGTACGGTCAGCCGCGACATAATTTAACTGCGCCTGCTCAAATTGGACAAAATTATCGCCCCCTAAATTATTGGGATCAGGGTCCGTAAATTGCTGAAACTGCGCCGGAGAATGTTCGGCATAGTCCATGCCGGTCCAGCGAAAAACGCGCAGCAACCCGTAAATCAAAAGCGCCACCACCACCACAGCAAAGGTGAATTCGAGAGTGGATTGAGCTTTGAACTTATGGGGACAGTTGAATTCAACTGTCCCCCTTTGTCCTCTAAAAAGATTGCTTCGTCGCCTTCGCCTCCTCGCAATGACACTATTAATAAACATTCTCTCCCCCTTTACAGTCCTTTTGTTACATCCGTAAACCATTTGCGCACATGCGTGTCTCCGATGCTGCTTCGCACATAAAGGATACGGCTGGCCGGCTCAAAACAGGTGAGGGCAAAATTTGTCGTCCAGCAGTCGCCGCAGGCCTGCACTGGATTAGCTTCTCCATTATTGGCCTGAGCATAATCACTGTAGCTCACCGGATAGCCCATCCACGAAATTCCAGTTCCCAAACTGATTTGGCAGAAACGGCCGGTATTGTTACTGAGCTGTATCATATGTGAAATCAGATCCACGTGATCTGTCCTGCTCACGCTTCGTACCACTCTATGAGTTTCAGGGTTATACAATTGACCTTCCTTGATTTCCAGATAAGTCCCTCCGTGGGAAGGCCCCTGGTTGACCCCGACGGTACCGTCGGGGCTCACCCAGGTAAAAATCGCCATCTGCGGCAGCAGACCTATGTGATTGATACCGCCCTGTGAGGTCTTGGGATCAAAAGACAGATCGATATCGCCTAACTGGCTATCCAGAACAGCCGCTCCGGTAATTGTTCCGCTGGAGGGACAAAGTGCCGGCGGGGTAGCCCCTGGGATCTGCGGCGGGCCCTCAATACCAGGATGATACAGGCACAACGCATTGATATTAATTGTACCGCTGTTATTCAACTGCTGGGTCAATGACAAAAATAGGCCGTTAATTTTATAAGGAATCAGGCTAGGATTATTAAGATGTTGAGCATCATTTAATGTGGACGAAGCCAGGTACGTAATTTGATAAATCGTTTGTTCATGCAAAGTGCCGGCCATGTCCAGGGATGGATAATTCGGCTCCGGTTGTCCGTTTTGTGAAGCCCCAAAATTGATTCTGCCATCAAACGGCTCCGGTGTATTCGAAGGGGCCTTACTCTCTATATGGCCGCTGTCCCCCGGGACAGCATACCATTGCCAGGCCATAGAGGGATGTAACTCATAAGGAGGATTGGAGCTAAAATCCCCATCGCGTTTCAAATTGAAGCTCTGGTCTTCAGTCAAGAAATCATTAAGACAGCCATGAGAACAAAATTGCGCTGTGCCATTGACCGCTATGCTAAAAAACAGCGGTGCCGTGCCGCTGCTGATGGCCCATTCCCTCTGCTGGCGCTGGCAGTTGTAATGTTCCTGGCCATAAACCCTGCTGCCATTGATAGCCACGGCATCATCCGGGCAGGGACCGCTCTGTTGATAAACAGGCCGAAACACAAAGGCCGCCGTGGTCAACGGAAAATGCTGGCCGTTGATAAACACATCCATGATCGGCAGATTATCCCGCACCTCCCCGCTATCGATGGGGAACATCAAACGGTTACTCATCGTCCCCGAACCGCTGGCGATAAAAGGGGTGCGCTCAATCGTGCCAAATTTATTTAAATCCGCCGCAAATCGATCTTCAATAAAAAGGACGGTGGCGGAATTGTGGGAGCTATTTGGTTTGGCGGGGTTATTGTATCCCTTGAAGCTTTGTAAAAGCGCCAGCTTCATGGCTTTAATCTGATGGCTTTGCGCCTGGGTGTTGCTCAGATGGGTACGGATGATGGCGCCCAGGAGAAAAATCACAATGGCGCCGAAGATTCCTATTTCAATGATGGCCTGAGCTTTATTGTTTACTTTTCTCATTATATGTCATCCCCGAATGCTTTTATAACTTTGTCGTTCCCGAATGTTTATTTAATTCTGTCATTCCCGAATGTCCCGCCTTCGGACGGGATCCCGCTGGAAGCGGTGACTTTTATCGGGAATCTAGGACTTGCAAGCTCTAGGTCCCCGATTAAAACGTTCGGGGACGACAAGTAAATCAAATACATTCGGGCATGACATTTATTTCTTTACCCTTCACTCTTTACCCTTTATTGCACTGAAAAAACTGTTGTCTGGCCTCCCTTGGTTTCCACAGAATTGGTGGTGTCTGTCCGTATCGTCTTTTGCCCCGCCGCATCTGTGACGGCATCCACCATCGTATTCGAAGCGCTCTTGAGCACATAATTCACCAGGGAATTGGCCACCCGCGGATCATACTGGTCGCCGAATTCATCCACGGCCGCTTTCCAGCGTCCCTGAATGCCGCGCTTGACGTACATGTTCATGGCTAAAAATACGGCGAGGATGACGATGGTGAGTACCGAATATTCTATAAGGCTCTGGCCGTCATTTGTCATTCCCGAATGCTTTAATCGGGAATCTATTTCTTGCGAGTCTGGGCCCCCGATTAATACATTCGGGGGTGACAATGTTTTTTTATCCTTATTCATGTTTCTCCTACTGCCCCGCCTTCGTCACCGTGTTGGTCAGGACTTGCGTGTAGTCTCCCGTCTGCGTCGTAATGGTCCCCACGTATTCCTTAACCAACTGGCCGTGGCTTTGGGACGCATTCGTTATCGAATTGACCAGGAATCCGGCGGTACTGTTGAAATCCTGGTCGGAGTTGGCCTGAGTTCCCATTTGATCGGCAGTTGTCTTCACAACGCTTTGCAGGCCGCGCTTGAAATCCGTGCCCATATAAATTAAAACAATCGTCACAATGCCGACGAGAAGGATGTATTCGATCATGCTCTGGGCTACTCTGTCATTCCCGAATGCTTTTATCGGGAATCTAGAACTTGCAAATTCTGGACCCCCGATTAAGACATTCGGGGGTGACAAATTTTTTTTACCGAGCATGCTCGCCCCCTACTTTGCCCCCAATACCTTATCATTTACCGCGGCGGCCGGCGCAAGCTGATTGCTATTGGCGGCGGCCTGATTCTGGGCATTGGTTTGGGCCCTGAAAATCCCGGTGCCGAACCTGGGAATCCCTTGACTATCGTAATACCCTACCCCTTCCAGAGTTTTTACATTCTGGTCCTGGCGGCTAATCACAGCATTAGTCTGAATATAGTAAGGCTCATACTGCATGCCTATGGTTGTACTGTCTGCCGACAGCCCGGTGGCGTTTAAGCAATCGCTGCCGCAGGCACTGCTGGCTGTCTCAACCATATAAATACGGGCATCGCGCATGCGTCCCTGCAGAGTGCGCTGGATATAAACCGCCATGGCCATGACTAGGGCAATGACCAAAAAAAAAGTCACCGCGTATTCGGCCATAGTAGCGACCCCGCGATGGTTATGTTTGTAATTCATATTTTGTCGTTCCCGAATGTATTATAACTTTGTCGTTCCCGTCCCGCCAAGGCGGGATTATCGGGAACCTAGTCCTTGCAAGCACTAGATTCCCGCTTAAAGCATGCGGGAATGACAAAGTTGGACAAATATTCGGGGGTGACATTATATCCCCGCCTACGGCGATATGCTCGTCAAGCGATTGGCCATATTGATCATCCTGTTGGAAGTGATGTCCACAACATTGGTCAACCGGCTTTGAAATATGGAATTCTGGCCGTTAGTCACGATCAAAACAACCGCAATCACAGCCGTGACTAACAGGATATATTCCACCGTGCTCTGCCCTGAGCTTGTCGAAGGGCTCTGTGCCTTTGCCCTGACCTTCATCATTGCGTAGTTCCCCAATACTCCTGATTCGTCCTGAGGATGATGGACTTCTCTGTCGTCTTCGTGCTTTCCTGGTCTATCGTCGATGTCGTTTTACCCTGGCCGGCAGCTCCTCCTATAGCCAACCCCTCCTGATCTACAGAATGGCGGTGGGTTGCGGTCATTTTCACCGCATTGGTGTTGTCCGGTGAAAACTGATCGCCGATATCATCGGTGGAGGTCTTTAACCGTCCCTGCACACCGCGTTTAATGTACATTTGAATGGAAAGCAGCGCCGCGACAATGATGATAATCAGCACCGCGTATTCCAGGGTGCTTTGTCCCTTGTTTAGTTGAGTGACAAACCCTGAGCAACGTCGAAGGGTCTGTCCTCTTTTTTGATTTAAATAAACAAACATATTGATCTCCTCCTTGTGGTCAGTTGCCAATCACTAAATACCACTAGGCATTGGGTTACTTTGCCCATGTGATGTATCCGCTATTACACCCGCCGTGCCGTATTCAGAACTCTGGGCACCAGTACGCTGGCGGTTGGTGAAAGATCTCGCTCCAGCCAAGCCTTCGCTCAGAAGTTTGTTTTCACTGACATCACGGGTCACGTCATACGAAGCGTTGACGTAATACGGCTCGTACTGCACGCTGTTGCCGATGGTCCTGGTGCCTTCTGTTAAATAGATCCCGGCATCGCGTACACGGCCCTGCAAGGAACGTTGAGCATAGGTCTGCATGGCAATGACGCCGGCAATCACCAGGGCAATCAGCAGCGCGTATTCCGCGGTGTTTTGCCCCTGGTTAGCTTTATTTTTAAATAACTCTCTTAACATATGTCCTCCTGTTATGATGATCATGGTACTGAACTTTTGTGTCTCCTAAGTTCCTGGTAATATATCATCGCCCTTATTAGTTAGGTTGTATTGCTGCACGATGATTTGGATCCACTGTAATAATTGGGCCTGGCGCTGATCTTGACGGCGAATGATACGTATTTTGTAAGGTCTGCGCCTTGGAATCTATTCTATCCGCCGCAGTATCAACCATATTAGTGAGGTGCCCCCGTAATCCTGTATTTTGATTAGTTACAAAAAAAATCACGACAGCAATGACAGCCGTCGCCAGGACAATATACTCGACGGTACTCTGCCCTGAGCGTAGTCGAAGGGTCTGTCCCTTACTCTCTCTCTTATATTTCCACATAGGATATCTCCTTCTTCAGTAATTTTCTCATTATTGATCTACCCCCCAATACTCTTGCTGAGTATTAAGGATAACGGATTTTTCAGTGGTACTGGTGTTTTCCTGAGTCCCCTGCTCAATTTCCGATTTTGAAACCCCCTGTCCAGCTACTCCAAAGGTTTCATTAGTTTGGACATTTGTAAAGGTCGTTTTCACCGCATTGGTGTTATCCGGCGAAAACTGATCACCAATATCATCGGTGGAGGCTTTTAACCGTCCCTGCACACCGCGTTTAATATACATTTGTATTGAAAGCAAAGCCGCGATGATGATGATAATCAGCACCGCGTACTCCAGTGTGCTTTGTCCCTTGTTGAGTTGAGTGACAAACCCTGAGCAACGTCGAAGGGCTTGTCCTCTTTTGTGGTTAAAGTAAGCAATCATAAATTTCCTCCTTAAAATTAGAGTCCGCCAGGCATATCTGTATCTACTGGTCTCGCCTTTTGGCCCGTTGCGCTATACATAGTCCTTTCCTGACCAGTTCGGGTGCGGTTAGTCTGTGCTTCAGCAGCTGCCAGACCTTCGCCTAAGCGTTTATTCTCTTGTTGGCTTCTAGTAACAGCGAAATTACTTTGCTGATAATACGGCTCATATTGATACGCGGCTTTTGCTGTTAGGCCTCCGCTGGCCAAGCCCTGCGCGGCTGTCTTCTCCGTTAAATAGGTGCCTGCATCGCGTATACGCGCCTGCATGGAGCGCTGGGCGTACTGCTGCATGGCGATGACCCCGGCGATCACCAGGGCAATTAACAGCGCATATTCCGCGGTGTTTTGTCCATTTTTATTTTTGCATAACTGTTTTAACATAGTTCCTCCTCCCTATGAACTAGGGTATGGTCGTACCAGGGTTTAGTATATTAACTTTATTGTCCTCCAGATGCTGCCTAACCCTGGCATTAGCCGCCGAGACGTTCCCTGGCTTAGTCCCCTGTTGGGACGTATCCAGGTCGGTTACTTTGGTGTCTATTTTTTCTGTAGTATTGTTTAAAGTTGACGTAAGTTTACTAGTGACTGATCCTTTGGTTACCACTAATATAACCACAATGACCGCTGTCACCAGGAGCACATACTCAACGGTACTCTGCCCTGAGCTTAGTCGAACACGTTCGACTGCGCTCAGTGTTCGATCCTGAGTAGAATCGAAGGATCGAAGGGTCTGTGCTTTTTTCTTATGGAGTCTCAACATACTTCCTCCTATTATAGTAATTAATGGCCCTTAGACTTTGTCGTTCCCGAACATTTACTTAATTCTGTCATTCCCGTCCCGCCATGGCGGGACTATCGGGAATCTAGAGCTTGCAAGTACTAGGTCCCCGACTAATACATTCGGGGACGACATAAGTTACTAATTCGGGCATGACATTCTTTTTTGCCATTAACCAACAGTGCTATTCTCCTGTGAATTCCTGATCCACCGCCTTTTGGGCAGCCTGCACGGAACGAAACACATAGGTGCTCATGGCGGCAATCGCAGCCGTCACTAAAGCCACAACAATCGCATATTCGATGAGGTTCTGTGCTTCCTTATTAAGGCGATTCATTGGGCTGCTCCTATTTTGGTTTCGTAAAGGCGTTTGGCCCTGTCTTGGTCCCATCCTTTGTCACTTGTCATTCCCGAATGTATTAATCGGGAATCTAGAACTTCTGGACCCCCGACAAAAGCATTCGGGGGTGACATAGTTTAAAACCCAAGACCCAGGAATCTTTGGGCCTCATCTATATAAAGCCCTTGTACAGGGCGATAATACATTGTTTTGTCATCCTGAACGACTTGGTACGGTATTTTACTTGGTAATCCTTTCCTTCATCGTAATGAAAGTATGCCATATAATATAGCCAGTGTCAATACTCCAAGGGATAAATTGAGAAACCCCTTTCTATCGTCGCTACTCAATACAAATCCTCAATTTTTCTCTTTTATTATTTGCAATATCCAGATTATTCAGGCGGGCTGCTGCTTTTTGGACATGGGCCAGATAAGGGAATCCTGGGGGGATTTGTAGATAGATTTCATGTAGGGGCACGGCATCCTGCCTGCCGGCCCGTCTCGCCGATGGCTCGCCGAGGCGGGCAGGCAGGGCCGTTGCCCCTACAAAACCAGATAAAGCCAAAATTTCCTCCAAGGCCGCCGGCGGCATCTCCGACGGAAAAAACATTAAAGCTCGTTCTTTAAGGCGGGTTTTCAGCCATTCTCCATCACTTGTCATTCCCGAATGTTTTAATCGGGAATCTAGTTCTTGCAAGCCTGGACCCCCGATTGATACATTCGGGGGTGACATAGTATCTACATTCGGGAACGACAGGCTTTGAGAATGTCTGTCCAAATACATCCCCCATACATCACAACTATCTGGATTTAAATTGGTTATAATGTTTTTATCATCCTTCTTAAGAACCTGTACGGGCCGAGCATGCTCGGCCCCTACTTGGAAAAAATCTTCTACACTGGCTACCACCCCTACGACAAAATACCTCCTCATCTTTAAAGGCTGATTAAATTCTGTTAAAATTTGGCCGTTAGCCCCGCCATCGGCGGGGTTAGCCGCTGCCAGAGAAATTTTTTTGATGGTTTTGCCTGGCAAATTTTCAAACGACGATATAAAATCTTGTAGTAGGGGCACGGCATGCCGTGCCCCTACGTTTCGAATAATTATTGGTTTGATATTATTGAACAAACAATCCGACATCTGGGCAATGGCCCGTTCAACAGGCGCCGCCAATGATTGTTCATGGGGATTTTCTTCATACAATCCCTGCCATCGTGCGTCGATATAAAAACCATGACCATCTTCCAACTCTACCTTAAAAGACTCGACGGAGGTGGTGAGGTATCCCCAATCCATCTGTAGGGGCACGGCATGCCGTGCCCCTACCTGTCCTAATGAACCGATGTCTTCGTAATCCTGCAATCCTAAGATAGGTCTAAAAGACAGATCGTAAAAGGCGGCCTTCAAGAAAATCTCGCCCATGCCCTCGATTGTCATGCCCGAATGTTTCTGTCGGGCATCTAGTTCTTTAGCATGTTCTGTATCTCCGATTAATACATTCGGGGATGACATTGGTTGGTCAACCTTCGGGGATGACAAACCTTGTCCAAACAACTGCGCCTTTTTTTCCGTCGGAATTTGAAATTTTTGTTTTAAACTGCGGGTGCGCGGGTGGATGACCTGCGCCGTCTTAAGAAGCTCGTGGACGGACGATTTGGAAATCCGCTGGCCGAAATGAGAGTAAACCAATTCGGCCAAATCCTGGCAGCTCACACGCGCATTGCTGCGTTTTTGCTCAATAATAAATGAGCTTATTTCTGGGATGAGTTTGTAAACAACGCCCATATAATTATTAAGTTCTGTAAAATTCTAAATTCGAAATCCTAAATTCTAAACAAATTCACCTCGTGCCGAGCATCTCTAGCGAAGCACTCGGTGCGAGGCAAATAACCAAAATGCTCTAATGATCGAAACGTTTTGAATTTTGGTCATTTGAGTTTTGGTCATTGTTTAGAATTTAGAGTTTAGGATTTAGAATTTTAAGTTGGTCTCCTACTTGCGTATTTGTCTTCTCAATTGTACCAGCGGGCAATTCAATGGCGCAAGATGATTTCCAAAAAATGGGTGAAATGGCAAAAGGTTTTATTCTCTCTGCCAGGCCGACCGTCTTGCCTTTTCCGTCGATAAAAATCACATCAATAGGAAATTTCATGAACATCATGTGGATGCTTTGGCAATGGGTGATCACCAAAGCTTCCCCGAACCCCAAGGCTGTTCTTCCACAAAGTCCCTGCAGGCGCTTAAAAGGTGTGCGGGCGATTTCAACGGAGGCAGCGATGGTGGTTTGTCGGGTGAGGTTTTTGATCACGAGTGCGCATTAAAAACCATTTTGTTTAAAGGAATGCCGCGGGTCACAAAATCATCATAGCACTTAGGCACGTAGCCGGTGGGGGCATACTCGCCTAAAACAACCCCGTCGGCATTAATGCCGCCGTGCTTGAAAACAAAGACATCTTTCATCTCCGGGATTCCCTCCACCATGTGCCCTGTCAATTCAGAGATAGCGGTAATTTTACGAGAGCCATCCGAAAACCTCGAAACGTGGGCGATGATATTAATGGAGGAGGCCACCATTTCATAAATGGCGCGCAAGGGGACCTCGATCCCAGAAAGCAATACCATGGACGATAAACGCGACAGCACATCGCGGGTGGAGTTGGCGTGTACGGTCGTTATGGAGCCATCGTGGCCGGTATTCATGGCCTGCAGCATGTCCATCACTTCCGCCCCGCGGCACTCGCCGATAATAATCCGGTCAGGGCGCATGCGTAAACTGTTGATAAAAAGATCCCGTATGGAAACAGTGCCCTTACCCTCGACGTTAGAAGGCCGGGCCTCCAGGCGGGCCCAGTGAATTTTATTCAGACGCAGTTCAGCCGCATCTTCGATCGTGATAATGCGTTCGTTGTCGGGAATAAAGTGGGAAACAATATTGAGCAAGGTCGTCTTGCCCGCTCCAGTAGGCCCCGAGACAATCATGTTTTTACGGCCGATGACACAGGCATTTAAAAAGTCTGCCATCGCTGGAGAAAGGCTTTTAAATTTATTCAAGAGGTCTTCCGCCGTAAAGCGATCCTGAAAAAATTTACGAATCGTGATCATGGGGCCCTTCAAGGACAGGGGCGGTATAATGGCATTGATGCGGGAGCCGTCGGGAAGGCGGGCATCCACCATGGGGGTTGACTCGTCGATGCGCCGTCCTAAAGGAGCGATGATACGGTCAATGGTGGCGCGCACCTGATCATTGGAAATAAAATGTTTGTTGGTGAGGATTATTTTTCCGTTTTTCTCGATGAAAATCTCATCTTTGTTGTTCACCATGATATCGCTAATGTCCGTATCAGCCAGCAAATCTTCCAGGGGGCCTAACCCTACGGCTTCATTGAGAATTTCCCGAACAATGCGGGCCCGTTCCTGGTGGGAAGTAATAATAGAACCCGATGTTTCTGCCAAGAGCTCCGTGATGATCTTCTCCGCCGCCTTGCGAATATTAGCGGATTGCTGCGTATCGGTGAGGGCTTCGGTGGAAATTTTTTTAAGGTTCATGCGCTCCACCAGCTTCTGGTGGATGGCTCTTTTTAACTTAATGATTTCATCTTCTTCTTTTTGATAAATCCCCTCGATGGGAGAAGAAACATTGGGGGCTATGCCGAATTTCTCCCAAAATTCATTGCCTTTAGAAAGTACTGTCTCGGGGCTGCGTACTTTGACCACATCGGAAGAAGGGACATACAGGCTCTCCGTCTGCAGCTTGTCCGCTAATTCAAAAAATACCTCGGAAACGCGCGCCCGGGGGCTGTCAATGACACAGGGAATGCCCCGGTTTAAAGCCAGACCAACTGTTTTCCCGTCGGAAGGCACCAGCGCAAAAATATCACATCCCAAAACCGTCTGCACCTCCTGCCAGGCTACCCCCCCGCGGCTTTCGGCGCGGTTGAGAATAAGACGAGACATTTTCAAGGGAAAATGCAAACTCTGCAGGATCTCCAGGCCATTTTTGGCCTGATAAACAGCCAAAATGTCCGGTGTCGTCACCAGGAGAATCAGGTTGCTATTGTCTAAAACACTGATTAATATTTCGCTAAAAAATTTATCCGCATCGATGATGATGTAGTCGTATAGCACAGCCGCTTTTTTAAAAAATGGACGGATATTATCCGCGGTGATATGTCCGGCCTGGCGCACATGATTAATGGCAGGAAGGAAATCCAATCCGCTGGAATGAGGCACAACGAATTTTTTTATAACGTAATTTTTTTCTTTGGTTTCGAGGCCTGAGAAAAAATCGACGAGGGAGTGGGCCGGAGTCAAGTTGAACATACGGGCCATATTTTGGCCTGCCTGAAGGTCGAAATCCAGCGCCAGAACTTTTTTACCTTTTAAAGCCAAGGCCGTGGCCGTATTGACGGTCACAAAAGTTTTGCCCACACCGCCCTTATTGCTGAAAACTGTTATGATTTTGCAGGACATTATTAAAATCCGTTAAAGATTGCTGTATTTTACCACGGATTTTTATTTTGTCATCAGGTTTGTCATTCCCGAATGGGAAAAAATAAGTGGTGAGCGAAGCCCCTCGACTTCGCTCGGGGCGAGTCCTGCCTCGCACCGAGTGCCTTTACCGAATTGCTCGGCACGAGGTGAGCTTGTCGAAGGACGAAATCGAACCATTAATACGAGGCAACGACGCTCTGAGAATCCGGTGTGTCGGCCGCGCTCTGCTGGCTATAAATGATGGGAACAGTGACCACCAAATCTTCCTGCGTCATGTCGGATGGGAAAGGCGGGAAAGGCGCCACAATGCGAGCGGTATTAAGCGCATCTTTATCGAAGGTATCATGCCCCGAAGATTCGAGCACGTCAGCATCTGCCAATGTTCCGTCTTTGAGAATACGCAGTCTGAGTTTGACGGTGCCCTCCCAATTCTTCTGCAAAGCCTCATACGGATAAGAAATAGCCTGGGAAATCCGCAGTTGAATAGAACGCACATAGGGAGACAGGATTGCGTTAGGCACAACCTTAGGCATAGAAAGACCTGACTTGACCACCGATGGGGCTATTGTCGTAACTGGTTTTGGAACCTCTTTGACTGTAACCATGGACTCTTTTTCAAAATTGCTTTCCACTTCCTTGGTTAAATGCTCCATCCGTTTGGAAGGCAGTTTGACTTGCTCGGTGGTAAACTTCTTTGATTTTAAAATAGTCGGGGTTAAAGTAATGACAAGTTCAGTATCTGCATTAGGGCTGCCGTTCTGCCGGGTGCGGAATAGGGCTCCTACTATAGGAACTTTGCTTAAAAAAGGAATTCCTTTCACTGTTTCTCCGTCATTATGTTTAATCAACCCTGCCAGGGCAATGGTTTGCATATCATCAAGAAGCAGATGAGTTTGGGCCGAACGAGTAATAAAGGCAGGATCTCCATTACGATCAGCATTGGCTTTATCGATATCGCTGATTTGTACGTTAAGAACAATCTCGATTTTCCCTTCGCGGACTGTGGGAGCGAGTGTCATGTTGATGCCGTAACGTTTAAAGGTGGTGCTGGTTGTTGTTGTTCCAGCTCCTCCAGCAGTAGTAACCGTGTTAAGAATAGGAACTTCTCCTCCGACTAAAAAGTTCGCTTCCTTACCGCTGACCACCACCAAACGCGGTTTGGAAAGAATCCTGCCTTTGCCTTCCTGGACCAAAGCATTAATGGCAGCGGCCAGACTCGTTTGGCGATAAAATTTCCCTATTTTAAAAAAATCTTCTGGTTTGCCATTCAAGGTAGGGAGTTTTTCCTGATAATTAACCTGGCCGCCTATCGTATTGGCATTCGTGGTGTTATTTGTTACGGTGGACAGTGTTGAGCCGGTAAAATTAGCCCAATCAAGCCCTAATTGTTTCGTCAAAGTCGTACTTAACTCCGTAATCTGCATATCAATCTGTATTAAATCTTCGTTAACTTCCACTTTGGTCAGATTGATCATTTTATCGCTAAACGGATCCATGGCTTTATCCAAAAGATCCTTATCCCGCTGGGAAAGGGATCCGGATAAAACAACCTTTCCTTCGTAAATATTCTTATCTAAAATGATCCCTTTAATCCCCGCTTTATCAATAACTTCTTGCAGGCGTTTCTTAAGATTGTCGAGGTCTTCGCTGGCCACTTGGACGCTAAAACCGCGCTTACCGTTGTCATCCCAGACAAACACATCCGTCTGTCCTGCTTTTTTACCGACGATGAGCACTTTTTCCGGTTTAGCATCCGAGATATCTGCCACATCAGGATTGGTCACAGAAATCCTCGTTAAATTTTTGGTTTCAATAGCTTGTATGTCTCCTATAACAAAAGAGATGGTTTCGCTATTGGTTTTTGCATTTTCTCCCTGTGTTTGGTCTTCCGCGGCTTGAACATTAGCCGAAACGGTTTTCTCTTCGGCCCAAGCCAGGAAAGGAATTTGTGTCAGAATGAATAGAGACACCACGAATGGCCTCTCTATCAATTTTCTACAATGAGTTAATTTTTTCATTAAAGCTCCTTGCCTCCTCGGAAAATCTGGATGTAGGGTTTATTCCCTTCTTTCTTGGCTGGTTGCCCTTCCTCTTCAGGAACAGCAAAAGCAGATCCTTGATTTTGCAAAACATAATCCGCCAAGGTCTTCCAGGTTGACGTCTTGACCATCTGTTTGGTATTGTCATTGGGGCTGCGCAAAGTAAGCTCTAGCCTCCCGTTCTTATTAGCAAAAGCCAAAAGTCCAGCTTCTTGAGGGTCTACGGCAAAGGTTATTTTCAAAGAAGGCGCGGCCTGTTGTTCATTATAATTACCCGGTTCATCCAAATTGGTGTTGATAGCTAATACTTGCAAGTCTTGAAAGACCACGGCCGTAATAGTTTTCTTTTTTTCAGGATCGACCTCTAGCGGCACATTTAAATGGGCAATCACATCTACAAAATCACCGGCATTAAGAAGCCCTCCCACCGCATTTAAAGAATCAATCATGACTGTCACCGCGCGTTTGCCCCCAGGTGTCTTGGCTGTTAAAAAAGCAGTGGCCCGCGGCTTTGCCCGTTGCAAAGCGGCCTGCTGAGCCTGTTGCAAAGCACTCTCCTGTTCCTGGCGGACGCGATTAATCTCTTCCCTTAAAGCAGCGACCTGTTGATCGCTTCTTTGCTGCATTTCAGCGGCCATTTGTTTTTGTTGTTGAGCATACGTCTCGGAAAGCTCCTGAGTTTTTTGCCCAATAGTTTTGGTCACATAGCTGCTGGTCAACAGTGTTGCCGCAATACCCGCAATCACAGCAAATACGATTAAAAAAATCTGCTTTTTATTTTCTATGGCCATAAGATTCCTTCTGCCTTGTTGTAAGGCTATTTGCTTTCACTGATACCTAAGAGTTCCTTGTTGACTTGCACCTTGGTTTTTTGACGCAATTGATCAATGTATTCTAATATCGCATTCTGCTGTTTGCGAAGCGTGAGTCCGGAAATCAATTCCGCCTTAATATCGACAAATGGCTTTAGGTTGCCGCCCTTTTTATCATCAACGCGTACAATATAATACCCGTCAGGCCCCTTAAACCCAGAGCTTGTGCCGCCCGCATCCAATAAAGCAATGGCTTTTTGCATCTCCTCGAAAGGCGCCTTAGTAAATTCCGGCAAAGCGCCGCCTTGGGAAGCCGATTTAGCTTTAGAATTAGCCTGAGCAAGGCTGGCAAAATCACCCCCTTGCAACACCTGAACCAATAAATTTTTGGCTGTAACCTCATCCGCAACCATGATTTCACGCACTTTCCATTTGATCGGTTCTACAAAAAGATCTTTGTTAGAATCATAATACTTTCTTGCCTCGTCTTCGGTAGCCGCAACATTTTTGGTAATACGATTAGCCAGCTCTTGCACTAAAAGAGTACGCCGGAAGTCTTCGACAGCATCTTTGATATCTTTTTGATTGGCAATATCAGAATTTTCAGCGTCTTTAACCAACAGTTGCTGACGAATGAGTTCGTTAAGTACAGAGGCTTTTACTTGTGGATCGTTTTCATTGAAATCCGGCAAAGCTTGTTTGAGAAGTTTAAGTCTCTGGTTAAATTCATCCATGGTCAATGTCCAATCCCCTACGCGAGCAATGACATTGGCAGGCAATGAGCTATTATCTGTGGGGCTAACCGTAGCAGCCGTATTGGCAACAGCTGAGGCGCTGGTCTGGGAAGCGGTCTTCTTGGCAGTCTTTTTAGGAGAAAAAAGGTCACAACTGGTTAACCCAGTTAAGAAGGTCAAGACTAATCCTAAAACGAAAAGCTTCTTTATACCCATACAAGCCCCTTTCCAACAAAAGTACTTTAAGTATACCCTGTAAACAGCCAAAATGCAAATGGCGAACAAGAATTTTTTATTTCTCTCCCGATTCAATAATATAACTCACGTTTAATCAAAGGGTTAAGGAAATATTAAATTTTTATTCAAGCAACCCTTTTATAGTTTCCCTTTCGTTTAAAAGCTCTGCCAAGGTAGCTTTTATTTTAGTCTTTGCAAAATCATTGTGATTAAAACCACTGACCACTTTCCAATTTTCTCCATCACTTTGCAATGGAAATCCAAACATAATACCTTCCGGAATGCCATAGCTGCCATCAGAAGAAACGGCCGCGGAAAAGCACGTGCCAGCCGCTGTAGGCGTGCGGATGGCTCGCACGGTATCAATAACGGCATTGGCTGCTGAAGCAGCAGATGAAAGCCCCCGGGCCTTAAGGATGGCAGCGCCGCGCTTTTGCACAGTTTCTATAAATGTGGTCTGCAGCCAATTCAAGTCACTGATAACTTCGGTGGCTGGTTTACCCTCAATAAGAGCATTGTAAAAGTCCGGATATTGAGTGGAAGAGTGATTGCCCCAAATAGCCACACGCCTGACCTCCGAGACGGCGATACCAGCTTTTTGGGCCAATTGTGCCGTAGCGCGGTTCTGATCCAGCATGGTCATGGCAAAAAAATTTTTCGCAGCGATATTTTTGCAAACGCTTTTGGCAATAAAAGCATTCGTGTTACAGGGGTTTCCTACGACGAGAATTTTGCAGGAAGGCTTGGCTGCGGCCGAGAGAGCCTTGCCCTGCTCAATAAAAACGCCCCCATTAATTTTTAACAGATCACTGCGCTCCATGCCTTCTTTCCGCGGCACGCTTCCTACCAGTAAAGCCCAGTCGATATCTTTAAAAGCCTTGCTGGCATCGCTAGTGGCGGTCATGGATTTAAGCAGCCCGAACGCGCAGTCCTCTAGTTCCATGACCGCTCCACTTAGGGCCGGCAGGACTTTTTCCAGTTCCAAAAGCTGTAAGTCGATTTCGGTATCTTTGCCAAACATTTCTCCGGCAGCAATGCGAAAAAGCAAAGCATAACCAATTTGACCTGCGGCGCCTGTGACGGCTACTTTAATACGCTTAAGCATACCTTGTCCCATTTTAGAACTATCCCCGGCAATTTTCTTCTTGCTTCTTTGACCGCTTCTAAAGAAATCTCCCCATAAACAATCTCTTCTTTATCCAAAGAACCGCAAGCGATGATTTCTCCCCAAGTATTAACGATCGCGCTGTGCCCATAAGCTTCCATGCCGCGCGTATCTTCCCCCACTTGCCCGGGAGCCAGAACATAGCAAAGATTTTCGATCGCCCTAGCTCTCAATAGGCTCTCCCAATGGGCCGTGCCGGTTTGTCTGGTAAAACACGACGGCACCGTTAAAACCGTCGCTCCCTGGCGGGCATAACTTTGATAAAGATCAGGAAATCTTAAATCATAACAAATGCTTAAGCCTGCTTTAAATTCACCGACGGTAATCTTTTGCAGCCTTTGGCCGGCGGTCATGGTTTCCGACTCACCTATGATCTTATCACCGACCCTAGCATCGAATAAATGAATTTTTCGGTATTTTGCGATTTCCCCCGAAGAGCCGCTAATCGCCACCGATGTATTGTAGGCTTTAGATGGCGCAGCCTTCTCTAATAAAGAGCCCAATAAAATATCTACTTTGCGTCGACCAGCAAGTTTTAGAAACGTTTCGGTGGTTTCCCCTGGAATACGCTCACATGCCTGTTCAGGATGTCTTTGTTGCGGATATCCCCACGAAAATTAAAAACCTCCGGTAAAAGAACCCACGTTGCTCTCTTGG